>JAGGAG010000108.1 GCA_017889745.1 Gemmatimonadota bacterium | reverse complement strand
CCACCGAGTGACAGGCCGCGCAGGCGCCCTTCGCGCTCCAGGCATCGAACTGGGTGCCATGCGGGTTGGTGTGGCACGCGACGCACTCTTCCTTCGTCTCGAACCGCAGCTCGGCCCACGTGCCGCCGGCCCGCACGAGCGAGGATCGCTTCGCGACCTCCGGCCGGGTCAGTTCCTTGTGGCAGGCCGAGCAGGGCGTGGCCCGATGCCCGCCCTCGAGGGCAAACCCGAAGTCGGCATGCGCCGCGACCGTGGTGCTGGAGGGGCGGAACGAGCGCGTACCATGACAGGCCAGGCACCCGGTGGTCCTGGCCCGGGCACCGCGCGCAGCGAAGCGGCCCTGGTGGGGATCGACGTGACAGGCCACGCAGTCGACCTCATTCACCTTGAACAGGAAGTTCGCCTTCCCCAGCGCGACGGTGGTGCCCAGCGGCGGCAGGTTGACGCGGGTGGTTCCGTGGCAGGCGGCGCAGGCGACCTCCTGGTGGCGCCCGTCGAGCGCAAGCCGCGTCCGTGCATGCGCCGCGCTGTCGAAGGTGCTTGGCGTCCACCCGGCCACGACGTGGCAGCTGGCGCACTCACCCTTGTTCGCGGCGGTCCTGAGCTGGCCGCCGTGGTCGTCGGCGTGGCAGTCGGTGCAGCGGGCAAACGCGGGGCGCATCATCACCTTCGACGTGCCGAACTGTGCGACCGCGGTGATGCTCGTGCCCTTGGCGTGGCACGCCGCGCACTTGACGCTCGTGTGCTTCCCCTCCAGGGGATACTTCGTCTTCGCGTGGGTCGCGACGGTGTAGGTCGAGGGCGTGAACCCGGCGACGTTGTGGCAGGACGCACAATCGGCCGGCTTGCCGGCCAGGGTCGCCGTGCCGTTGTGGGCGTCCTTGTGGCAGCTGGTACAGGTCGCGAAAGCCGGCGCCTTGAGCGCCTGCGTGGAGAAGTCCCTGTGGCACGCCGCGCACGAAACGGCGACGTGCTTGCCCGCCAGCGGGTACTTCGTCCGGTCGTGATCGAACCGGTTCTTGTCGATGACCTTGAACCCCGCGGTACTGTGGCAGTCTGCGCACTTGGGACCGAGCTTGCCGTCGTGCGGGTCGGTGTGGCAGTCGGCGCACGTGCCGAAGGACACCGGCTGGTACACCGGCACCAGGTGACCCCTGCCGTCACTCTTGGGCGAGAGCCGCGCATCGAGGTGGCACTTGTCGCACTTCACCTCGTCGTGCCTGCCGGTGAGCGCGTAGGCGGTGGTGTCATGCTTGAAGCCGGGCGTGACGGTCCAGCTCGCGGCATCGTGGCACTTCGCGCAGTCCTGCCCCAGCGCGGCGCGGTGCACGTCCTCGTGACAGCTGGTGCACGTGGTTTCGAGCCCGGTGTAGCCCTGGCCGGTCTTCCTGACCGAGAGCTTCGCCGCGGGAGACACCGCGTACTTCGGCGCGTGGCAGTCGCTGCATTCGGCCTCGGCGTGCTTCTGCCGGAGCGCCCATCCCGCCCGCTTGTGGTCGAAGCGCGCGGCACTTCCGTCGGGCCACTTGACCATGCTGAAGTCCCGCCCGGCGTGATCGGGATGACACGAGGCGCACGGCGTTCCCTTCACCTCGGCGCTGCCATGGAACCCGCGCCCGCGCTCGTTCAGCCAGTTGACGTCCTTGTGGCACGCCAGGCACTGCGCACCCATCGGGTCGCGGCGGCTGCCATGGCACTGGGTGCACTGGGCAGGCCCCTCGAGCGACGCGTGCGCGGTGGCCAGCGGGCCGGGCGAGATCTGGGCGCGGAGTGGCGCGACCATCATCACGCAGCACGCGAGGGTGAGGACGACCGCCCGGCAAACACCGCTGGTGCCATCGAGGAGTCTCCCGCCTACCAGAACCACGTGGCGCCCACTGACACGACCACCGCCACGTGGATGAGCACCGCCACGAGCGCCGTGATGGCGAGCGGACGGTGAGCCACATGCCAGAAACGCAGGATGTTCTGGGTTGCCCCCAGCATGCGCGACTGCTGTGTCAGGGCCATTTCCCGGTTGGCCAGCCGCACGACCTCCTTGAGCGCGGCCATGTCGCCGCGGCGCTGGAGCGGCCGGCGGCGCTGGATCTCCCGCCGCAGTGTTCGTGCGGCGCTCCGGCGCCTCAGGTCGTCCGAGAGCATGCGGCGGAAGGTCGGCCAGAGGCCGAGCCCTTCGGTGGGCGTGGGATCGGGATCGAGCGCCGCCTCGACCGCGGCCGCGTCGAGGCCCGAGCGCTGGGCGATCTCCTCGAGCAGCGCCTGCCGCTGTTCCCCGATTTCCTCGATGGTCAACTCGACGCCGGCCTGGCTGCGGGGGATCCTCGAGTACAGGTAGCGCCCCACGATGCCGCTCGCCCACACGACCATCATCGACCAGAACCCGAGCCCGATCACGCCGCCGAAGCGCCAGGCGGCATGCATGGCGACGACCAGCGGCAGGCCCAGGGCGGACGCGGCGTGCACGTCGAGCCACTTCGAGATGGAGCCGGTGAAGGCGAGCCAGCGGAACTTCTTGCGCAGCGGGTAGAGCCAGAGGAACAGGAAGATCGCGAGCGCCACGATCCCGGCGCTCTGGCCGAGATAGCCGGAGGGCTTGAGCCAGGCATGCAGGGGGTCGCGCACCTGCTCGGCCCTGGGCTCGAGGTAGTACCGCGCGCCGAACAGGTTCAGGCCCGCCACGATCAGGGTGAAGACCGCCGCCCCCACGGTCGCGACGCCAGGCGCCCGCCGCGCGCCCGGGCGCACCGGCCGGGACGGCCGCGTGGAACGGGGATGAGGGCCCCCATCCGATCGCCGACGATCGGGAGCTGCTCTGGGTGCTGGCGCGAGGTTCGTTGGTGACATCGTCTTTCCGGCACAACGTATGAATCAGTGAGCCCCCAGCCTGTGGGCAGAGGGTTCGCGGTGTACAATGCTTGAGTGAGGCGGTACTCGTACGGACGGGGGACCCGCAAAAACCCTACCGTGATCGCGACCTGGATGATGCAGCCCAAGTCCTTTTTTGACATGGTGTTGGCCAGGCTCAATGGGCTGATAGCGGCTGGCGAGTGCAACGCGGCGTTACAGGTGCATCGTCGTGTTGCATTTATTCAGTGCGATCCGCCGTTTCCCGACTCGATCGCTGGTACTTGGTTGGTGCCGGCGGTCACAATTGAAGGACCCGCAACTCGGCAGTGCTGGTCGCTGCGCGACGATCGTTTCTGGCACGTTGCCCCATTTGGCGCAGCGTGCGATGCAACAATCCCTGGCCGTGAGCAACGATGGACCTGCTGATCTATCTCGTCTTCGGTCTCTTTCTCGTCGGGCCGCTCGTCCTGCACCTCCGGCGCACGCGAAGGCGTGAGCGGGACGCGCTGGCCGCGGCTGAGCGGGGGAAGCTCTTCTCGGGCGGCCCGCGGGCGCAGCACCCGCACATCAACGTCTCGTACTGTATTGGCTGCGGGGCCTGCGTCGATGTCTGTCCTGAGGGCGATGTGCTGGCGGTGATTGCGGGCAAGGCGGCGATCGTCAATGGCTCGAAGTGCATCGGGCACGGGCTCTGTGCGGACGCGTGCCCGGTGGGCGCCATCGAGATCGTGATGGCGAGCCCGAGCATCAGCGCCGACATGCCGCGGCTTTCCCGTGAGTACGAGACGAACATCCCCGGCGTGTTCATCATCGGCGAGCTCGGGGGCCTGGCCCTCATCAAGAACGCGGTGAACCAGGGACGGGAGTGCGTCGACACGGTCGCGCGGCGTGGGGCTTCGCGAGCGCGGCCTGCGAACGTGCTCGACGTGTGCATCGTAGGCGCGGGGCCGGCCGGCCTCAGCGCCTCACTTCGCGCCGTGGAAAAGGGGCTGACCTACGTGACCCTCGAGCAGGAGGAGCTGGGCGGCACCGTGGCCAAGTACCCGCGCCAGAAGCTCGTGATGACGAGCCCGGTGGACTTCCCGATGCATGGCAAGTTCAACAAGCTTGAGATCTCGAAGGAAAAGCTGATGGAGTTCTGGTCCTCCGTCATCAAGAAGGGCAACGTGAAGGTCCGGACGCAGGAGAAGGTCGAGGCCATCGAGCGCGAGGAGGACGGCACGCTTACGGTGACCAGCACCAGTGGCGCCTACCGGGCGCGCAGCGTGATCCTCGCCCTGGGCCGCCGCGGAACCCCGCGGAAGCTCGGCATTCCGGGGGAGGAACTTCCCAAGGTCATGTATGGCCTGATCGAGGCCGATGCCTACGTCAACTCGAGGATCCTGGTGGTCGGGGGCGGCGACAGTGCGGTGGAAGCGGCGATGGGGCTGGCCTACCAGAAGGGCAACCAGGTCACGCTCACGTACCGGCAGGAGGAGTTCAGCCGGATCAAGGAGCGCAACGCCCAGCGAATCAAGGAAGCGATCCGGACGAAGAAGGTGCGCGTGCTCTTCCGCTCACAACCCGTCGAGGTGAGGGAGAAGTCGGTGCTGGTGGACGTGGCGGGCACGATCACCGAGATACCGAATGACTGGATGTGGGTGTTCGCGGGGGGCGAACCGCCCAACGCTTTCCTGCAGAAGATCGGGGTGGCGATGGGCGACCGTGACCTCACCCGCGAGGCGGGTGAGGAGGCGCATCTCGCCCTGGCGACGCGCGGGGGCGGCTGATCGCCCACGCACCCGGGCCCCTCCGCTGTGCGTACGGCTACGGCAGGTCGAGTCGCTCACCGACGCCGGCGTAGAGGTAGTCGGGGCCATACTTCCGCAGCAGCGCGGCGAAGGCCGGCTCGCCGGTACAATGGCCGGGCGCTACCTGCGCGATTCGCCACTGATCGTGCAGCCGCTGTACCAGCGGACCAACGATGGAATCCGGGGCCGCGACGAGGTGCAGGCCGCCAAGAACGATGCGCACCGGTGCGCCTCCCGCGGTTGCCGCGGCCAGGATGCGCTCGATCCCCGGGTGCGAGCAGCCGACGATCAGGATGCTGCCTGTGGGCGTTGCCAGCACCAGCGACAACTCCCGGAGCTCGCGAGTACCGGGGACATCCGACACGAGAGCCACGATGCGAATGCCCGGAGCGATGACCTGTGATGAGTCCACGACGATCAGGTGGGCCGCGGGCCACATTGTGCCGCCGCGGATCTCGCCGGGCACCACGCCGTCGAAGTACCGCATGCTGTCCGGCAGGGCGGGTTCAGCGCGATAGAAAGTTCCGGGCACGCTGCTCCCGAAGATCCCGAAGACTTCACGCGGCGCATAGACCGGGACGTTGGGATCCTCCTGGAGCACGACGCCCAGCCCCGCAATGTGGTCACTGTGGCGGTGCGATACGACGACGAGATCGAGGTGCTTGAGGTCGATGTGCAGGCGCTGGACATTCTGCGCAAATGTGACCGCATTGTTGCCGGTATCGAACAGGATGCGCCTGCCCTGGTACTCGATCAGGGCAGCGAAGCCCCAATCCTGCACCAACCCGTCCCGTCGGCCAAACGCGTCATACAGGATGGTGACCGTGGTGGGACCAGGCGCCATGGGAGGGAAAGCGGCAAGGCCAGTCGATGACACGAGCAGCAGCAGTAGCAGCGCGGTAGCCGCAGCCATGCACGGGCATGCCGTCGCCCGTCTCACGACCCCGGCCCTGGGACGGTCGGCAGTTCAGCGGCTTCGCCGCTGAACGCCCGCTTGAAGAACCGCACTACCCGCCGGATCACCAGCACCGCCAGCACCACCAGTACCACCGCAATGGCGCCGGCAATGACCGGATGCGACATGGCCAGCGTGGTGAGCCCGATCGCCACCGCATCCTCCATGACGCTCAGGATCCAATTGCTGAACGGCTCCGGGCTGGTGTTCGCAGCCGTACGGGTGACGGCCTTGGCGCCATGTGACGTGAGCGCCACCGAGCCACCCATCAGCGCCGCCAGGATCTTCCACGCCTCGGGCATGCCGGAGAAGATGCCGAAGCTGAGGCCCGCGGCGACGGTGGGACGGACCAGGGTGTGAATCGAGTCCCAGACGGTGTCGACGTAGGGCACCTTGTCGGCGAAAAACTCGATGAAGAAGAGTGCGGCGGACCCGAAGATGACGACGGGGTGCCCCAGAATGCCCAGGCCCGCTGGCAGGGAGAAGAGGTGGAAGTACTGTGACGCCCCCAGGATGGCGACCGTCGCATAGACGTTCAGCCCGGCTGCGAACGCCGTGCAGCGAGCCGGCGGCCACCAGCGGCTCACCAGACCTCGCCAGGCCGCCAATCGACGGAGAGGGGCGCCGTCAGGTCGAGAGACGGGGACGCCGGCAGGCGCAACACCATGACGGACTCGTTCGGGGTTGCCTCCGCGCCTCTCGCGGTTCGAACGAAGAGTGCACCGCGCCACATCTCCCAGCCGAGTCGCCCGTAGAACGCGGGATCCGAAGGGGAGAGGGCGCCGAGAGCATACGACCGGATCTCGTGCGCCAGACGCCGCATCAACTCGGTGGCGAATCCGCGCCGCTGCTCCGCGACACGTGTGGCCACCAGCTCGACGTACGCGGACTCGAGCGGCGCCAGGCGCGCAGGATACAGCGTACGCCGCACCCACATGACGTGGGAGACAAGCGCCGATCCCTGCCATCCGAGAAGATGGACACCGGGGCCGATGTCGCCGAAGCAGCCGGCAACGTCCTCGCCGTACGCCTCCTGGCAGAGCGAGCGCACGTCGGCGAGGATGTGCCGGGAGAGGCTTCCGGTTTCTGCCCGTGTGATGGTCAGTGACATCTTGCTGGTCGTGCGACGGCCGGGCTGACCCAGGCATCAGAGAGAAGGACCCGCCAGGCGGGCGGGCTCTCAATACAACTTCCACTGGAGTTCACAGCCGATGACTCGTGCCGCCGTGGTGATTCTTACCCTCTGTGCCGGCGTACTGCAGGCCCAGCAGAAACCCCTGGTCGGAGTCTGGCAAATCACCTACACCGGTGGCATGCGGATCGAGGACGGGGTTGCGACCCCAATCATGGCGACCGGCACACTCACCATCGACGCCAAGGCCGACTCCCTCGTCGCCAACCTGGCAACCGACCCCGCCCCGGATCTTCCGGCCCGACCGCCGGTTCGCGTCGCCACGAAAGCCGGTGCGGGAGATGCCACGTTCACCGCGCACACCAAGGCCACCATCAACATCAATGGCTCCGAGCGTGAGGCAACCGTGGTGAGTACCTGGGTACTGCGCGCAAGGGGTGACAGTCTCGAAGGGACGGTGCAGCGGAAGATCGAGGGCTTCGAAGGAGGCAGTCAGGGACCGCAGCCCGTGACCGGGACGCGCCGGCGGGGGTGAGTCACCCTGCCGTCAGTCGATCCACTCGACCGTAACACCACCAAACGCCGTCTCCAGGTCGACCACCAGCTGCTGGCTGGCGTCGGCGAATCCGGCGCTGCTCCAAGTGCGGCCATCGGCGCTTCGCACGAGTCCTGCGGGGGCAAAACTCGCCAGGAACTTGTCGAGTTCGAGCTTGATTCCCGCCCGCTTCGGGAGCCGCAGCACCAGCTCGCCCATGGCCATTGTCGCCTCGAGACGCATCGGGCCGGCCCAGCGCCCACTGAAATCGAGCGTCACCCTGCCTACTCCGCCAGTGAAGTCCACCTCACGACAGCGGGCGTACCCCAATCCGGTCACCATGAGTTCTGCGGCGCCCGCAGACAGCTCGGCCCCGGTGCACCGGATCGGGTTGGCCTCGGAGAAGCGGAGTACGGTCTTGCTGGCACCGGTCTGGAGCTTGAGGCGGCTGATGCGGATGCCTCCAAGCTCGAGCGTCGCCTCGGCGGCACCCAGCTCGATGTCGAGATCGAGGTCAGCCCGGGTGCCGAGCGCGATCGTGGCGGCGGGTGGCGTGCCGCGATGACTCACCCGCACACCGCCGGATCGCGCGAGCGCCTCGGTGCCGAGCATGAGCCGCGGCACGGCCGGGTCGAACCGGGCCACTGGCGCGAAGCGATCGGCGTCGTAGGTGAGGCGCAGCGCGTAGAGGATTCCCGAAGGTGCCGGCACCAGGCTGAGCGTACCGCCGGCGTACTGCACGGTGGTGGCGAGGCGGGACTCACCGTGATCCTGCCGCGTGCTCGAGTACTCGCGGAGCGTCTGGGCCTGCGCCGCGCCCGCGGCAGCGAGAGCGAGCGTGGCGAAAAGCAGGGCGCGGGTCACCGTAAACCGTCCGGGGGCCGGGTGCCGGACCGCGGCGTGGGGGTGCTGTCGGGCCGCTTGACCGCCGGCACGCCATAGCGGGGCGTGGCCCAGAGGAACTCGTCGGTGAGCATCTCGGGCGGGATGAACCGTCCGGCGAACTGCTCCTTCAACCCCCCGCGGCTCAGCAGGGCAGCGCCGAACCCGACGCTGGCGAGGAGCCAGCTGATGAGGATCGCGGCGCCGAGCATGAGCTCGCCGGCCACCGGCACCCATCCGAACAAGGTCCAGACGAGCCAGGGCGCCAGGACGCAGCAGAGCCCCACGACGAGATAGCGGTAGCTGTTGGGCGACAGCGCCCGTCCCTGCGCCATCTGGCGGCGGGTGATCGACTCTCCCATGGCGTGTGCCACCGCCAGCGCACCGCCGACGATCCCGGCGACGAGCAGGAGGGCGAAGACGATGACGACGAAGGGAATGAGCAGGATGCCCGCCACGGTGAGGATCAGCCCGACCACCAGCATGCCGAACGTGGGGAGCACCAGGATCTGGCCCAGGAGGCCCACGATGAATGCGCGGCTGAAGGAGCTGCGCACGGTATCGGAGGTGACTTCGAGCGACGACTTGCCGAAGAGCACGAGACCGAACCCCGCCAGCAGCATCGTGAGGAAGACACCGGCCGTGCCCGCAAGCGAGCGGAGGACATGACTCATCGGTGACTGCACCGCGGCCGGTGGCTGCTCGGCCGCCGGGGACGACATCGTGCGCACTTCGCCGGTCACTTCGCCCCCCGCGAGACGGACCTGGCCGTCGAGCGCCAGCACGTCACCGGCGACCACCGCTCCCGAATGCAGCACGATGTCGCCACCCCAGCTCACCAGGTTGCCCTCCAGACGGCCGTAGACGTCGGCGGTCCCCCGGAGCACGAGCAGGTCGCCGGTGACCCGCTGGTCGGATCCGATGCTGAAGTCGCCGAGACGGGCCTGGCCGTTCGGGATGGTGAGGTGAAGCTGGCCCGGTGGCACGGCGGCCGCGGCGCGGATGCTTCGTTCGAGGGAGATGGGATGAGACAGGTCGCGCAGGGAGATCGCTGGCGCATCGGCGGCGGCGGGCACCGCCTGGGGCCGCGGCCGGTCGGGCGAGGCGTCCTGGCCCGGCGCGATCTGCTGAATGCGGGTCCAGACATCGCGCAGCATGTCGCTGGGCTCGTCGGCCCGCGCGATGGCTGGCCGGACGAGCAGGGCGATCAGTGCGATTGCTGGAGCGAGCCGGAGCGCCCTAGATGTGCTCATGCGCCACCGACCCAGCCGGAATGGCGATCAGCCGGCGCATCAGCAGCATTCCCGCGGCCCACGCCGTCGTCAGTCCACCGGCAACGAACGCGAGGCGCGCGGGCGAATCGACCAGCGCGCGTGCTGATCCGTACCAGGGCTGCTCGACGAGGGTGGTCGCCAGGCCATGCACGACTACCCAGCCGAGTTCGGCGACGCTGCGGAGAGCGGTCATTCCAAGGGAGGCGAGCACCTCACGGTGCCCGAGGGACCAGACGATGCTGGCGGTGAGCGAGCCCAGCACCGACAGCACCGCGCCGGCGGCCAGCGCGCGCGACGTCGGGGTAGCCAGCGCCCGGTGGCGCAGCGTCGCAAGCGCCGAGCGGGGCGTTACAACCTGCACCCGTGCCATGACCCGGTCTTCGAACCCGGCGGCGGGCACGTGCAACGGGAGCGCGCTCAGCCACTGCACCACGAGGCGCTCGCCAGCCAGCAGCGAACCGCAATCGGGGCAGGCATTGACGTGCGTGCGAAGAACCTCGGGGTAGTTACCCTCGAGGACGAGATCGATCTCGTCGGGTGTGAGGTGCTGCAGTACTGAGCGCTCCATAGAATTGACCCCTCCTACGCGGGCTGGACGGCCGGGGTTTCACTTCCGGCAGAACACGATCGAAAAGAGATGGGCTACTCCTTCAAATGCGCCAACAGGCGCCGCAACTCGTTACGGGCGCGGTGGATGTACGTCTTTACCGTGCCGAGAGGCAGGTCGAGCATCTCGGCGATTTCTTCATACGCGCGGCCATCGACGTGGCGCAGCAGGATGCAGGCGCGGTACTCGGGGCGAAGCTGGGCGATGGCCCGCTCGATCTCGCCGCCCAGTTCCTTCGCTTCCACGATATCGAGCGGGGTCTCGCCCCGATCGCCGATCTGCAGGGCGGTCGCTTCCACCGCGTCGGGCGTGACCGCGTGGGGCGAGCCCTCGAGCGAGAGGGTGTCGAGTTCGCGGCGGCGGAGATGATCGATCGCGGCGTTGTTGGCGATCTTGAAGAGCCAGGACGAGAACTTGTACTCGGGGCGGTAGCTCTCGATGGCATTCAGCGCCTTCACGAACGTTTCCTGGGAGAGGTCCTCGGCGAGCTCCCGGTCGCGCACCATGCGGTAGAGCAGGGAGAAGATCGGGCGCTCATAGCGGCGGACGAGCTCGCGGTAGGCGCGTTCCTGGCCTCCGCGCGCGAGGAGGACGACCTCCTGGTCGGTGAGGGCATTGAGGGCAGCCGCGCGCTCAGCCACGGTGGGTCACCGTGCTTGCGGACGCGATTCGGCCCGGGCTAGATTGCGCTCGTATGTCCGCATCAAATCAGCATTTACCCGTCTTTGGCGGGCCCGAAAAGCGGGCATACGTGCGGACCATGTTCGCGGCGGTTGCCCCGACCTACGACCGCCTGAACCGGATCATCAGCTTCAGCCTCGACCAGCGCTGGCGCCAGCGCGCAGTTGGTCGGCTGGGCTGGGAGCGGTATCCGGGCGGCGTCTATCTCGACCTGTGCGCAGGGACCCTCGACTTCAGTGCAGCGCTCGCCGGGCAGCCAGGGTTCACCGGCCGGATCGTCGCCGCTGACTTCGTGCCCGTGATGCTCCGCACGGGGCGATCGAAGATCGGTGGCCGCGCGATCTTCCCCGTGACGGGCGATGCGCTCGAGCTTCCGTTCCCGGACGCTTACTTCGATGGTGCCGTGGTGGGCTGGGGCATGCGGAACCTGGTGGATCTCGAGGCCGGCCTCCGGGAAGCCTCGCGGGTGCTCAAGCCCGGCGCGCGCCTCGCGATCCTCGAGATGTCGCAGCCGGGTTGGCCGCCGTTCCGGGCGCTCGTTGATTTCTACTTTGATCACGTGCTCCCGCGGATTGGTCGCGCCATTTCGAAACATAGGACTGCGTACTCATGGCTTCCAGAGTCTACCCGGGTCTTTCCGGCGCCGCCTGAGCTGGCGCGGCGCATGGAAGCGAGCGGGTTCGGGGACGTGACGTTCGAAACCCTGCTGGGAGGGAGTTGCGCGATGCACGTGGGGGTCAAGCCGACTGCGTGATTGGTGAACGGTGAACGGTGAACGGGGGGACAATGGCTGAGGGGCAGGTGCTGGTGGGCGACTCGCTCATGGTGCGATTCGCCAACTTCGTGAAGCTTCCCCACACCTTGTTTGCGCTGCCGTTTGCGCTGCTCGGGGTGGTGGCGGCATCGCGCGTGTCGCCGTTGCACCTGCGCGAGGTACTGCTGGTGGTGGCCGCCTTCACCGCGGCGCGCTGGGTGGCGATGGGCTTCAACCGGATCGCCGATCGGCGGTTCGATGCGCGGAATCCCCGCACCAGCAACCGCGAGCTGCCCAGGGGGACCCTGACCGTGGGGCAGGCGTGGGTTTCCGTGGCGGTCGCCGCCGTGGCCTTTCTCTTCATTTCGCGCGCGCTGAATCCGCTGTGCGCCCTTCTCGCCCCGTTCGCGCTCGCGTGGGTGATGATCTACAGCCTTGCCAAGCGCTTCACCTGGTGGCCCCACGCCTGGCTCGGCCTGAGCCTCGCCATCGCGCCGGTTGGGGGGTATCTCGCCATTACCGGGCAATGGAGCACACCATGGTGGGTGCTGGTGGCGGTCACAGTGGCGGTGGCGACCTGGGTGGCCGGGTTCGACGTGTTCTACGCGCTGCCCGACGAGGCCTTCGACCGGCAGGAAGGGTTGCACAGCGCGGTCGTACGGCTGGGCGTGCCCCGGGCGATACTGCTCGCCAAGGTGCTGCACGGGATCACGATCCCGGCGCTGCTGCTGTTCGGCTGGGGATCGGGGTTCGGGGCGTGGTACTACGCGGGTGTCCTGGCCGCGGCGGCGATCCTCGTCCGGGAGCACCAGCTGGTGCATGCCGACGACCTGTCCCGGCTCGATGCGGCCTTCTTCACGATGAATGCGGTTATGAGCGTGACGGTATTTTCCTTCGCGCTGGTCGATAGGCTTACAGCGTGAACGGTGAACGGTGAACGGGGCTCAATCGTGAAGCAGCTGCCGATCGTGCTGGCGATTACGGGGGCGTCGGGTGCGCCGTACGGGGTGCGCCTGCTGGAGGTCCTGGCGGGTGCCGCGGTGCCGGTGTGGCTCATCGTGTCGGGGCACGGGTTCCGGCTGCTGCGGGAGGAATGCGGCATCGGGGACCTCGACGCGCTCAAGGCGGCCACGGGTGGGGAGTGGGGGAGCGTGCGCTGCTTCACCGATGACGATCGCGGCGCGTTGCCGGCCTCGGGTTCGCAGCGCACCGGCGGCATGGTGATCTGCCCCTGCTCGATGGGCACGATCGCCGCGGTCGCCGGCGGCACGAGCCGGTCGCTGGTGGAGCGTGCCGCCGACGTGACGCTCAAGGAGCGCCGCCGCCTCATCCTGGTGCCGAGAGAAACGCCGATGTCGCTGGTGCACCTGCGCAACCTGGTGGCGGTCACGGAGGCGGGAGGCACGGTGCTGCCGGCGGCACCCGGCTTCTATCACCGCCCGAAGCGGGTAGCCGAACTGGTGGATTTCGTGGTGCAGCGGATCATCGACCAGTTGTCGCTGGACATCACCATCGCGGCCCGCTGGGAGGGCTGACGTGGCGCTCGACATCCCGTTCCGGCTCTCCACGTCGGCGGACGACGCCGACCCCGACGCGCGGCTGATGGTGAGCTCCCTGTCGCGGCGGCTCAGCGGGCATGTCGTGCTGTCCGACGACGCCCTCGTGTTCGAGATGGAAGCCCCGGACGGCGGCGGGACGGGCGCGGCGCACGTGCAGTACGATGCGATCGCGTCGGCGGTGCTCCAGCCGGGCATCCTCACCAGCCGCATCCGGCTCACCGCCCGCGACGCGACCTCGTTCGTCGAGTTGTCCCCGCGGAACCCGCGCGAGGTCACGCTGCTGGTGGGCCGGAAGTTCCGCCACGAGGCCCGTGAGTTCGTGTCCGCGCTGCAGATCCGCTTGGCGGACGCGCAGCAATCCCGTCTCCGCACGCCGCCGCCCGGGCCATCCGGCGCGAGCCAGGGCTGAGGCGGCCCGCAGGCATGCGGCTCGGCGTCATTTCCGATACCCATGGCCTGCTGCGTCGCGAGGTGTTCGACGTATTCCGCGAGGTGGATCACATCTTCCACGCCGGGGACATCGGCTCGCTGTCACTTGCGGCTGGACGGCTTCGACATCGTCGTGACGCACGGGGACCAGTTCGGCAGCCCCACCCCCGACGCGCTCAACGCCGCGTTTCCCGACGCCGAGATCATCCTGTACGGGCACACGCACAAGCCGGTGCTGACGCTGGTGGACCTGGTGGTGACCGTGATGAACCCGGGCGCGGCAGGGCAGCGGCGCTTCGACATCCTTCCGTCGGTGGGGATCCTCGAACTCGAGCCCGGCATCCCGCCGCGCGGCCGGCTGGTGCCCCTCACCGATCCCGACGAGGCCTGATTCATGGGGGTGATACGCATGCGGAGGTACCTGCCCGCCCTCGCGGCGGTTGCACTGATTGCCGTGCTGTCGGCGAACACCGCGACGACCTATCCGGTCGGCCGCATCCGCACCGACAAGGGGGAGATCCTGTTCTATCTCTATCCCCAGACCCCCAACCACATGGCGAGCTTCATCAAGCTCGCGAACGGGCACTACTGGGATTCGCTCACGTTCAACCGGGTCATCAAGAACTTCGTGGCGCAGGGGGGATGTCCCGACACGCCGGCAGGGTTCAAGGATTCACCCTACAACCTCGCGCCGGAGTTCGTGCCGGATCTCCGGCATGTGTACGGCGCGGTGGGCGCCGGACGCGACGACAACCCGCAGAAGCTCTCCGCGGGTTGCCAGTTCTACATCGTGGTGAACAAGGACGGCCTCAAGCGGCTGGACGGCAACTACGTGGTGTACGGCCAGGTGATCAAGGGCATGGACGTGGTGGAGGCCATCGTCTCGGTGCCCACCGACTCGACCGATACGCCGCTGACGCCCATCCCGCTCACCGTGAGCGTGGTCCAGATGACAGCGGCGCAGATCGAGGCGACGGGCTTCAAGATGAAGTGAGCGCGACTACTCGCTGGAGCTGTTGTTGCGCTGTGCCGCCTGCAGCTTCTGGATGTCCGTCGGCGTGAGCTCCGGCCGGTCGAGCTTGAGCGTCAGCTTGTTGAGCTTGCCGGTGAAGGTGAACGGCGGCTTGTAGTCGGCGTCGTTCACGCCGGTCTCGGTGTCGGACCCGATGTCGAAGCTCTCGTCCCACTGGAGGATCATGGGAAGGGTCTTCGGCATCTCCTTGGTGGCGACGACCTTGCCGTCCACCTTGAGCGTCCCGGTGCCGGGACGGCCGACGCCGCTGAAGTCGTTGTACGCGAGCGTGCCCGCACCGAGCCCGTCGTACTTGAAGTCGAACTCGATCGTGTGGCGGCCGGGCGCGAGCGCGTCCGCGCCCTCCCACTTGATGCGCTCGAGGTCGATCATGTTCCACAGCCAGACCGGCTTTCCCTGCAGCAGGTAGAATCCGTAGCCCGCGAAGCGCCCGCCGGAGGTCAGGATCATGCCCTCCGCGCCTCCCTGTGGCACGGTGATGTCCGCCGTGACGGTGTAGGAGGTGTTCAGCAGCAGGGGCGAGTCGCCCTGCGGCAGGCCGATCATCGGCCTGGTGTACACGAACTCGGTCCGGCCCGCGGTGATGTTCGGCCGCGGGGCAACGATGCGTGCAGCGACGGACGCGTCCAGCGGCAGGACCTGGTACTTCTTCGCCTCCGTCAGGAACTCCGCCCGCATCGCTTTGACCTTCTGGGGATTGCCGGCGGCGATGTCCTTCGTCTGGTTGAAGTCGGTGTTCAGGTTGTAGAGCTGGAAGACCTGGTTGTTGAGCGGGTCCTCGTTGGCGGGCCCGAACGCCTCCCACGGGGCGCGGTTCACCTTGGTGCTCAGGAGCCAGCCGTCCTTGTAGAGCGCCCACTGCCCCATCATCTCGAAATACTGGGTGCTGTGCCGAGACGCTACCTTCGCGTTGGCGGCGTCGAAGGTGTACGCGAAGCTGGTGCCCTCGATCGGCTTCTGCCTGACGCCATCGACCACCTCGGGTGCGTGCAGCCCGGCGGCCTCGAGGATGGTGGGCACGACGTCGATGACGTGGACGAACTGGGTGCGCAGTGCGCCCCCGTCCTTGATGCGCGCCGGCCACGAGACCACCATGTTCTGGTTGATGCCACCGAGGCGCGACGCGTTCTGCTTGAACCAGTCGAATGGCGTGTCGAACGCCCAGGACCAGCCGGCCGACATGTGGTTGTAGGTCTCCTCAGTGCCCCACACGTCGTACCACTTCATCTGCGTCTCCGCCGGCATCTTGTTGACGCCGTTGAAGAACGCGACCTCGTTCGGCGTGCCCAGCGGACCGCCCTCGGCGCTGGTGCCGTTGTCGCCGTTGATGTAGATGATCAGAGTGTTGTCGAGCTTGCCGAGATCATCGAAGCCCTTGACGACCCGCCCGATCTCGTAGTCACTGTAGGCCGCGTACGCAGCGAACACCTCGACCTGGCGAATGAAGAGCTTCTGCTCGGTGGGGGTCAGCTGGTTCCATGGCTTCAGCACGTCGGCAGGCCAGGGTGACAGCACGGCATCCTGCGGGACCAGGCCGAGACGCTTCTGGTTCGCGAAGATCTGCTCGCGCAGCTTTTCATAGCCCGCGTCGAAGAGATGCATCGCGTGGATCTTGTCCACCCATTCCTGCGTGGGGTGGTGCGGCGCGTGCGTGGCGCCCGGCGCGTACTTGATGAACACGGGCTTACCGGGGTCGATCTGGTGCATCTGCGTCATCCAGTCGATGGCGTCGTCCGCCATCGCTGTGATCAGGTTCCACGTCCCGGGCGCCGCCCCCTTGTAGGGGTAGATCTGGGTCGTGTTGCGGAAGAGGTTCGGCTCCCACTGGTTGGCGTCGCCACCGATGAAGCCATAGAAGTACTGGAAGCCCATACCGGTGGGCCACTGGTCGAATGGCCCCACCTGGCTGGCCTGGAATGCGGGCACGTTGTGGTCCTTGCCGAACCACGCCGTGCTGTATCCGTTGTCGATCAGCATCCGCCCGATCGTGGCCTCGTCCAGGCCGATGATGCTGTTATAGCCGGGGAAGCCCGTCGACTGCTCAGAGATCACGCCGAAGCCAGCCGAGTGGTGGTTGCGCCCGGTGATGAGGGCTGCGCGCGTCGGCGAACAGAGCGCGGTGGAGAACATCCGGCTGTAGCGGAGGCCCTGCTTCGCGACGGCATCCATCGTTGGTGTCGGGATCACGCCGCCGAACGTGCTCGGCACGCCGAAGCCGGCGTCGTCGGTGATGATCAGCAGGACGTTGGGTGCGCTCTTCGGTGGCACGATGCGCGGCGCCCACCATGGGGTCGACTGCAGCGCGCCATCCTTGATGACGCCGCCGAACTTCGGGTCGGGAGCCGGGAGCTGCTTGCCGTCGATGGTGGTGGTGGCGCCGGGCGAGCCTGGCGTGCCGGTGACCTGCTGTGCTGCAGCCGCCAGGGGAATAGCCGCAAGACCCAGCGACAACACCATGTTCCGAAGGAGCCTCATCACAAACGCCTCTTGGTCGGGGAAGAAGCGAGCAATCTGGTGATCACCCTACACGGCGGCAAGTGACATCTTGGTGAAGTGCTGATGAAGGCCTCACGCCGAGCGCAGTTTCATGTACCGCCTGGCGCTGGACGATCGCGGCCACACGTAACGCCGTTGTATCAAGCACGCGAACGCTGGCGATGGCGGGCTCGGCCGCGAGGCGCGGGCCCCGCTGCACATCGAGGCTATCGGCGTCTAGGATGGATCGGGCGCCGGGGTCTGGCTCGCCGGCCCCATGCCGATGCCGATGATCTGGGCCTGCGCGTTGAAGACGAAGCGAAGCACGATCGGCTCGGGTGGTAGTTCGTACTTCGATTCGCGCCAGTACTGCGGGTTACCCTTGCGCTTCGTCATCTTGTCGGTGATCACCTCGACCTCGGAGCCAGCGCGCGAGAGCAGCTGGTCGCGCGCTTCCAGCAGGCCCGTGGCGCCTCCCATGCGATCGAGGACATCGGGAGAGGAGTGGGCCAGAATGCTGTCGGTCTGACCGGCGAAGAACCACTCGGTGACCTGGCGGCCGAGCAGGACCCATTGCGTGTCGGTGTAGTTGACGGCTGGTGCCGCGGTGGCGGCTGGGGCTGCGGGAGGATTAGTCTGGCCGGCGGCGGGAACGGCCATGACGGCGAGGAGGAGGGCCAGGATTGATGCACGAATGAGAACGACCACGGTTCGAGGATGACCGCCTGACGCCCCGCCGTGCCGATTTGTTTCACCCTGCAACCCGGTCGGGACATGTTGTTATCGCCTGCGCTCGCGCTGGTGCTCCTTCAAGGGAGCGACACCCTGAGAATTCGCGAGGCCGTCACCACGCCGCGATTCGATGGCGTCGCGACGGAGGCGGAGTACGGCATCCCCGCCGTCACGCTGGCCACGGCGCAGGGGAGCGTGGCGATCTGGGTCGTGCGGTCGGGCGACACCGCATACGTCGCGGCCCGGATGACGGACTCCACGTTCTACTGGGGCGATGACTTCGTGGTGAACCTGGATCCGCTCGGCGATCGCACGCCGGGACCGGGGCATGACGACACCCAGTGGTACCTGCGTCGCGTGCTGGACAGCAGCGTGGTCAACCGCGGACGCCACGGCCGGTGGATGGCGCCGGGCGATGATCCCGACTGGCGTCTGGGGAAGGAACGGAGTGGAGACGGGTGGGAGGTGCTGGGTGCCTCGGACGCGAGGGGATGGAGCGTGGAGCTCAAGCTGCCGGTCATGTGGTTTGCGGATGATTCAGGGCGCCGTGCCACGATCGCGTTCCGGAGCTATGACGACTCGCCGCATGCCTGGTACGCGTGGCCCGCCCCGCGGCCAGGCGAGCGACCCACGCGGGTCGAGATGCTGCCGGGGCAATGGGCCGTTGTGTGGGTCCGCTCCGTGCCTTGACGGTTACTTGATGCCCGCGGGTGAACCTCAGGGCAACCCCGACCCGGAGTTGTCCCGTGGTGCGACGGCCCGTTCCCCATGCGATCCTGCTCCTGAAGATGCTGCTGGCCAGCGCCGTCCCGGCGCAGGCGCCTGTCGGCAGCACTGACAACCTCACTCCGGGCGTCTCGATCCGGTTCCGCGACGCGGGGAAATGGATCACGGGCTCGCTCGTCAGCGTCACGGCCGACAGCATCGAGTTGGCCAACGCGAAAACGAAATCCACCGAGACGTATTCGCTGAGCGGGCTCAGCGAGCTGTGGTACAGCGCGGGGAAGAAGCCGGCGGTGGCGCGGGGCGCGGCGGTCGGGGCGCTCATGGGGGCGGCCACGGCGGGTGGTACGCTGCTCATCTACTCCGCGCTGGATACCTCGGGATGGGAGACCACGGGCGAGTGGGCCTACGTGGGCGTTTGCACCGCCGCGGGTGCTGCGCTCGGCGCGCTCCTCGGCGCCCTGAAGCCCCAGGACCAATGGGTTGCGGTCCAGGTGCCGCGTGCACAGCCCGTGATCGTACCGACGCGGAACGGCATCGGCATGGGCGTGAGCGTGCGGTTCT
Source organism: Gemmatimonadota bacterium (assembly GCA_017889745.1). Classification (GTDB taxonomy): domain Bacteria; phylum Gemmatimonadota; class Gemmatimonadetes; order Gemmatimonadales; family GWC2-71-9; genus JAGGAG01. The sequence goes on along the minus strand of JAGGAG010000108.1, from coordinate 3,709 downwards.
GAACGTCTACGGAGTGTTGGCGGAGAGCGCGGTCGCGGGCGGCTCATCCATGAGGCCGCGGAGCTTCTGTCTCTGGATCATGAACGCTACCCGGTCATCCTCGGCGATCGGCGTCCCGCCCTCGCGAGGGAGGAAGCGGGGATCGGTGGCGACGCCGTTCACGCGCAGCTCGAAGTGGAGATGCGGCCCCGTGGCGAGGCCGGATGAACCCACGGCACCGATGATGGCGCCCTGGGGCACCGCCATGCGGGGCGTCAGGCCCGGGGTGAACGCGCTCAAGTGACCATAGCGCGTGATGATACCGTTCGCGTGACGGACCTCGACCATTCGCCCGTAGCCGCCCGCCCAGCCGACGCGCACCACGATGCCGTCGGCAATCGTGCGGACCGGCGTGCCAGGATCGGCCGCGTAGTCGATGCCCTCGTGCCTCCGCCAGCGATGCAGCACCGGGTGATAGCGCGAGCGGGAGAATCCGCTGCTGATCTTCTGGAAGTCCACCGGCGCACTCAGGTAGCTGCGCTCGAGGGAGCGACCCTCGCCGTCGAAGTAGACGATGCGGCCGTCGGGCGCGTCGAAGGCATAGATCGCCACCTGGCGCCCGCTGACGAGCAGCTCGGCGGCGAGCAGCCGGCCGTAGCGTACCTCGCCGTTGTCGCCCAGGAAGCGCTCGAACACGATCGAGTAGCGGTCGCCGACGTCGAGCCCGCGCGCGAAGTCCACGTCCCACCGCAGCAGTCCCGCCATGTCCCACGCCATGACGTGCCGCTCGTGATCGTTGAGCAGGCTGTCGGGCAGCGCCTCCTCGAGCGAGGCGCCGATCGACGCCTGGAATTCGCCCTGGATGCTGATGCGCTGCAGGTACCAGCCGCCCTCGCGCGCCCGGCTCACCGGGTAGACGGTGACGCGGGCAGGCTCGCGCCGGCCCGCCGATTCCGCGCGCGCCGGATGCGCCGCGAGGAGCAGGCAGGTGAATGCCACGAACTGCAGGAGGACCCGAAGAAGGAATCGCATTGCCCCGGACAAGGGGCACTTGGGATGCCAGCGGAAATGCGTCGTACCGGCGCATCAGCGTCAGGAAGCGCGACGGTGTCGGGCTTCGCGACAGCGACGGAAGACGGGGCAGTGCAGGGACTTGGGGGAGGGCCCGAGGCGGTGCAGAAGCCTGCTTTTCGGTCTGTGGCGTCCGGCCGCCGGTTCGTGGCGGGCGGTCAATGGCAGTTCGCGTCGAACTCCCCGAGCGGCGTGGTGCGCCGGAGGGCCTCGGGATGGCGGCGGAACCAGGCCGACACGAGCAGGATCTCGTCCAGGAACTCGAGCGGCAGCGGCCACGCGGGGCCGGCGAGCTGTTCCTGCTCACGGGCCACGACACCGGCAAAGGCCGCCTGTTCGATGGGTGTCCCGGGCCAGGGATACGTGGCCCGCACCACGCCGCGGCGCACGACGTAGGCCCGGTCGTCACCAAAGGTGCCGGGATCGCGATACACGAAGGTGAGCAGGTCGATGGCGGTGCGCGCGCGGCTGGTGGCGGCGAGCAGCCACTCGAGCTGCTCGAACTTGTCGCGCCAGCGCGCCGCCCGCTCGAAGTCGTTCGCGGCCGCCGCTTCCGTCATGGCGTGCACCGCGCGATCGAGCGGGGTCAGCGTGCGGCCCTCGAGGAACGCCGCGGCGACATCGGCGCGCGAGCGATAATCAGCCTCGCTCACGAAGCCGGCGCAGGGGCCCGTGCAGGTGCCGAACTGGTGGCGCATGCACGCGGCGTGTCGCGGGGCATCGAAGAGGTCGCCCTGCGAGGCGTACACGATGGGCATGGTCGCGGCGCAGTCGCGCAGGCCGAGCAGGTCGTTGAGCACGCGTACCGCATCGAGCATCCGTCCCATCGAGTTGAACGGACCGTAGGCCAGCCGGTCGCCGACGGCCACGGCGCTGCCACCGTACACCCGGGGTGCCGCGCCCCCGCTGATCTTGATGAGCAGTTCCCGGCGGGTGCGGTTCATCTGCACGTTGTAGGGCGGGCGGTGCTGCCGGATGAGGCGGAGCTCGCCGAGCAGCGCGGCGAACTCGCTGGGCGCATAGTCCCACTTGATGTCGTGCGCAGCCTGCAGGATCCGCGCTGCCTTGTCGTGGTTGTCGGCGCGGAAGTACGAGAGGAGCCTGGTGCGGATCTTCCGCGCCTTGCCGATGTACAGGATGCGCCCCGTTGCCGACAGCATCCGGTACACGCCGGGACGGTTCTCGGCGAGCGCCCGCACGCGCACGCGGAGCCGCTCCAGGTCGGCCGACGCGAGGGCGAGCGTGGGGGCGCCGGCTACTGCTGGCATCGATGGCAGAAGACGGTGATGCGCGCGTCGATCTCGTGCGTGTGCGCGAGCCTGGTGCCGCAGACCCGGCACTTCTCCCCCTCGCGGCCGTAGACGAGGAGCTCGAGCTGGAAGTTGCCCGTTGCGCCGGTGCCGGTGCGATAGTCGCGGAAGGTGGTGCCCTGTGAGGCGATGGCTGCCGAGAGAATGCGACGCACATGCTTGAGAAGCCGTCGTGAGTCGTGGGTCGTGAGTCGTGACGACGGCCTGGACGGATCGATGCCCGCCGCGAAGAGGGCCTCATTCGCGTAGATGTTGCCCACGCCGACGATCTTCCGCTGGTCCATCAGCACCTTCTTGATTGCCTGCCTTGACGACGCCAGGATGCCGGCGAAGCGCGCGGGGGTCAGCGCCGGGTCGAGCGGCTCAGGGCCGAGTGCCGCATCGTAGGCGCTCCAGCCCCTGTCATCGAGCAGCAGAATTGTGCCCAGGCGGCGCACGTCACGGTAGATCAGCTCCCGGCCGTCGTCGAGCGGGGCGCGGAGGACGGCGTACTTCGCCTCGTCGGGCGTGAGGGCGCGGTCGTGGATGATCAGCGAGCCGGTCATGCCGGGCTGGATGACCAGGCGGGCGGTACGGGCAGGCAGCTCGAGGTCGATAACGGCGTGCTTCGCGCGGCGGGTCACGCCGACGACTCGCGCACCGGCGAGTGCGGTCAGGAGCCTGCGCTTCGTGACGCCGCGCAGGACGTCCTCGTGGGAGAGCTTCGCGCTCCGGATCTGCCGACCGACGAGCTGTGGGCGGAGGTCCCGGACAATGGTCTCGACCTCAGGTAGTTCGGGCATCGGGGGAAAATAGGCTGGTGTCGCGCCCGCTCTCAGCCCAACGCGCCACAGCTCTCCAGGAACGACTCCGTTGCCGGGGACAGGGGGCCCTCTCCGGTGCACAGCGCCAGCCCGTATGTCGGGGCGGGGCCCGACAGCTCCCGATACTTCACCCGCGGGACACGGAGTCGGCTGACGCACTTGGGCGCGATCGTCACGCCCATCCCTGCGGCCACCAGGCTCACCGTGGCCTGCCACGATCCTGCCTCCTGCACCACCCTCAGCTTCACGCCCGCATCGCGGCAGTCCCGCATCATCTGGTCGTACATCTCCGGCGATGACGGCCGCGACACCGACACGAAGGGCTCCTGCGCCAGCTCGCGAAGCCGGATCGTCTTCGTCTTCGTCAGACGGTGATCGCTCGGCAGCACCGCACAGAACGGCTCACGCCATTCCAAATGGGTCTGCAATCCCGGTTCGGTCACTGGCTGGCTCAGGAAGCCGACGTTGAACTCGCCCTGCTGCAGCTGCACCACCAGTGGTGCCGTGGAGATCTCGTGCAGGGAGAGGCGCACCCGCGGGTACGTC
>JAGGAG010000019.1 GCA_017889745.1 Gemmatimonadota bacterium | reverse complement strand
GCCGCCCGCGGGCACCACGTCCCTGGCCGACGGCGCGCGGGTCAGGGCCCAGAGGAGTCCCGCCCCGAACCATGAATAGACCAGCACCGGCACGACCCGCTGGATGACCGCTTCGGGATCCACGAGGTTCCCCAGCAATTGCCCGAAGACCGGATCAGCGCTGCCGAGCAGGAGGCTGAAGAGGAGGAGCACAGGGGAGATGGCCAGCACGCCGAGCCCGGCGGCCCAGCGCGTGCCCGGTGTGCGAGCGGAATCAGGACCTCGGACAGCCCCGAGCAATGGCCACGCGCCGGTGGCGGCACCGCGCATCGCGTGGAACAGGCGCATGAGCAGGTCGCCAACCCCGCTCTCGAGCAGCTGGGCCCTGATCCCGACGCGCACCGGCCGCGCAAACGCGACGAGCCCGGCCAGCGCCATCAGATTCACCAGGAAGAGCATCTCGGAATCGCGCCAGATCAGCGCGCCGAGCAGCAGGATTGCCGGAACCCCCAACACGATACGATCGGAGTCGGGCAGGTGGAGCAGGCCGCGGCCATGGAGCACCACCAGCACGAGGAGCAGGAACCCGAACGCGAGCGCCCAGTCGAGGCGACCCGGCACGGTCTCCTGCAACAGGCGCCATCCGATGCCGAGCGCGATGCCGGCACCCAGCAACTGCGGCGCCACCCGGCCGCGCATCAGGTTGCCCCCGTGTCGGCGGTGAGCACGATGCCACTCCGCCGCTGCACGAAGATGTTGTCGGGTCCCGGGATCGCGTACGCCGGCCATCCCTGCCACGTGCCGACCAGCCGCAGCCCGGTGGCCGATGCCGGCACGGCGAAATGCAGCGTGCGTTCGTAGACATCGCCCGGACCGAGCGGAGTGTCCAGCGTCATCGAGTCGGCGGGATAGCGGGTGCCGCTCGCGTCCACCACGGACAGGGTCACGTAGCGTGGGTCCTCCGGTGCCGCGCGCGCGTCGCTGCGCGCCCGCACCGTCACGTCGAGCCCCCCATCGCGGGCCACGTGCGTGGCAGTGAGGTGGAGGTGGCAGTCGAAGCCACAGAAGGCGAGCTCCTGCCCCGGCGCCAGCGTGCGGCGCCCAAGCAGCAGCGGACCGGCGAGCAGCAGTGCTCCGTAGACCCCCGCCAGGGCGAGCGCCGCCATCCCTGCCCGCCGGGTCGCCTCCGCGCTGCCCCGCACGAAGCCGATCGCCGCGACAAGCAGTGCGCCGGTGATCGCGGCGGCGAGCAACAGGAACGCGGCGGCGCCCGCCAGTCGGAGCAGCAGTCCCAGCGATGTTTCCGGATCGAGCTGCAGCATGTCATCCTCCCGAGCAAGTACTTTGCACTGCAAAGTTAAGTGGGCCGAAAATAGGGATCACCTCGCGATCCCCGTTCTGCATCCCGTTCCCTGTTCCCTTCCCTGTTTGCTCTTCTCTCACGCCTTCCGTGTCGCGCGTATCAAGGCCTCCATATGGGAGAGGTACCGCTGGAGCGCCTGGCGACCGCTGCCCGTCAGTTCATAGTCGCTGCGCGGTGTCCGCCCCTCGAAGCTCTTGGAGCAACGTACATAGCCCGCGTCCTCGAGCCTGCGGGCATGCACGCTCAAGTTTCCGTCGGTCGTTTCGAGCAGCTGCTTCAGCTCGTTGAAGCTGAGCGAGGGGTTCACGGCGAGGGCGCTCACGATGGCCAGCCGCATGCGCTCGTGGATCACGCGGTCGAGCTCGAGCGCCTCGGTCGCGCCGCCCTGCACCGCGCCGAGCGTCGAAGGCGCCGGTGGTGAGGCGGCGTGGTCGATGCGGCGCGCGTGCGAGGGCTTAGCCACCATACCTCCGTGCGATCAGGAACCCGAACACCAGGTGCAGCCCGCCGAATCCGAGGCCCATCCAGACGCTGGCCAGGGAGGCCGGAGTAAACAGTGCCACCGCGCCCAGGGCCATGAAACAGGCGCCCATGATAGGCACTACCCGGACCGAGAAGACGCCACCCGTAACGAGGCCCGTGCCGTAGAGCAGGAGCCAGGTGCCGGCGAGGGCGCCGTAGATCTCGTGCCGCACGAGCACCAGGGTCAGCAGCATGCCGACACCGATTGGCGGCAGGTACCCCAGGAAGAAGCGTCGCGCCTTGGTGCTGAGCACGACCCCTTCCTCCCGACGGGCCTTCTGCACCATCGTCACGGCGCCGATGGCGCTCGCGATGGCCGCCACGCCCAGCCACGTTACCGTCCAGGCGCGCGGCGTGGTGGCCCGGGCCGACGCGACGCTGCCCAGCACTGCCGTGACTCCCATGGCGACCCCACCCCACCCCGGCACCGCCGTGAACGCGGACGCCCGCTCCATCGCGCTCCGGATGAAGCTGAGATTGTCCATGGCCCTGGAATGCAGGGCAGGCACGTCCGGCCGCGGCTCGATCAAAGTGCTTTGCAGTATAAAGTGCAGTGGCTGCGAGCGCAAGATGGACGGCAGGTCACCCTCTCACGCATCCGGGCCGGGCGGGTTACATCATGGACACGAGGTCCGGTCGTATCACGCGCACCCCAGCCGGAGGACCCGCCGTGAGGAAGGTAGTGCTGGCCGACAAGTTCGCCGAGATTCGCGAGCACTGGCGTCCCTGCGTCGTGGGGACGCTCAACGGCCAGCACGTGAAGCTGGCCAAGTTCCGTGGTGACTTCGTGTGGCACCACCATGCCGACGAGGATGAATTGTTCCTTGGCGTGCGCGGACACTTCCGGGTCGAGTTTCGGACCCATGTGGAGGAGATCGGACCGGGAGAGTTCGTCATCGTTCCCAGGGGAGTGGAGCACCGCACGGTTGCGGAGGAGGAAGTCGAGGTCCTGCTCTTCGAGCCGGTGGGCACGCGCAACACCGGCAATGTCCAGCACGCCGTGCTCACGGCGCCTCCGTACGAGCAGCTCTAGGGCCAGCGCCGGGACGCGCCTACCTGAAGGAGACCCAGCGCAACATCTTTGGGAAGTGACAGCCGGTCACCGCGGCCGGCATGCGGGGTACTGAAGGGCATCCGGCCGGTCGCGCCACATCTCAGCGAGGAGCAGCACATGGGCATGGTTCAGGAGTTCAAGGATTTCGCCCTCAAGGGTAGCGTCATGGACCTTGCCGTAGGCGTGATCATCGGCGGCGCGTTCGGCAAGATCGTTGACTCGGTGGTGAGCGACCTGATCATGCCGGTCGTGAGCCGCTTCACCGGCGGGCTCGACTTCTCCAACCTCTTCATCCCGCTCAGCGCCCTGCCACCCGACATGCCCCACACCCTCGAGGCGGTGAGCAAGGCAGGCATCCCGGTATTCGCGTATGGCCACTTCATCACGGTGGCGATCAACTTCGCCATCCTGGCGTTCATCATCTTCCAGATGGTCAAGGCGATGAACCGGCTCAAGAAGGCGACGCCGCCCGCGCCGGCCGCCCCGGCGGAAGACGTGATCCTGTTGCGTGAGATCCGCGACGCGCTGAAGGCGCGGTAACGCATGACGCTGACCTTCATCGTCATCGGCCTGGCCGCGGGCGTCCTGGCCGGGCTCTTCGGCATTGGTGGCGGCATCCTCATCGTACCGGCACTCGCCCAATTCGCGAAGATGCCCTTCAAGGAGGCGACGGGCACGTCACTCGGCTCCCTGTTGCTGCCAGTGGGGTTGCTCGGCGCCATCACCTACTACCGGAGTGGCAACCTCGATCCGAGAGCGTCGCTGCTGGTGGCGGTGGGGATCCTGTTCGGTGCGCTCGGGGGCGCCAAGCTGGCGGAGTTGATCTCGTCCGCGACCCTGCAGCGTGCGTTCTCCGTGTTCCTCGTACTGGTGGCCGTGCGACTCTGGTTGAAGGCCTAGGACGATTGCGGTGCGGCGCCCGCGCCCGGTTGCGGCGGCGCATCGACAAGGGAACGGGTCAGGCGGGGCCGGTCTACCGCGCCCCGCACCCGCCGCATAAGGCTTTCATCTCAATAGGGTTAGGCCCCACCCGCACCCTATCGCCTGTCGAAGTTCTCGCCGCTGTCGCGAATCATGACGTGACGGCACGGGCCGTGCTTCCATAGGGATCCACGCAGACGGACATGCAGAAGTCTGCGGTTCGACTCCCTTGAAGCTGGAGAACGCCCGTGCGGACGCTCCGCCTTGCCGCGATCGCCGTCGCCCTCGCGACCTACGCCAGCCCTCTCAGGGCTGACGATCCGGAGACAACCACGCTCCGCATGACCGGAGTGAATGGCCGCGTTTCTGGTGGTGTCTATGTCGGTCCCTACCAGGCCGTGCTTGGCAGCGCACCGGGCTCACCCGCCATCGACATCTTCTGTGTCGACTACCTCAACCACTCGTACATCGGCCAGACCGAGACGGCGGCGATGACCAGCCTTGCCGACGGCACGGACCTGAGTCACACGCGCATCGGGAGCAGCGGCGGGCTTACGCTGTATGGCACCGAGTACTCCGCCCTCGATCGCTACCGCATGGCCGCGATGCTCACCGACCAGTTCGCCCTCACCGCCGCCACCTCGCCGCCAAGTCTGGTGTCCCAGCAATGGGGCAACATCCACCGGGCCATCTGGAACATCACCGCCGGCCCGAACAGCGGCGTCCCGAGTGCGGGGGCCGATTCCTGGCTGGCGTGGGTGACCAAGTGGTACAACGACAACGGGGGCAACTACGACTGGAGCCGCTACCTCGTGCTCTCAGACATCACGATGCGGCCCGGCGCCCCGATGGTGGGGGGGATGCAGGAGTTTATCACCACCACTCCCGAACCCGAGACCCTCCTGCTCATGGGCACCGGCCTGCTCGTCCTGTTAGCTTTCGCGCGAACCCGAGGCAACGCCTGACCAGGAGTGCCCTTTGACGTCCGTTCTGGGGCCCTACGGGGCCCCTTTTCGCAAGATCAGCGGCCCCCTCTACCTCATCAGCGCGTTGCTGGTGCTGCTCCCGATCATCGATTTTCTCACCAGCATCGTCCCCTACTTCCCAGGGTCGACGAAGTGGCGGTTCGCGTCGAGCTCCCTGTTCGCGGGCTTCCTCCTCACACCGCTGCTTGGCGTCGCACTGGCGATGCTGGTGGCGGGCATCATGCAGCACCGCCTGGTGCTTCGCTGGCTCGGGTTCCTGTGCTTCGCGGTGGCGCTGATGCTGCTCGCGATCTGCGCCCTCCTCGCCCTGGACGTGCTGGAACTGCGCGCCACGGCGGAGCCGGATGTGAAGATGGCGATTGTCCTCTCCGGCAGTCGGGCCATCCTCAAGAACATGATCATGGCGGCGTCGCTGGTGTTGATCGGGCTCGGCTGCCGGGGCGCGGGCAACAGCATGGAGCCCCCGCGGAGCGCGACGCCAATGGCGCCCATCGTGGGCTCGCCCCGGAGATAGGCCCGGTGCCCCAGGGCACCTGATCCGGACGCCGGTGTGCGAACCTCTCGCACACCGGCGTCTTCCTGTGTGCCTGCCGGTCGGCTGCCCGGCGGCACCCCTGTTCGCGAAATCGTCGGACCAGTTCACGGAGCACCCGTGCCTCTACGCGCGCGCGTCCGTCCGCTGCTCCTGCCGGCGCTCCTCCTGAGCGCGTGGGCCTGCGGTCACTCGGAACCGTTCCAGGACCCCGACGAGACCAATCACGGGCCTTTCTCGCCCGACCTGCCAGTCCAGCTTACCTACAACCCCGGCCCCGACCTCACGCCCGCGTTCCTCCCGGGCGACACGATCGTGCTCTACAGCTACCAGAGCGCGGGCAGCCTGAGCTTCCACCAGTGCATCGGTGCGCTCCCCGTCCTGGGCGGCACGGCCGTCAGCCAGAGCTGCCCGCGGAGCGCCGCGGCGCTCGATTCCACCGAACGCTACGAGAACCCGGTGCCGCTCGACGACTCCACCATCGTACTGGTGCAATCGTCCCGGCTGAAGGGAGCCGGCGCAGACGCCGTAACGCTGCTCGGGACGGCACCGTGGCGCACCGCCGACCAGTTCACGACCCGGTTCGAGTTTCCGTTCCCGGCACCGAGCGGCGTGCACGAGGTCTCCGCGAGCTATCTCTCGCTGCTCGGCGGCGGCGAACTCGCCTATCTCGCCATGATCGACCTGTCTGCATGCCCGGGCACCCAGCCGTTCTGCCAGTTTCCGAGCCTCCTCCGTGTGGGGCGGGAGATCGCGCGACTGAACCTCGAGGGGACCGGTGACCCCGTCGTGCTGCCCGGCACCGGGTACGCCACGTCGGCCGGCACGGGCCGGACCCCCGGTGCCGTGCTCTACACGCTCCCGTTTGACACCAGGGTCTACGAGCGGCAGGTCGACGGCAGCACCGTGACCCTCTTCGATTTCGGGACGGACAGCATTGCGCGAGACCCCGTGGTCGTCGGCAACCTGCTGGTGGCGGTCGTGGGCGGGGCGGCCACGCGCTGGACGAGCAACGACGGTGATCCGCTCCAGGTGGACGACGGCGGCAACCTCGCGCTGGTGAACCTGACGAACGGTCAGGTGCAGTACATCGCCGGGGTGTACACGCGTCCGGCGCTTTCGGGCAACGGAAGGGTCCTGCTCGCGGTGAGCGGCGGCAACGTGTACCGGATCGACCTGCCGTGAGCGGGGCGGTCCGGTGGCTCCGCGCGGCAGGGTGCGCCGCCGTGACGACTCTGTGCGTGCCTTCCCTGACGGCAGCGCAGGACGGCGCCGTCGGTGGCCGGGTGCGCGACTCGACCATCGGCCAGTACCTGGCCGACGTTTCCATCACCGTGGAGGAGGCGCGCCGCGGCACGGTGACCGATTCGTCGGGGGCGTTCCGCATCCGCCAGGTGCGAAGCGGCACCTACACCGTGGTGGCGCGCCGCATCGGGTACCAGCCGACGGCAATCAGGAACGTGGTGATACGGTCGGGCGAGACGACCACGCTCCAGATCGTGCTCGTGTCGAGCGCCGTGGAACTCGAGGAACTCGCGGTGGAGGCGGGACCGCCGGACCCGCTCGATGCGCTCGCCACCACCACCGAGCAGCGCTACACCGCCGAGGACCTTCGCAACCTGCCGGTCAGCTCTCTCGAAGAGGCCCTCACGCTGAGCGCCGGCGCCGTGGGCACCAGCTATCGCGGCGGGCGCCCGGGCGAGCAGTCCTTCATCCTCGACGGGCTCGGCGTCAAGAACCAGCTCGACGCATCCACCAACCAGATCGGGCTCCGCATTCCGCCGGACATCCTGACCGAAGCGACACTGGTGACGAACGGCTTCAGCGCCAGATACGGTCAGGCGATCTCGGGCATGGTCAACGTGGTGACGACCGACGGCGGCCCGAAGTGGATTGGCCGGGTGGCGTACGAGAGCGACCGGGCCTTCACCGGTCCGGCCGATCTCGGGCTCGACCGCTTCATCGTCTCGGGCAGCGGGCCGATCGTGGCCGGCATCCAGGGCGTCTTCGGCGTCGACCTCAACGCGCGCACCGATTTCGACCCGACCAGCGCTCCGGCGCCGACCAATCCCGAGGATCCGCGGTACAACATTCCGGCCCCGCTGCCACACAATGCCGGGCAGCAGCTGTCGTACGCCGGCAAGCTCGTGATCCCCGCCGGCCGGGGGAACACGGTCCGCCTGTTCGGGCTGTATGGCTCGCAGCAACAGACGCTGTACGACCAGCTCTACAAGTACGACCTCGAGTACGCGCCGGGGCTGAGTTTCTCCGGCACACTGCTGAGCGCAAGCTTCCAGCACACCTCGTCGCCCACGGCGAAGCTGCCGATGGTCATCGACGTGAGGCTCGGCTACTTCGATCGCAGCTTCGTGCGGGGCATGCTGGCCGACTCCGTGGAGTATTTCTTCGGCGCCTTTACGACCTCTCCCTTCAACATCGTGGGCGAGGACATCGCGCGCGCGCGCGATACCGTCGCAGCGCAGCAGCCGATTCCCGGCCTGTACCTCCCCGACTATTCGAGCCGGTCCCCGTGGGGCGTCCCCGCCTTCTTCCAGTCACAGGGATCGCGGGGTTCGCTCGACTGGAACGACTTCCGGGAGTACCGGGCCCAGCTGGATGCGACCCTCGGCCTGGGGACACGCGGCGACCTCTATTTCGGGGGCGAGTACGTCAGCCAGCGAGTCCAGACCTTCCAGCGAGTGCTCGGGTACCTCCCGGTGGGCGACAGCGTACCGCCGGCGACGGCATCGGACTTTTCGCCGACCTCGGCGGCGCTCTACCTGGAGGGCCAGTACAAGGTGAAGGAACTCGGCTTTACCGCCGGGCTCCGGTACGACCAGTTCAACTCGAAGCAGGAGTTCGAGGGGGTGCCGGCCACCGAGCAGCGATCGCTCAACCCGCGCGTGGCCGCCTCCACCGTGCTCAAGGGCTTCACCATCGTCAGCAGCTTCGGCTACTTCAGCCAGGCCCCCGACTACCAGTACCTCGTGAACGCGGCGTTCGACGACATCAACCGCACGGGCCGCTTCCGCGTCGGCAACCCGAACCTCGGCTTCGAGCGCGCGTGGCAGTTCGAGTTCAATGTGCGCATGCGTCCCACACAGAACCTGCTGCTCCGGACGGGTGTCTACCTGCGCCAGCTGTACGGACTCGTGTCCTCGGTGCCCCAGGGGTTCACGGCCGACTCGAGCATCTTCGGCAACACGGACTACGGGACCGTGCGTGGCTTCGAGGCCATCCTGGAGCGGGCGATCGTGGGCGGCTGGGGCTTCCGCCTGCTGTACACGCTGCAGTTTGCCGAGGCGAACTCGTCCAACGCCTTCCTCGTACGCACCGTTTACACGATCGACCCCGCCACCGGTGACACCATCATCCCGGGGCGGATCGAGTTTCCCTTCGACTACGACCGGCGGCACGCCTTCACGGCCATCCTGCAGGGGGTCGTCTCACCCGACGTCGGGCCCACGGTACTGGGCAGCAAGCCGTTCGCCAAGTGGCAGGGATCCCTGATCGTGCGGCTCCTGAGCGGCCTGCCGTACACACCGGTCGATCCGTCGCTGACGATACCCCTGCCGCCCAACAGCGCCCGCCTTCCCTGGACCAACACGATCGACATGCTCGTCCGCCGCCCGCTCCAGGTCGGCAAGGTGGAGGGCAGCCTGTACTTCGACGTCCGCAACCTGCTGGGTACGCAGAACCTCGTGTCGGTGCGGCCTGAAACCGGCACGCCCTACGCATCACCGGCCACAATCGACAGCGCCGTGCAATCGGCCTATGCCGCGAACCCGCAGCCGATCCCCTATGAATCGCCGCGGTACCGCGCGTCGGCCGACCTGAACCACGACGGCGTGGTGGCCGGCCCCGAGGAACTGCTGCCGCTCTACCAGGCGGCCGCGCGCGACTATTTCTGGCCCGTCTTCTACTACGCCCCCCCGAGGGCGATGCGCTTCGGCATCGAGGTGTTCTTCTAGCTAGTATCCTGCCGTGAACGCCCTCCGCACGGATGCACCCGCCGGGTTCGCGTGGCCCCCGCTCGTCCCGATCGTGCTGGTCGCCCTCGGCATCCACGCGCTGCCGCAGCCGGGCTTCGGTTTTCATCGCGACGAGTTGCTCTACTTCGCGATGGGCGACCACCTCGACTTCCTCCGCATGCAGTTCCCGCCGCTCATCGCCGCGGCGGCGCGCCTCGTGAAGGCCGGCTTCGGTGATCAGGTCGCGGGCGCGCGCCTGCTCCCCGCCCTGCTGCACGCCGGGCTCATCCTGCTCGCCGCGGCCATGGCTCGCGCCATGGGCGGCGCACGACGCGCGCAGCTGCTTGCCGGGCTCGCCGTGCTCGTGGCTCCCGTGTTCGTCCGTGCAGGAACGCTGTTCCAGCCAGTGGTATTCGAGATGGTCTGGTCGTCACTCGCGTTCCTGGCATTGCTGGAACTGCTGGCACGCCCTGCGGGCGCGAGCGGCCGGGCCGGTTGGTGGGGCATGCTGGGCATCGCCCTCGGACTCGGCGCCATGACCAAGTTCAGCGTCGCCTTCCTCATGCTGGGCGTTGCCGTGGCCGTGATCCTGTCGCCCCTGCGGCGGGACCTCCGCACGCGCTGGCCATGGATCGCGGCGGCCACCGCCGCCGCCATGGCGATACCGACGATCGCCGGGCAGTTCGCGTGGGACTGGCCGTTCCTGGCCCAGATGTCGGCCCTGCGCCAGTCGCAGCTCGAGCGCGTCACCCCCAGCGCCTTCCTGTCCGCGCAGCCACTGATGCTCGGCCCCGCCGCCCTCCTCATGTTGATCGGCGCGTGGTCGCTGACGGTCGGTGCCCTGGCGCATCGGTTCCGGCCGGCAGCGTACGCCGTCGCGGCCATCCTGGTCGTGCTGCTCCTCCTGCATGGGAAGGACTACTACTTCGCCCCCGTGCATCCGCTGCTCATTGCCGCAGGATCAGTGGCGCTCGCGCGCATGGGCGAACACCCGGGAAGGCGCCGGGTCGTGCCTGCCATGGCCGCCTTCCTGATGCTCGCCGGCGCGCTGCTGCTGCCGGTGGGAGCGCCCATCCTTCCGCGCGCGGCGCTCGCGATGTACGCCGCGCGACTGGGGGTGGCACGGGCCGTCACTACCAACCAGGGCACCGTCCTGCCCCTGCCGCAGGATTTCGCGGACATGATCGGGTGGGAGGATCTCGCGGCAGTGGTGGCGGCCGCGTACCGCTCGCTCCCGGAGGGGGAGCGAGCGCGCACTGTGATCGTCGGGGGCAACTACGGCCGCGCCGGCGCCCTCGCGATGTATGCGACGCGGTACGGGCTGCCCTATCCGGTCAGCCGCAGCGGGGACTTCTACAACTGGGGCCTGCCCGAACGACCCGTCGACATCCTGATCATCGCCGGCGGCACGGTCGCGGACCTCCAGCCCTTGTGCCGGAGTGTTTCGGAGATCGACCGCACCTCGAATCCGTGGGGCGTCGAGGAGGAGCGGGACGTACCCATCCACCTCTGCCGCGACCTGATGCAGCCGCCCGCCGTCATCTGGCGCCAGCTCGGCCCCGACTGGGGCTAGCGAGCCCGGACGGCCCCGAGGGTATGTTCAGAACGCCATGATCGCACCCCTACGAGCCATCAGCGCATGAATGACCTCCTCGCGGCGCGCTCCCAGATGGGAATGTCGCTGGCATTTCACATCATCTTCGCCGTGGTGGGCATCGGGATGCCGCTGCTCATGGTGATGGCGGAGCGCCGCTGGCTCGCCACCGGCGATGAGGTGTATCTCGAACTCGCGAAGCGCTGGTCCAAGGGCACGGCGATCATGTTCGCGGTGGGCGCGGTGTCGGGGACGGTGCTGTCCTTCGAGCTGGGGCTGCTGTGGCCGGGGTTCATGGAGTTCGCGGGCCCCATCTTCGGCATGCCCTTCTCGCTCGAGGGCTTCGCCTTCTTCGTGGAGGCGATCTTCCTCGGGGTCTACCTCTATGGCTGGGAGCGGCTCTCCGGCCGCGCGCACCTGTGGGCGGGAATCATCGTCGCGCTGAGCGGCGCCCTCTCCGGGATCTTCGTGGTGATCGCGAACGCGTGGATGAACACGCCGACCGGCTTTACCATGACCGACGGGAAGGCGGTCGGTATCGACCCCATCACCGCCATCTTCAACCCGGCGGCGCTGACGCAGACGATTCACATGATCCTGGCGGCCTACGCCGCCACCGGCTTCGCGGTCGCCGGCATCCACGCGTACCTCCTCCTCAAGAAGCCGATGAACACTTTTCACCGGCATGCGCTCACCGTGGCGCTGCTGGTGGGCGGGCCGGCCGCCCTGCTGCAGCCGCTCTCGGGCGACCGCAGCGCCAAGATGGTGGCCGTGCACCAGCCGGCCAAGCTCGCGGCAATGGAAGGACACTTCCGCACCGAGTCCGCCGCTCCCCTCATCATCGGTGGCATCCCGGACGCCGATGCCGGCCGGACGCGCTACGCCATCCGGATTCCCTACCTGCTGTCCGTACTGGCCCACGGGGATCCGCAGGCGGAGGTGACAGGACTGGACCGCGTGCCCCGCGATGAATGGCCCAACGTGCTGCTGGTCCACCTCTCGTTCCAGCTCATGGTCGGGCTGGGCACGTTCATGATGGCGATCACCGCCTGGGCGGCGTGGCTCGCCTGGCGGGGCCGCCAGCTGGCGGAGCATCGGGGCTTCCTGCGCGGCGTGGCACTCGCCGCCCCAATGGGCTTCCTTGCTGTGGAGGCTGGATGGATGGTCACGGAGCTGGGGCGGCAACCGTGGATCATCCAAGGCGTGATGCGCACCGCCGACGCCGTGACACCCATGCCCGGGCTCATCGTGCCGTTCACGCTCTTCACGCTGCTGTACTGCGCGCTGGCGGTGGCGGTGGTCTGGCTCATGTACCGGCAGATCGCGAAGAGCCCGAGCGCCGAGGACTGGCAGCGCATCTACACGCCGGTGCTGCGCGATGCCTGAACTCACGCCCGCACTGCTCATCGCGACCGGGGTGGTCGTGGCGTTCGCGGCCTACCTCGTCATGGCCGGCGCCGACTTCGGCGGAGGCGTGTGGGACCTGTTCGCCAGCGGCCCGCGGCGGAAGCGACAGCGCGCCCTGATCGCCGACGCGATCGGGCCCATCTGGGAAGCCAATCACGTCTGGCTGATCCTGGCGGTGGTGTTGCTCTTCGTGTGCTTCCCCTCGGGGTTCGCGCGGCTCTCAGTCACACTGCACATACCGCTGACCCTCATGCTCGTCGGCATCGTCCTGCGGGGATCGGCGTTCACCTTCCGGACCTATGACAGCCAGCGCGATGACGTGCAGCGCCGATGGGGCATGGTCTTCTCGTGGGCGAGCCTGGTCACCCCGGTGCTGCTTGGCGTGGCGGCCGGCACGGTGGCGGCCGGCGGCATACCGGCACGGCCGTCGGGCACCTTCGCCGAGGCGTACGTGCGGCCCTGGCTGCAGCCGTTCCCGTTCGCGATCGGCGCCCTGGCTCTGGTCCTCTGCGCCTATCTCGCGGCGGTGTACCTCACGCTGGAAACCGACGATCCGGACCTGCAGGACGACTTCCGGCTCCGCGCCTTCGCGGCCGGCATCGGCGTCTTCCTCGCGGCGATGCTCGCGCTGTTCCTGGCCCGGCGGTACGTGCCACTCGTGTGGCAGGGCCTGACCGCAAGCCCATGGGCGCCGGGTTACCAGGTGGTCGTGGGCGGGCTGGCCCTGCTGACCTTCACGGCCCTGTGGCAGCGTCGCTACCGGCTCGCGCGCGTGGCCGCGCCGTTCCAGGCGGTGCTCATCCTGTCCGGGTGGGCGCTCTGCCAGTACCCTTACCTGCTCCCGCCCGACCTCACGATCGCCGCCGCCGCCGCGCCGGATACGACTCTGAAGCTGGTTCTCGGCGCGCTCGCGCTCGGGTTCGTGGTCCTCGTACCCTCGCTCATCTACCTCTTCCGCGTGTTCAAGAGCCGGCCGCAGCGCGCCTGACGCCGTCGTGGCCGCGAATCCGTAGGGAGGATATGCTCCAGCATCCTCCACAACGGCCCACGATGGTCGATCCGCTCGACCGAATCCGCTCCGCCCTCGCCGACCGCTACGCGGTCGAGTGGGAGGTGGGACGCGGTGGCATGTCGCGCGTGTACGCGGCGCGCGACCTGCGGCACGGGCGTCGGGTCGCGATCAAGGTACTGCGGCCCGAACTCGCCTCCATCCTGGGCGCCGAGCGCTTCCTGCAGGAAATCGAGATCGCCGCCCGGCTGCAGCATCCGCACATCCTGCCCCTCTTCGACTCGGGGGAGGCGGCCGGCCAGCTGTTCTACGTCATGCCGTTCGTCACGGGGGAGACGCTCCGGGCCCGGCTGACCCGGACGGGCCCCCTCCCGATCGCCGATGCGGCGCGGATCGGGCGCGAGATCACGGACGCGCTTGGATACGCCCACCACGAGGGCGTTGTCCACCGGGACATCAAGCCCGAGAACGTCATGCTCGGCGCCGGTCATGCCTACGTGATGGACTTCGGCATCGCCAAGGCACTGAGCGAGGCCACCGACCACAGCGGCATCACCAGCGCGGGCCTGACCCTCGGCACGCCGGCGTACATGGCCCCGGAGCAGGCGGCAGCGGCCCCCGATGTCGATCACCGCGCCGACATCTACGCCATCGGCACGGTGTTGTACGAGATGCTCGCCGGTCACCCGCCGTTCTCGGACTCGACCGCGCAGCGGATCTTCGCCCGCCAGATGACCGAGGTCCCGGCCCCGGTGCAGGGCGAACGGCCCGACACGCCGGACGCGCTGGCGCGGGGCATCGAGCGCGCCCTGGAAAAGGATCCGTCCCATCGGTGGCAGTCGGCGGCCGAGCTCCTGCCGGCCATCGAGTCGGGACTGGCGGACGGCCAGGCGACCGCAGGCAGCGGCCGGCGGCCGTGGCTCGCCGCCGCCGTGGTGGGGCTCGCCCTCGCAATAGTCGCAGCGCTCCTCCTGCGCGACCAGTCGGCGAGGGGCATGCTGGTGGCGGGACAGACCAGGCAACTCACCTTCGATGCCGGCCTCGAGCTCGATCCCGCCATCTCGCCCGACGGGCAGATGCTCGCCTACATCGCCGGCGGTCCCGAGGCGGGCGAACTCTTCGTCAAGCAGCGTGACGGCGATCGCCCGGTGCAGCCGGCGCCGACACTGCCGCGCCCGCAGCGCTCGCCCAAGTGGTCGCCCGACGGCACGCGGATCGCCCTTCAGACGCCGACCGGGATCTTCGTGATCCCGGCGCTCGGCGGGCTTGCGCATCTCGTGCCCGGCAGCGATTCCGTCGGCCCGCTCTTCGGGCTCGACTGGTCACCCGACGGCTCACAACTCGCCTACTCGAGTGGCGGCAAGCTCTACGTGGCCGACGTCGAAAAGGGCGGTCGGCGGCTGCTGCACGAAGGGCGCTGGGACATCCGCGGCGCATCGGCGCCGGCGTGGTCGCCGGACGGGCGGTTCATCGCCTTCATCGTGGAGAACGCCGACTTCGTCTACGGCAGTGTCGGCAACTTCGCCAACTTCGCGCCGACGCGGCTGGCGCTGGTGACACTCGCCGACAGCGCCGAGACGACGCTGGTGGATGACGGGGCAATGAACCTGAGCCCGCAATGGCTGCCCGATGGGCGGGGGCTGCTGTTCGTATCCAACCGGGAGGGGGGGCGGGATATCTACCGCCTGCCGCTCGCGCGCTCGGGCGTGCCGCCGGATTCGGCACAGCGGGTGACGACCGGCCTGGGTGCGCAAACCATCAGCGTGGATCGCGCCGGGACGCTGCTGGTGTACAGCCGGCTCGAGTTGCGCTCGAACGTCTATGCCACGCCGATCCCGCGCTCCCTCACCGCGCTCGGGCCACTCACGCCGGTCACCTCCGGGACCCAGGTGATCGAGGGGTTCGACCTTTCGCCCGACGGCAAGTGGCTCGCCCTCGATTCCGATCGCGAGGGCAACCAGGACATCTACCGGCTGTCACTCGAAACCGGGGAACTGGTGCGCCTCACGTCGGACAGCCGGGACGATTTCCTCCCGACCTGGTCGCCCGACGGCCGGTGGCTCGCGTTCCACAGCATCCGGCAGGGCACGCGCGACGTGTTCGTCATGCCGTCTGCGGGCGGGGCCACCCAGCAGCTCACCAACGACCCGGGCCAGGACCGGGCCCCACGCTGGTCACCGGATGGTAGTGAGATCGTGTTCGAGTCGACGCGGGAGGACGAGCGGCGGGAGATCTACGTGATGCGGCGGGATTCCCTGGACCACTGGGGGCACATCCGGCGGCTCACGCGCAGCGGCGGGCGCTGGCCGGCCTGGTCACCCGACGGCAGCACCATCGCCTACATCAATGCGCAGGGCATCTGGCGGGTGCCGGCGGCCGGCGGTGCATCCAGCCGGGTCACCGCGACGCCCGCGCAGCACGTGCGCTGGTCGGACGACGGGCGGGAGCTCTACTTCGTTTCGAACGCCAATGACTCCACGGCGGGGTTCTGGGGCATCCCGTCGCGCGGAGGGCCCGAGCGCCAGCTGGTGCGGTTTTCCCCGGACGGGCCCCGGGTGCGCCGCGCCTTCTTCCAGGCACGCGGGGGCCAGTTCTACTTCACCGTGATGGAGCACCAGAGCGACATCTGGTCGCTCGGCCTCAGTCCGCGCTGACCTTCACTCGCCCATCGCGCTCAGGTAGTAGCGATCGAACGCGGCGCTGAGGCTCTCCCGCCGGCTGTAGGGCCCTGGCCGGTAGGCCCGGCTCTGCACGCCGGCCTGTGCCATCTCGCAGATGTGCCAGTCCTCGCGGTTGACACCGTCCCAGAACCCGGCGCCGTCGTCGGGATCGAACGCCGGGTTCGCCAGCGTGTCCGGATGGAAGAGGAACTCGCACGCAATGCGCGTGCGGTCGGGCGCGACCGGCTGGAACGTGTGCGCCATGACGTAGTCGTGGTGCAGGCTCAGGAGCATGTTGGGGAAGATCGAGTAGTAGTACACCCGCTGGCGATCATCGTCGGAGAGATCGCCCACTGGTACGCCACAGGCCCGGCCGCTCCGCGTGAGGCTGCCGCCCTGCCCGGTGATGGTCATGAACCCGCCGAGGATCGGACCGTCGACGAGGTCGTTCTCGCCGCTGGTGGGGGGTGAGAGCCTGACCAGCGACGGGTGCAGCGGTGAGCAGTGGTAGCACTCGGAGTAATTCTGAAAGAGCAGCTTCCAGTTGGCGCGCACGTCGTACTCGAAGCGCCGTCCCACCTTGAGTGCCGGCAGGTTCCACTTGCCCACCCGCTCCAGCAGCGGGGTGAACGCCTCGGCGAACGGCTCCGGCTCCACCGCAAGGTTGATGAAGATGAAGCCTTCCCACAGCGCGACGTGCGCCTGGATGAGTGGATAGTCGGCCTTGTCGAATCCCTCGAGCTCACGCTGATCGGGCACACCGATAAGGCGGCCATCGAGCCCATAGGTCCAGGCGTGGTACGGACACTGGATCGTCTCGGACAGCTCCCCGCAGGGTTCCTCGCAAAGGCGTGTGCCGCGATGGCGGCAGACATTGTAGAGGGCGCGCACAGTGCCCTTGCGGTCGCGGACGACGATGAGGCTCTCGACCCCGATCTCCACGAGCATGTACTGGCCCGGCTTCGCCACCAGTTCCTCGCGCCCGACGCAGAGCCACCGGCTGGCGAAGATGTGCTCCTGCTCCTCCCGGAATACCGCGATGCTCATGTAGTCGCGCTGGGGGAGCGTGAAGGCCCCGTGCGTGGAGAGCGACGTTGTCCTGAGAAAGGTGGTCACCGTGAACCTCCGAGGCGTATACTATGTCCCATCACCGACGAATGTACGCCCTGGCCTTCTTCCCGAGAAGCGTGCTGCGATGACCCTCCCGACGATCCGCACCGAGCGCCTGACCCTGACTGTCTTCACACCCGACGCGATCGACGCGCTGCTCAGCGGCAACGCGCTCCGGCTCAACGCCATCACGGCCAGTGCCTTTCCCCAGCCGCTCGCACCACCGCCGCTCATGGAAGACATGCTGCCCGACCTGCGCGACCGGCTCCGTAAGGATCCGTCGCAGATCGGCTGGTGGAGCTGGGTGGTGACCCGACGGGACACCGGGCAGGCCATCGGCTGCGTCGGGCTCGGCGGTCCGCCCAACGAGGAGGGGACCGTCATCATCGGCTACGCGACATATCCCGGCTTCGAGAGAAAGGGCTACGCGAGCGAGGCGGCGCAGGGACTGACGGAGTGGGCGCTGCGGCAGCCGGGGGTGGTGCGGGTGGCAGCGACGATCCCCCCCTGGAACGAGAAGGCAATCCGGGTCGCGGAGCGGATCGGGATGCGGCGGATCGGGACGACCTGGGATGAGGAGGTGGGCGACGTGTACTTGTTTGCCGCCGATAACGGCGAGTAACCATCTAAAGCTGTATTGACGGTTTCAGCCAACTGCTGTAATACTTAACCTTCAAACACACTATTGAAGGTTACTTGACGGACAGCCTCTGCCTCGACTTCGTCAACACCGTTACGTGGGACGGCCTCGAAATGGTCCGCGACGAACAGATTCGCGGATATGGCCAATTGCTCGATTGGGCGCTTGACCGGGGGGTACTGGGGGAGAGCGAAGCGGAGCAGTTGAGAGAGGAGGCCGCCGCCGACGCGGATGCACGGCGCCGGGGACTCGGCCGGGCGTGGGCCTTCCGCCGGGCCCTGCATGACTGCCTCAGGTCGGCAGCCCGGCGAGAGCAGCCGCCCGAGGCGAGCATTGCCCTGGTCAATGCGGCAATCGCCGACGCGCCAGCAACCTTCGCCCTCACACCAGGGGCCGACGGCATCGCGCTCACGATACCTTCCGGCCCTCACCCCGACCCGCTGCGCCCGGTGCTCCGCTCCGCCATCCACCTGCTCTCGTCGCCCGACCTGTCGCGGCTCCGCGAATGCGCCGCCGAACGCTGCGGTCGCCTCTACCTCGACTGCACCAGGAACGGGTCGAGGCGATGGTGCGACATGGAGACCTGCGGCAATCGCGCCAAGGCCCGCCGGCACCAGGCGCGGCGGCGGGCGGCATCGTAGCTAGCCGCGTCCGTGGATGAGGCGGTTGAGCATCGGTGTCAGCACCAGCAGGAGCGCGCAGGCCGCGAACGAGGTCAGCACGAAGATCAGGAAGAAGTCGGCTTGCCCGCCGAGCAGCGTGAATACTTCCCCGCGCGCCACCTTCTGCACCGTTCCCGCGATGTAACCGCCGACCAGGTTCGCCGAGAAGTTGGAGAGGAACCAGACGCCCATCATCATCGACGCGATCTTGGCGGGCGCCACCTTGGTCACGAACGACAGGCCCACGGGCGATACCATGAGTTCGCCACACGTGTGCAGGAAGTAGAGCGTGATCAGGAAGAAGGGGCTCGCGAGCCCACTCGCGCCGGCCAGGTACGCCCCGGCCGTGATCACCACGAAGCCGAGACCGAGGAGGAAGAGGCCCCAGGTCATCTTGACCGGAGTGCTGGGCTGGCGCGTTCCCATCCGGTTCCAGAGCACGGCAAAAACCGGCGCGAGCGTCAGGATGAAGAAGGGGCCGACCGACTGGAACCACGCGGCGGGAATCTCGCCATTCGGCACGATGCTGCCGAGCCACCCGCTGACCGCGCGCTGCGTCTTCTGCTGGGCGAAGACGTTGAGGGACGACCCCGCCTGCTCGAAGGCGAGCCAGAAGAACGCGACGAAGAACACGACGACAATGATTGCGAGGACGCGATCCTTCTCCTCCTTCGTGAGCGGGGCCGCTGCCGCCGGCCGCCCCGCCTCCGACAGTCCGTGGGACATGGGCCGCATGCCGGTATCCCCGAGGTACTTCTTGCGCAGCAGCAGGAAGCAGAGCACGCCCAGCGCCATGCCGACGCCGGCCGCGCCGAAGCCCCAGGACCAGCCGTATTTCGGGTTGGCCGCCAGCCAGCCGCAGATGAGCGGCCCGATGAAGGCGCCGGAATTGATGCCGATGTAGAAGATCGTGAACCCGGCGTCACGACGCGGGTCGTGCTCCCGGTACAACTGCCCCACCAGCGTCGAGACATTCGCCTTGAAGAAGCCGGTGCCGATGACGATGAGCACCAGCCCGGCGAAGAACGTGACGTGGGTGTCGGCCGCGATGGTGAAGTGCCCGAGCGCGATCACGATGCCGCCGATGATGAGCGACTTCGCCGTGCCGAGATAGCGGTCGGCAAGCCACCCCCCGAGGATGGGCGTGAGGTAGACCAGCCCGGTATACCATCCGTAGAGCCGGCTCGCCCTTTCCTGCGTCCAGCCGAATCCCCCCGTTGCCGTGTCGATGAGGTAGAGAATCAGCAGGGCGCGCATGCCGTAGTAGGAAAAACGCTCCCACATCTCGGTGAAGAACAGGAGCGCCAGTCCGCGCGGCTGCTTGGTGGGGAAGGCGGCGGGCGAGGGAATGGCAGTCACGGGGACCCTGGGTGAGCGGTGAGCCGGCTACGGGTGTTTCGAGAGGATATCGGCGAGCACGACCTGGTCGATCTTGCCGTCCATGCGCACGCGGACGTCGTAGTTCTCCCAGTACATGAAGTTGCGCAGGGCCTCGAGGAAGGCCTGGTTCGCGGTTCCCTGCGGCCTGGCCAGCCACTTCTCCGGCTGGTTGGCGGGCTCGCGCAGGAGGATCGGCTCCAGCTGTGCCACGACGGCGGGACTGATGACCACCAGGTCGGCATCCCGGCTGGGAAAGAAGTAGAGCACGTGCAGCGCGAGCAGGCGCTCCAGCTCGGCGATCGGATCCACCGCGTCATACACCCGGATGTCGATGAACCGGTCGTTGGCGCCGAGGTAGCCGGCATTCTTGCGTACAACGAGGAGCGCGGCCGACTGCATGCCCCGCTTGTCGCCGCCTCCGGCCTGGCCCGCCTTGAGCGCCGCCATCAGTCGCGTGCTCAGGTCTCCCGGCGTGCGCTCGAACGTTTCCGCGAGGTTCTTCACCGTCTGGTCGGACACCATGATGTTGGCCTGCGCCGCATAGCCGTGTCCGACGATGACCGTGCCCTTGCCGCCCAGCGTGCCGCCGGGCGTGCCCGGCGTGCCCACCCGGCCGCCGGCCCAGTCGAAGGTCCGCGTGCCGGTGAAGCTCGCGGCCCCACCACGTGCGTCCACCATGCCCACCTGACGGTCCTGCAGCATCGTGTCACTGTGCATCACGATGCGCATGGCCTCCCCGGCACTCGCGCCCATGGCGATCAGCTCGAGACCGCGCTCGCCGAAGGCGGTGTTGCTCAGGCTCTGGGTCGCGACGGCCCCGACGCCCGCCCGGGCCCACGGCACGATGCCGCCCACGTTCGGGAACTTGGACTCGACGGCAACGCCGAGGTCGCCGGTGACGGAATCCCAGGCGACGATGCTGTAGGTGTGGGCGAGCTTCGAGAAATGCCGGGGAGGAACCGTCGGTTGCTGGGCGACCAGCAGTGCCGGGACAAGCAGCGTGAGTGGTAAGCAGTAAGCGGTGAGCGGGCCCTTCATTCCTTCCCCATCTTCTTCTTGAGGAAGGCGAGTTGTTCGTCTACGGCGGCCTTCCGGCGGGCCTGGTCCATCTCCGCCTGCAGCAGAGCGTCGGCCACGTCGGTCTCGGGCCGGACACCGCCCGCGCCCTCGAGATCACGCCAGGCATCGCGCACGCTGTCGCCCGCGGCATCGCCGGGCGCGCCCCGCAGCGCCTCGGTCATCTCGGCCATCTCCCGCTCGGCCAGCATCAGCTCCTCGCGCTGCACCGCGATCCTCCGCTCGACGACGGCCAGCCGCTCGCGATGGCGGACGGCGTACTTCTCGGCCACGGCCACCGTCTCGAGATCGCCGATGTCACCCGCGAGCTTGCCGCGCCGCTCCGCGTCCTCGGCCTGGCGTCGCTCCACCTCGAGTTGACGCTCACTCGCCTGCAGGGCGTCGCGCATGGCCGCCACCGCCACCCGGGCCTCGATGATGGCCGAGCGCAGCGCGCCCGCCTGGGCCCGGCGGTCGGCCGGCGGTGTGGCATCGGCGAAAAAGCGTTCCATGCGTGCCTTGAGACCCTCGAACATGCTGGCTCCTGTTGCGCCGGAGTGCGCAGGACGCGGAACACTATGCCCCGGGACTTCGGCGCGTCAAGCGACCGGGCGCCTGCCGACGCCCGGCGGCCGTCGTATCTTGCAGGCGATGCGAATCCCGCGCCCGCGCCCATGCTTCCACGTCGTGTTCCTTGCGCTCCTGTCCGCCGCCCCCGGCGGCGCGGAGGCGCAACGGGACCGGACGGTCGTCGGGGGCCAGGTCGGCTACGCGCGCAGCCATATCTCCACGACGAGCGACAGCCTCAATGCAGAAACGGAAGACCGGCAGGGCGCGTGGGTAGGCCTCTTCCTCCGGGCGCGGGTGTTCAAGTGGATTTCGCTGCAGCCGGAAATCGACCTCACGATCAAGGGCGGCACCTTCCCGGTCGCGGGCGCGGCGGCGGGATCGCGCACCGCCCTCGAGTTCGGATACCTGGAGCTGCCGCTGCTGCTGCGGTTCGCACCGAGCCTGACCGGCCGGGGCCGGGGCATCCGGCCCGTGGTGTTCGGCGGCGCCAGCGCGGGGTTCGACCTCGGCTGTACGGTGTCCACCACGAATCCGGCCGACTCGCTCGCGCTCGCCGGGTGCGACCAGACTTTCCGCTCCGTCGAGTGGAGCTGGCTCGCGGGAGGCGGCGTGCAATGGAACCTCCAGGGCGTGAGCCTCGGTCTCGAGGCTCGCTACATGAAGGCGATCACCAGCTTCGTCGACTCGCCGCTGGATCCCAAGAATCACCTGTTTGCGATCCTGCTCGTCCTCACCATCTAGCGTCAAAGCGGGGGGACCATTCATGCGCCGTCTCCTGATGTCGACACTGCTGGTCGCGGCCTGCGGCCGCGGCGAGAGCCGCGGCAACCCGGCCTGTGGCATTGCGGCCCTGGCGGGACCCAACGCGGTGCTCGAGGCCTTCACGGTGCCGCAGCAGACCCTCTCCATGCCACCCTCCCGCCTTCCCGAGCGCACGGTCGCCCGGCTCGCCGCGGGCCCGGCGCTGCTCGCGCTCGTCGGCCGTTCCGATTCGGGCCTCGTCATCGGGGTCGATGGTGCGCTGCCGCCGCAGTCGGCGCCGGCGTTTGGCGTGCTGGTG
>JAGGAG010000210.1 GCA_017889745.1 Gemmatimonadota bacterium | reverse complement strand
TGGATCGGCGACGGGAACAACATGGCGCACAGCTGGATCGAGGCGGCGGCGGCGCTCGGCTTCGAGCTGCGGCTGGCGTGTCCCGAAGGCTACGACCCCGATCCGGAGCTCCTCTCCCAGGCGTCGCAGCGCACCCGCATCACGCTCACCCGGTCGCCCCAGGAGGCGGCGCGGGGCGCCGACGTGGTGAACACCGACGTGTGGGCGTCGATGGGCCAGGAGGCGGAGCAGGAGCTGCGCGCCGCGGCGTTCAGGGGATTCATCGTGGACCAGGGCCTCATGGCCGACGCGGCACCGTCGGCGATCTTCCTCCATTGCCTCCCCGCCCACCGCGGCGAAGAGGTGACCGAGGCGGTGCTCGAGGGGCCGCAGTCGCGGGTGTGGGACCAGGCCGAGAACCGGCTGCACGCGCAGAAGGCACTGATGGCGATGCTCATGGGAGGAGCGTGAACGGTGAACGGTGAACCGTAAACAGGTTCACCGCTCCCGTTCACTGTTCACCGTTCACCGTTTACCAAAGTCACCAATGACCGAGCTCCTCCGCACCCCGCTCCATGACAGCCACCGCCGCCTCGGCGGGAAGATGGTGCCGTTCGCCGGCTGGGAGATGCCGGTGCAGTATCCCGCCGGCATCATGGCGGAGCATCAGACGGTGCGCACGAAGGTGGGCATCTTCGACGTGTCGCACATGGGCGAGTTCGAGGTCACTGGCCCCGACCGGAACGCGTTCGTCAACCGGATCACCTGCAACGACGTGGGCGCGCTCGAACCCGGCGGCGTGCAGTACTCCGGGATCCTCACGCGCGAGGGCACGTTCATCGACGACTGCACGGTGTACCGCTTCGACGACAAGCTCATGATCGTGGTGAACGCGAGCAACGTGGCCGCGGCCTGGGAGCACATCGTCGACCAGAAGGGCGGCGCCAACGTCCGGCTCAAGGACATCTCGGCCGACGTGGGGCTCATCGCCGTCCAGGGTCCCGAGGCGGAGAAGACGCTCCAGCCGCTTGCCGACCTGCCCCTCTCGTCCATCGGCTACTACCGCCACGACTCCGGCAAGGTCGCGGGGTGCCAGTGCTTCATCTCGCGCACCGGCTACACCGGCGAGGACGGCTTCGAGCTCTATTGCCGCTGGCGCGACACCCCGGCGATCTGGGAGGCCCTGCTGGCGGCCGGTGCCGCGCCGATCGGGCTGGGTGCGCGCGATTCGCTGCGGCTCGAGATGGGCTACGCGCTCTACGGGCACGAGATCGACCGCAACATCACGCCGCTCGAGGCGGGCCTGGGCTGGATCGTGAAGCTCGACAAGGGCGCGCCCTTCACCGGCAAGGACGCACTCGGCGCGCAGAAGGCGCGCGGCGTCACCCGGAAGCTGGTCGGCTTCAGGCTGCTGGGCCGCGGCATCGCGCGTCAGGGCTACCCCGTGTGGCATGGCGGCAAGCAGGTCGACCTGGTGCGGAGCGGCACGCAGAGCCCGTCGCTCGGCGCGGCCATCGGCACCACCTTCCTTCCCGCCGAGGCGGCGAAGGTCGGCACCCGGTTCGAGATCGAGTGCCGGGGCGAGCGCATCCCCGCGGAAGTGGTGGGGCGGCCGTTCTGGAAGAACGGATCGGTGAGGAAGGCGGGGTGAGGACATCGGCGAGGGGGCAGGGCAACAGGGCGGCGGGATGATCCGGCTGGGCATTCTCACGATCTCCGATGCCGGCGCCCGCGGCGAGCGCGCCGACGGATCGGGAGACGCCATCGCAGCCTGGGCGACGGGGAAGGGTTACGCCGTCGCCGAGCGGGCCCTGGTGGCCGACGAGACGGCGACGATCGGCCCCGCGCTGGCCCGATGGGCGGATGGCGGAACGGTGGACGTCATCCTCACCACCGGGGGCACCGGGCTCACCCCACGCGACGTGACGCCCGAGGCCACGCTCGCGGTACTGGAAAAGGAGGCGCCCGGCATCGCCGAGGCGCTGCGTCACGCGGTCTATCCCCGATTTCATCGTGCGGCGCTGTCGCGCGGCGTGTCCGGCGTGCGCGGCCGCACCCTCATCGTGAACCTCCCGGGCAGCACCGGCGGGGTCCGCGACGGCCTGGCAGTGCTGGATGACCTGCTCGAGCACGCCGTGGCGCTGCTCAAGGGAAGCGGAGTGGATCACTGATGGCCGACAAGGTGCTCATCACGCTCGACGATCTCGAAACCGCGGTGCCGCTCAACGCCGCCTTCGAGGCCGCCGGCTTTGCCACCAACACCATCTCGGCGCTCGACGACGCGCGCAGCGCCGTGCGGCGGGAGCATCCGGCGCTGATCATCCTCACCGGCGCGCTGTACGAGCCGCCGGCGCGGCACCTGGTGGCGTACGCCCATGACCGGGAGGTGTCGACGCTGGCCCTCGTGGAACACACCGACTCCGAGCGGGCGGAAAAGGCGGTGCAGCTGGGCGTCACCGGCGTGATGAGCAAGCCGGCGCACCCCGAAGAGGTGGTCGCGGTGGCGCGGCGGCTCATCGAGCGCCGGCGGCTGCAGGAGCGCACCGGGATCGTGGGAGAGAGCGCGCCGATCCAGGAAGTGCTGGTGCGGATCGAACAGATGGCGCCGGTGTCGAGCACCGTGCTCATCCAGGGAGAATCGGGCACCGGCAAGGAACTCGTGGCCAAGGCGCTGCACGACCTGTCATCGAGGCGCGGCAAGGCCTTCATCGCGGTCAACTGCGGAGCCCTGCCCGAGACGCTGCTGGAGAGCGAGCTGTTCGGGCACGAGAAGGGCTCCTTCACCGGAGCGGCGGAGCGCCGCCTCGGCCGGTTCGAGCTGGCCGACGGGGGCACGCTCTTCCTCGACGAGATCGGCGAGACCTCGGCCGCGATCCAGGTGAAGCTCCTCCGGGTGCTCGAGACCCGCACCTTCTACCGGGTGGGCGGCAGCCAGGCGATCAAGGTGGACGTCCGCGTGCTGGCGGCCACCAACCGGAACATCCGCGACGCGGTGACGGTGGGCGAGTTCCGGGAGGACCTCTTCTACCGCCTCAACGTCCTCAACATCTACCTGCCGCCGCTCCGGGAGCGCCGGGGGGACATCCCACTGCTGGTGCGGCGGTTCATCCGCGAGTTCGCCAGGACTCACGACCGTCACTTCCGGGGCATCACCCCCGAAGCGATGGATGTACTCGTCAGCGCACCGTGGCCTGGAAACATCAGGCAGCTCCGGAACCTCATCGAATCCATGGTGGTCCTGGCCCCCGGTGCCGAGATCCGTGCCAGCGACATCCCCCGGGACGTGCTGGAAGGGGCTGGAAGCCTCCTGCCGGTCCGGATCAGCCAGGGGGTGGGGGTGGGAGGGCCGGGCGGAGATTGGCGAGATTTCGGTCACCCCCATCGACGAGCCCGAGCCGGAGGAGATCGTCTACCGGCCCGGCATGACAATGGCGGAGGTGGAGCGGGCCGCTATCGCCGCTGCGCTCAAGGATTTCCGTGGAAATCGGCGACGGGCGGCGGAGCAATTGGGCATCGGTGAACGAACCTTGTACCGTAAAATAAGAGCCTACAATCTCGACTCCTGATTGGCCGCGCAGAATGCGGCTGACCGGACGACTGTCAAAAATTTGCACTCCATCGAGTCTTGACACTAGCGAAGCGACGTGCCGATATTCTGAACGCGTTCCCCTCCCTCCCCGTACGGGAAAGTCCTTGCTGAGCTTCCTGATCGACGCTGATCTCTGCGTCGCGTGTCTGGCTTGCGTGCGCATCTGCCCCTCGGATGCAATCGAAGTCGTAGGGGAGGCACCGCTTTTGCGCGTAGTGGACGAGTCTTGCATCCGCTGCGGAGAGTGCGTTCCGGCCTGCCCCCATCAGGCGGTCAAGGTGACCGGGGAACTGGGGCGAGCGCTGGAGCTTGCAGGTCAGGGAACGGCCGCCCTGATCCTCAGCCCCGAATCGGCGGCGCATTTTTATCCGGCCACGCCGGAACAGCTGATCAACGCCTGCTACGCCGCGGGTTTCCGGGTGGTGACCCGGGGCGTCATCGGCGACGAACTGGTCGCCACGGAGTACCTGCGGCTCTGGGAAGACGAGCCCTGGGGCACGCTGGTCCGGTCCACGGATCCCGTGGTGGTCGAGACGGTGCGGACGCAGTATCCCGAGCTGGTGCCGTACCTGGCGCCGGTGGCGACGCCGACGGTCGCCGAGACCCGCTACCTGCGCGCGCGATACGGGGCGTCGCTGCCGGTGGTGTACGCGGGACACGTCGCGCCGCCCTCGTGTCCCGAGGTGGATGCGGTGGTGACGTTCTCGGACCTGGAGCAGCTCCTGCGCATGCGCAGTGTGAGCGCCCTGACGCAGCCGACGTTCTTCCAGCGCATCCCCGAGGAGCGCCGGCGCCACCTGAGCGCGGCGGGCGGGATGCCCCTCGCGATGCTCGAGGAATCGCGGCAGGCGGGGAGCCGGTTCAGGATCGTCCGCGGGCTCGATGCGCTGCCGGCGCTCGCCCGCGCTGTCACGGTCGACCGGCTCGAGCTGGGGTTCGTGGACATCCTCTCGAACGAGGGTGCACTCGACCACCCGCTCTCGGGCCCGAAGGAAGAGCTCTACTGGCGGCGCGCGCTGGTGGCGAGTGCCGAGCCGCCTCGCAGCCGGAGCCCGGTGGTGGACCGCGCGTTCACCATGAGCATCGGGGCCACGTTCGAGATCAAGCCGCGCCCGGCGCCGGCGGACGCGGCGGCGGTGGAGGCGGTGCTCGCCGCGATCGGGACGGCGTCGAACGGCAAGCCATGGGACTGCGGGGCGTGCGGCTACAGCACCTGCCTTCAGTTCGCCCGCGCGGCGGTATCGGGCCGGGCCAGCCCGAAGCAGTGCCCGCCGCACGAGGAGCGCAGGGCCAACGAGGCGGTGCGGGCGGCGGCGGTGGACGTGCTGACGGGGCTCGGCACGTACCGGGTGCTCCAGGAGCGGCTGCAGTACGAGATCGAGCGCAGCAAGCGAAGTGACGAGGCCTTCGCGGTCCTGTTCATCGATCTCGACTCGTTCAAGCTGGTCAACGACCGGCATGGCCACGAGGCGGGGAACGACATCCTCCGGGCGGTGGCGTCGGAGATCCGGGCGGCGGTGCGTGCCTCCGACGTGGCGGCGCGGTACGGGGGCGACGAGTTCGTGGTGATCCTCACCCGGACCGATCTCCCGGGAGCCACGCGGGTGGCCGAGGCGCTCCGGGCGGGCATCGAGGGAGTGGGTCGCCGACTGGGCTACCCGGCGGGACTGGTCACCGTGAGCATCGGCGTGGCGGAGTTCGATCCGCACCGTCCGGCGGATGGTGACCTGCTGGTGGCGGCCGACCGCGCGCTCTATCGCGCGAAGATGGCCGGACGTAATCTCATCGCCGAGGCGCAGCGACTTCGGCAGCACGAGGTGACACGCACGTGACCGGTTCTCCGTTCCGTCAGCCGATGCCGGGTGCGCCCGGGGCCGGGTCGAGCCCGGGACCCCGGCCGTCGCCCTCGCCGGAGGTGCAGGATCCGTGGGGCGTGCGCCGGGCCGAGAACCTCCTCACCAGCCTGGAGGGGATCCTGTCGGCGCGGGTCGTCACCACGCCGCTGGGCGAGGTGAGCGAGGTCCACGTGCTGGCGCAGGCGGGCCTGCAGCCCAAGCAGCTGGTGCGGAACATCGAGTCGGCGCTGCTGGCGCACCTCGGCCTCAAGATCGACCATCGCAAGATCAGCATTGCACAGACCGCGGACGTGAAGCCGCTGGAGGCGCTCGAGACGACGGCCGTGCGCGACCGTTCGCTCCAGCGCGCCATGCTCTTCGAGAACGTCACGGTGCTGGCCGGCCGCCGGCCGCACCGGGTGACGGTGCAGGTGTCGCTCTCGATGGACGGGCAGGTGGAGCACGCCGAGGAAGAGGCGATGGACAACATCAAGGGGCGGGTCGAGGCGGCGGCGAAGGCCGCGCTCTCCTCGGTGGATCGCCTGCTGGGCGATCACTCCCTGGCAATCGAAGGGGTGCGGATGGTGGAGGAGTTCGATCGTGAGTTTGTGTTCATCGTGGCGCAGGGGTTGAGCGGCCGCGAGACGGTGCTGCTGACGGGCACGGCGGAGATCCGGGAGAGTGCCGAGCGGGCGGCGGTGTTCGCGGTGATGGACGCGACGAACCGGTGGGCCAACCTGAGGCG
>JAGGAG010000209.1 GCA_017889745.1 Gemmatimonadota bacterium | reverse complement strand
CTGGTGCGGCCCGGCGGTGAGAACCCCTGGTTCATCTTTGCCATCTCGCTGTGGCTCTGGTTCACGGTGCTGTTCGCCAACTTCGCCGAGGCGATGGCGGAGGGGCGGGGCCGCGCCCAGGCTGCCGAACTGCGCAAGACCCGCCAGACGGTGCTGGCCCGGCGCCTCAAGGACCCGGATGACCTCAAGGAGATCGAAGCGATGGCCGGCAGCGCCCTCAAGAAGGGTGACCTGGTCATCGTGGCCGCGGGTGAGGTGATCCCCGGCGACGGCGAGATCGTGCAGGGTGTGGCCAGCGTCGATGAGAGCGCCATCACCGGCGAGAGCGCGCCGGTCATCCGGGAGGCCGGCGGCGACCGCAGCGCCGTGACCGGCGGCACCCGCGTGCTGTCCGATACCCTCATCATCCGGATCACCACCAACCCGGGCGAGACCTTCCTCGACCGGATGATCAACCTGATCGAGGCGGCCAAGCGGCAGAAGACGCCGAACGAGATCGCGCTCGACATCCTGCTGGCGGCGCTGACGATCATTTTCCTCATCGTCACCGTCACGCTGCTGCCGTTCTCTCTCTTCAGCGTGCACGTCGCGGGGCAGGGTACGCCGATCACGCTCACCGTGCTGGTGGCGCTGCTCGTGAGCCTCATCCCCACGACCATTGGCGCGCTGCTCTCCGCCATCGGCATTGCGGGCATGGATCGCATGATCCAGAAAAACGTCATCGCCATGTCGGGCCGCGCCGTCGAGGCCGCGGGTGACGTGGACGTGCTGCTGCTCGACAAGACCGGTACCATCACCCTGGGCAACCGCCAGGCGACGGCACTCATCCCCGCGCCCGGCATCGCGACAGAACGACTCGCCGACGCCGCCCAGCTCGCCTCCCTCGCCGACGAGACGCCGGAGGGGCGCAGCATCGTCGTCCTGGCGAAGGAGCGTTTCGGGCTTCGCGAGCGCGATCTCGCCAGTCATGGGGCCCGGTTCGTACCCTTCACCGCGCAGACCCGCATGAGCGGGGTGGATTTCGACGGGCGCCGCATCCGGAAGGGCGCGGTCGATGCCATCGAGACCTACGTGCGGGCGGGGGGCGGGTCGATGCCGGCCGCACTGCAGGCAGCGGTCACTGAGATCGCCAAGGGAGGCGGCACGCCACTCGCCGTCGCGGAGGGCGCCGAGGTGCTCGGCGTCATTCACCTCAAGGATGTCGTGAAGGGCGGGATCAAGGAGCGGTTCGGGGAGTTGCGCCGCATGGGCATCAAGACCGTCATGATCACCGGCGACAACCCGCTCACCGCCGCGGCCATCGCGGCCGAGGCCGGGGTCGACGACTTCCTGGCCCAGGCCACGCCGGAGAACAAGCTCAAGCTGATCCGGGAGTATCAGGCGGGAGGCCGACTGGTGGCCATGTGCGGTGACGGCACCAACGACGCGCCGGCGCTGGCCCAGGCCGACGTGGCGGTGGCCATGAACTCGGGGACTCAGGCGGCGAAGGAAGCGGGGAACATGGTGGACCTCGACTCCAATCCCACCAAGCTCATCGAGGTGGTGGAGACCGGGAAGCAGATGCTCATGACCCGCGGCTCGCTCACCACCTTCAGCATCGCGAATGATGTGTCCAAGTACTTCGCGATCATTCCGGCGGCGTTTGCGTCCACCTATCCGGCGCTGGCCGCGCTCAACATCATGCGTCTCACGACGCCGTCGAGTGCCATCCTGTCCGCCATCATCTTCAACGCGCTCATCATCCCGGCGCTGATTCCGCTGGCGCTCAAGGGCGTGAAGTACCGCCCGATGGGTGCTGGGGCCGTGCTGCGCCGCAACCTGCTGGTCTATGGCCTGGGAGGGCTCGTTCTCCCGTTTCCCGGCATCAAGCTCATCGACATGCTGTTGACTGCCATTGGTGCGGTCTAGGAGCTATTCCATGCTTTCAGAATTCCGTCCCGCGCTGGTGCTCCTGGGGGTCTTCACGCTGCTGACCGGGGTCGCGTATCCGGCGGCGGTCACCCTCGGTGCGCGCGTGCTCTTCCCGCGACAGGCGGAGGGCAGCTTGATCCGCGACGGCGCCACGATACGCGGCTCGGCACTCATCGGCCAGCCATTCGCGCGTCCCGGCTACTTCTGGGGCCGCCCCTCCGCCACCTCGCCGGCGTACAACGCCGCCGCGTCATCCGGCTCCAACAGAGGACCGACCAACCCGGCGCTGGCCCAGGCTGTGACCGATCGCGTGGCTGCACTCCGCGCAGCCGATCCCGGTAACACCGCGGCAGTGCCCGTCGACCTCGTTACCGCCTCGGGCAGCGGGCTCGACCCGCACATCACCCCGGCCGGGGCGGCATACCAGGTCGCGCGAGTGGCACGTGTCCGCGGCCTGCCCGAGGCACAGTTACAGTTGCTTGTTGCCGCCAACACCGAGGGTCGTGCCTACGGCATTCTCGGTGAACCGCGCGTCAACGTGCTCCGGCTCAACCTGGCGCTGGACGCGCGAGGACCGGCGCTCCACTGACCGGGCTGGTCGGCGGGCCATTATCCTCAGGGCATGGCTGACCCGCGCCGGCCCGATCCCGATGCCCTGCTCGCCCTTGTCCGGGAGGAGGAGGCGCGGCAGCACCGCGGCCGGTTGAAACTGTTCTTTGGCGCGGCCCCGGGCGTGGGCAAGACCTACACCATGCTCGAAGCCGCGCGCGCGCGTCACGCCGAAGGCGTCGATGTGCTGGTCGGAGTGGTCGAGACCCACGGCCGCAGCGAGACCGCCCGCCTCACCGAGGGCCTCGCCGTTCTTCCCCGCCGTACCATCGACTACAAGGGCAGCGTGCTGGAGGAGTTCGACCTCGACGCCGCGCTGGCGCGGAGGCCGGGGCTCATCCTCATGGACGAGTTGGCCCACACCAACGCGCCCGGCGGCCGGCATGGCAAGCGATGGCAGGACGTCCTCGAGCTGCTCGATGCCGGCATCGATGTGTACACCACGCTCAACGTGCAGCACGTCGAGAGCCTCAACGACGTGGTGGCGCAGATTACCGGCGTTACCGTGCGGGAGACGGTACCGGATGCGCTGCTCGAGCGCGCCGACGAGATCGAATTGGTCGACGTCTCGCCCGACGTTCTCCTGCAGCGGCTGCGCGAGGGGCGGGTGTACGTGCCCGAGCAGGCGAGCCGCGCCCTCGAGCGCTTCTTCCGCGAGGGCAACCTCATTGCCCTCCGGGAACTGGCGCTACGGCAGACGGCGCACCGGGTCGACGCACAGATGCGCGGCTACATGCGGAGCCAGGGGATCCGGGATACCTGGGCCGCGACCGACCGCCTGGCGGTGTGCATCGGTCCCGATCCCACCGCGCCACGCCTCATCCGCGCTGCCCGCCGGATGGCGGAACGACTGCAGGCCCAGTGGACGGCGGTCTTCGTCGAGGTTCCTGGTCAGGTTGGTGAGGAC
>JAGGAG010000107.1 GCA_017889745.1 Gemmatimonadota bacterium | reverse complement strand
GTGGGCCTCGCGTCCGAGCTGAACGTGACCCTCGGCGACACGATCACCTGGGACGTGCAGGGCCTTCCCGTCATCACCCGTATCACCAGCATGCGCGAGGTGAACTGGGCCCGCTTCGAACCCAACTTCTTCGTCGTGTTCGAGCCTGGAGTGCTGGAGCGGGCCCCGCAGAGCGCGCTGCTGCTCACGCGGGTCGACGATCCCTCCGCCAGGGGGCGCATCCAGCGAAGGCTGGTGGAGCGGTTCAGCAACCTCACCGCGGTGGATATCTCCAACGTGCAGGCGGCCGTCGAGAAGCTGGTGGGTCAGGTGACGCTCGCAATCCGCTTCATGGCGCTCTTCAGCCTCATCACCGGCGCCGTGGTGCTGGCCGGTGCCGTGGCCACGAGTCGCTACCAGCGGGTGCGCGAGGGCGCGCTGCTTCGCACGCTCGGCGCCACGCGGGGACAGATCCTCAGGGTGGTGATCGCCGAGTATGCGGCACTGGGGCTCATTGCGGCCATCGCGGGGCTGGGGCTCGCCGTGGCCGCCGCCTGGGCCCTGGCACGCTGGGTATTCGAGTCGCCCTTCGGGGTCCCGGCCAGCGTTGCCGGGCTTGGCATCCTCGTGGTGGCTGGCACCGCACTCATCGGGCTCCTCAACAGCCGTGACGTGGTGCGCCGGGCGCCTCTCGAGGTGCTGCGGGGCGAGTAGCAGGGGGATGGGATGCCGTCGGGGCGCCCGCCCCCCTACTTTTGCATCACCCTAACCCAACGCACATGCTTCCCATCGATCTCTCCGGCAAGCGGGCATTCATCGCAGGCGTCGCCGACGACGGCGGATTCGGTTTCGCCATCGCCAAGGCCTTCGCCGAGGCGGGCGCGTCC
This sequence comes from Gemmatimonadota bacterium, assembly GCA_017889745.1. Taxonomy (GTDB): domain Bacteria; phylum Gemmatimonadota; class Gemmatimonadetes; order Gemmatimonadales; family GWC2-71-9; genus JAGGAG01. The sequence goes on along the minus strand of JAGGAG010000107.1, from coordinate 8,345 downwards.
GTTTCCGTCGGCACCTGGCCGCCGGCGCTGGGCATCTTCCTCAAGCTGCTCGAGCGGGGCAAGATGGAAGATTCGATGCTCCTGAGCGACGGACGGCGGATGGAGTTCGAGAAGATCTACCCGCTCGACGCCGCGTACGACACGCTGAGCGATGCGCCCCCGGATGTCCTGGACAGCAAGCGCTACAAGGAAACGGGCGACTTCTCGATCGAGGGACTCACCGCGAGCATGCGGCGCGATTTCGGCGAGTCCGGGCTCGACATCGTGGTGCACAGCCTGGCCAATGGTCCCGAGGTCAAGAAGCCCCTCATCGACACCTCGCGCACCGGCTACCTCACCGCGGTCAGCGTGAGCGCCTACAGCAACATCTCGCTGGTGCGGAACCTGGCACCGATGATGCGCCCGGGCGGGTCGTTCCTCTCGCTCACTTTCATGGCGGGCGAACGCGTCGTCCCCGGCTATGGCGGCGGGATGTCCTCCGCCAAGGCGGCGCTCGAGGCCGATACCCGCACGCTGGCCTTCGAGGCGGGCCGCCGCTGGGGAGTGCGCATCAACACCATCAGCGCCGGCCCGCTCGCGTCCCGCGCGGCCACCGCGATCGGGTTCATCGACACGATGATCCGTTATTCCGAGGCCAACAGCCCCCTGCCCCGCCGCCTGGAAGCGTCCGAGGTGGGGGCCACGGCGGCGTTCCTTGCGAGCCCGCTGGCCGCGGCCATCACCGCCAGCGTGGTCTACGTCGACAACGGCTACCACGCGATGGGCATGGCAGTGTCCCCCACCGGCATCGAGCCACCCGCCACTTCGTGACCTCACGGCAGTTGGTGGCGCTCGGGGCCGCCATCGCCGGCCTGTCGGTTGCCGCCGGTGCGTTCGGCGCGCATGCGCTCCGGGCGCGACTCGAGCCGGGAGACCTGCTCGTCTTCGAGACCGCGGCGCGCTACCAGATGTACCACGGCCTCGCCCTGATCGCGGCGGGCTGGGTGGCCGACCGCTGGCCGGGCCCGCTCGCCAGCGCCGCGGCATGGTGCTTCCTCCTGGGCGTCGTGCTCTTCTCGGGCAGCCTCTACGCGCTCACCTTGAGTGGCGTCCGGATGCTCGGTGCCATCACGCCGCTCGGCGGGGTGGCGTTCCTGGCGGGGTGGGCCTGTCTCGCACTTGCGGCGCTGCGCGCAGACGCGACGTAACGGCGTGGGGACCGGAAACGACGAGAGGGCGGAAAGTCGCAGACTTTCCGCCCTCCTTGTTTTCGCCCCTCACGTCGTCACGCCCGGCGTCTCACGTCCCCGTCGCTCCCATCAGTGAGCCGATCATCGCCGAGAACTTGCCCTCGTAGATGAACAGCGCCAGCAGTGCCACGATCACGAAGGTCGCCAGGAAGAGGGAGAAGCTGAAGATCCCCTTGAGCAGCGGGCCATCCCACTTGAGGTGCATGTAGAACAGGGCCACGAGCGCGAACTTGATCGCCGAGAGCACGATCAGGACCGGGATGAGGCCGGTATGCATGAAATCGTGCAGCGGGACGCCGGGCCGGTGCGCGATCTCGTAGGAGCCGACCTCCAGCGCGGTCAGCACGAACAGGATGAGGCCGATCCGGACGTATTCCCCGGCGCGCTCGGGGAAGTTGTGCTCGTGGGCCTGGGCAGAGGAGTCCATGATGCCTCTAGGAGTTCATCAGGTAGACGACGGGGAAGATCACGATCCACACCACGTCGACGAAGTGCCAGTACAGGGCGGCGATCTCGAAGTTGAGCGCCTTGGCCGGCGGCACGTGGCCCCGCACGCCCTCGATGAAAATCGACAGCAGCCAGATCACGCCGATCGTGACGTGCGTGCCGTGGAACCCGGTCAGCGTGAAGAAGCTCGCGCCGAACAGGTTCTTCTGCATCGTCAGCCCTTCATGGAAGAAGTGCGTGAACTCGTACACCTGCATGCCGATGAAGAAGAGTCCGCAGAGGATGGTCATGGCGAGCCATCCCAGGAACTTCTTCCGGTTGCCCTGTTCGCAGCCGTTCAGCGCGAGCACCACGAACAGCGAGCTGAAGAGCAGCAGGGCGGTGCCGACCGTGACCAGCGGGATCTCGAAGATCTCGCTGGGATAGGGCCCGACCAGGCTCTTGCCCTTGTAGACCAGGTAGACCGAGATCAGCGACGCGAAGAACAGGCACTCTGAGCCGATGAAGGTCCAGATTGCCAGCTTCCGGTTGGGGATGCCGGTCGAAGTTGCGGGATGCAGCGCGTGTGCGTCCAAGAGTCGCCTCGGGTTTGGGCCGGCTCAGCCTTCGGCCGGTTCGAAGACCCAGTTGAAAATGCTGAAGAAGAGCACCGACACCGCGGCAAAGATGTACACCGGTCCCAGCTTGCTCGCGTGGTTCATGAGCGCGATGAACAGCAGCAGCACGCCCAGCGCCGCGAGGAACGGCCAGTACGACGGGTTGGGCAGGTGAATGCCCGCGCCGCTCACCCGGGCCGGCTCCGGCAGCTTCCCGCCGTGGGCCCGCTTCTCCTCCCAGAACGCATCGCGTCCGTGCACCGTGGGGATGGACGGGAAGTTGAACTCCTGCGGCGGCGACGGGATCGACCACTCGAGCGTGGCGCCGTTCCACGGATCGGCCGGCGCATGAACCTTGGAGCGCGTCGACTTGATCACGTTGAAGATGAACACCAGGAACGAGAAGCCGAGAATCAGCGCGCCGTACGTCTCGATGCGGTTGAGCGACTCGAAACCCAGGCCCGCCGGGTAGGTGTACACGCGGCGCGGCATCCCCTCGAGCCCGACGATGTGCATCGGGAAGAACGTGAGGTTGAAGCCGATCAGCATGAGCCAGAAGTGCAGCTTGCCCAGGCCCTCGTCGAGCATGTGGCCGAACATCTTGGGCCACCAGTAGTACGCGCCGCCCGTCAGCGAGAAGATGCTGCCGCCGAAGAGCACATAGTGGAAGTGCGCCACCACGAAGTAGGTGTCGGTCTGCTGCAGGTCGGCCGGGGCCGTCGAGTGCATGACACCCGAGAGCCCGCCCATGATGAACATGGCGATGAAGCCCAGCGCGAAGTACATCGGCGTCTTCATCTGGATCGAGCCGCCCCACGTCGTGCCGAGCCAGTTGAAGATCTTCACGCCCGTCGGGATGGCGATGAGCATGGTGGCGAGCGAGAACACCGAGTCGGCGATCGGCCCCATGCCGGTCGAGAACATGTGGTGGCTCCACACCCCAAAGCCGAGGAAGGCGATGAAGCAGCCCGAGAACACCATCGCGGTGTACCCGAACAGCGGCTTGCGCGAGAACACCGGCAGGATCTCGGAGATGATGCCGAAGGCCGGCAGGATCAGGATGTACACCTCGGGGTGGCCGAACACCCAGAACAGGTGCTGCCACAGCATCGTGTCACCACCGCCCAGCGGCACGAAGAAATGGGTGCCGAAGAGCCGGTCGAACATCAGCAGGATCAGGGCGACCGTAATCACCGGGAACGACAGCAGCACCAGAAGCTGGGTGATGAAGCTCATCCACACGAACATCGGCATCCGGATCAGCTTCATGCCCGGCGCCCGCATGTTGAGGACCGTCACGAAGAAGTTGACGCCCGCGGCCAGCGACGCGATGCCCAGGATCTGCAGGCCGATGGCCCAGAAATCCATGTTCAGCCCCGGCGAGAACTGCTTGCTCGACAGGTTGGCGTAGCCGAACCAGCCGCCGTTGGGCGCCGCATTGAACAGGAAGCTCGCATTGAGGAACAGCCCGCCGAACAGGAACACCCAGTAGCTGAACGCGTTGAGCCGCGGGAACGCGACGTCGCGCGCGCCGATCAGCAGCGGGATGAAGAAGTTGAAGAACATCGCCGACAGCGGCATGACGGCGAGGAAGATCATCGTCGTGCCGTGCATGGTGAACAGCTGGTTGTAGAACTCGGGTGAAACGAGGTTGTTGTCCGGCTTCATGAGCTGCAGCCGGATCACCAGCGCCTCGAGCCCGCCGATCAGGAAGAAGATGAACGCCGACGCCCCGTAGAGGATGCCGATCTTCTTGTGGTCCACCGTCGTGATCCACGCCCAGAGGCCCGTCTTTTCCGGGTGGATCCCGGCCGCGCCAGCGTGATCAAGAACTGAGGTCGCCATTGATGGTGCCTTTTCGTGGTTTCTGGCGGCTAGTGCTGCCGGAGATATGCGACCAGCGATTGCGCCTCGGCTTCCGTGATGCCCAGGTCGGGCATCAGGACGCCATGCTTTACCGTCTGCGGGTGCTGGATCCACTTCGCCAGGTTGGCGTCGGTGTTCTCCAGCCAGCCGGCCGCGATGTAGAGCCGGTGGCCGATTCCCGCGAGGTTCGGCCCGATCCCCATGGGCTTGGTGGCGTTGAGCGAGTGGCACCCGACGCAGCCCTTCATCATGAACAGCTGCGAGCCGGCAACCGTATCGGCGCCGGCCTGCACCGTCGCCGCGAGCGTCGCCGTGTTCAGCGCGTTCGCCGCCGCGGCCGGCTTGGCGGCGGCACTGTCGACCGGCGGGGTCGCGGGTGCGGCCGCCGGCCCGCCGGTGGCCTGCATCCGGCCCACATAGCCGTCGAAGTCGCCTGGTGCCTGGGCGATCACCTGGAAGGCCATGCGCCCATGCTGGAGACCACAGAATTCCGCGCACTGCCCCGGATAGTCGCCGGGTTCCTCGGCCTTGAACCACAGCGTGGTGCTGCGATTGGGAAACACGTCGCGCTTCGCGGCCAGCTGCGGGATCCAGAAGCTGTGCAGGACGTCCTGCGTCACCATCTTGAGGGCCACGGTGCGCCCCACCGGAACGTGCAGCTCGTTTGCCGTGGTCAGGCCGAGCTGGGGATAGCGGAACTCCCACCACCACTGGTGCCCCACGACCTCGACCTGCAGCACGTCGGCACCCTTCGGCGTCTCGTACGTACGGAAGATCGTCCTGACGGTGGGCACGGCGATCATGGCCAGGACCAGCGCCGGGATGGCGGTCCAGATGACCTCGACCATCGTGTTGCCGTGCACCTGCTTCGGCTCGGGATCGTCCGGCTTGCCCCGGAACTTGATGATGACGAAGACCAGCGCCCCCTCTACCAGGACGAAGACCAGCGTCGCCCAGAAGAGGGTAGTACGGAACAGCTTGTCCACCATCAGGGCAAAGTCGCCCTTCGGGTGTAGCGTACTCTGGGGATAGGGATCGGCTTGTGCGCTGCCAACAACGACGATGAGGAGCGTCAGCAGGAGCAACGCCCCGGCCACTGAGTGCCAGCGTTTGAGTCGGTGGTCCATCCTGAGTCTTCCCTGTGCGGGGAGGAGCATGCCGCAAGCTGGAGCGACAAGAGGCTAGATGTTAGCGACCGACACCCGCCTCGTCAATCATGAATCTCCGGGTCGCCGGACTGCGTCTGGCAGACTTCTGGCGAACCGAACGTTCGGCCGGGCAACGAGTTGACCAGTCGGGCGGCAAACCCGGCCAATCATGCCACCGATCAGGAGAGCGTGCCATGCCCAATGTCGAGCAGGAGCGGCTGATCGCGCGATACGCCGAGGGACCCGATCGCCTCGAAGCGGCCCTCAATCTCGTGCCGGGCGAGGCACTCAAATGGCGCCCCGCTCCGGGCAAATGGTCCGTGCACCAGGTTGTCGTGCACTGCGCCGACAGCGAGACCAACTCCGCCATGCGGGTGCGTTACCTGCTGGGCGAGGAGTTCCCCACCATCATCGGCTACGACCAGGACCGGTGGGTGGACGCCATGGACTACGACGCCCATCCCCTCATACCCGCGCTTGCTGCCGTACGAGCCGTCCGCGCCAACACGGTCCCCCTGCTCCGCCGCCTCACACCGGCCCAGTGGGCCCGCCGCGGCACGCACACCGAGTCCGGCGCCTACGGGGTGGAGGAGTGGCTCAAGATCTACGCCGAGCACCTGCACCAGCATGAACGGCAGATCTTGAGGAACCTTCAGGAATGGAAACAGCGTAAACAGTGAACGTTAAACGGTGAACAGGGAATCGCGGAGGAAGCCCCGGTTCACCGTTTACGGTTCACCGTTCACGCTTCATCTCACCGGTACGTTGAACGGCACGGGGTCCGGCACCACGATCGAGAAGTGCCACCACTCCTGGTCGTAGTTGCTGAACCCCTGCGCCTCCATCGCTGCCACGAGGCGCTGCCGGTTGCGCGCCGCGGCGCTCGTGGCGTTGGCGGTGTGCGCTGCCTTCGAGAACGTGTCGAAGGGCGTACCCATGTCGAGCGGCTTGCCCGAGTCGAGGCTGACGAGCGTCAGGTCCACCGCGACGCCCATGTTGTGCCGGCTCCGCCGCGCGATGTAGCCCTGCCTGAAGAGCTTCATGTTGCCGGTCCGCTCCGCCCACGCAACCATCCCCTCGGTACCACTGACGGGCCGATAGCCGTCCCAGATGAGCAGGCCAAGCCCTTCGGCCCGCAGCTGCTGCTGCACCCGGCCGAGCGCGGCCGCCGCCTCGCGACGCAGGTACGCCCGGTTCGCCTCGTAGCCCGGCAGCGGTGCGCCGGTGAAGTTGTCGGAACCGAGGTACCGCAGGTTCACCGCGATACTCGAATCCACCGAACGCACGTCGACCAGGAGCGACTCGGCGGCGCCTGCCGTGGCGATAGGCGTCGGCGGCGCATTGACCTGGCTCTGTGCCTGGCCGTGGGCGCACCCCGCCGCCAGAAGGACCCAACCCAGCTTGGACAGATGGCCGATAGAATCGCGTAACCGCTTGCCATACAGTCTCTTGTGCAACAGGTCCACCTCCTGGTCCGCCTGGTTGTTCATCCTCTCGCGGTCCCCCGCCATTGGTGTATCTTTCGAGTGACATTCTAGCTAACCGACAGGGTCCGGGGCGGGGTATGCGCCCCGGACCGTACAGTTAATGATGGGGCGGGCAGGTTGCCCGCCCCGATTGATTCTCATCACGGTGGATGGCCGGACCAGCCGATGCTACGAGAAATGAAGGAGAAGCTGAGCCGGGAAATCGAGCAGCTCAGCTATGAACTGAACGTGACCCTGCCGCAGGCGATCGCGACCGCGGTGGAGATGGGTGACCTCCGGGAGAACTCGGAGTACAAGGCCGCGCTTGAGCGTCAGCAGTTCGTGCAGGCGCGGCTCGGCCAGCTGCATCAGCGCATGCAGCAGGTCACCCAGCTCGCCAACCATGAGGCGCCCGCCGATCGCGTCGGCCTCGGTTCCAGGGTCAAGGTGCGCGACCTCGGCACCGACGAGGTGGAGGAGTTCATGGTGGTGCTCGCCGAGTTGATGGATATCGATGCGGGGCACATCTCGCTCGGCTCGCCTCTCGGGCGCGCCCTGGCCGACCGCAGGGTGGGCGACGAGGTGCAGCTTCGCCTGCCGACGATCACGCGCCGCCTGGTGGTCCTGGAACTCATCACGGTGCACGACGCGGGCGCGAGTGCCTGACATGGATTTTCCGAAGAAGCAGCTCATCCTCGTCGGCGACCGGGTGCTCATCACCCCCGAGGAGGGCGACGACCGCACGCGGGTCGGGCTGTACCTTCCCGCCACGGCGATCGAGACGCAGCAGGTGCAGAGTGGTCTCATCGTTGCCACCGGTCCTGGCGACCCGGTGGCCGACTTGAGCACGCTCGACGACGAGCCATGGAAGAACCGCGGCGAGCGCCGGCGCTCCACCATGCAGGCCCGCGTCGGCGATCATGCCATCTTCTTCCGCAAGGCTGCCGTGGAGATCACCTTCGAGGAGCGGAAGTACCTGGTGGTGCCGCAGGCGGCCCTCCTGGTCATCGTCCGCGAGGATCTCCCGATCTGAACCGGGAGGCATCTCATCGGTGCGACAACGCCATGCGTTGAGTGATGCCGCCAGGGAGTACCGCAGTGCGATGTGGGTCCTGGCGGGGCTCGCCGTCATCGCCTATGCCATCGGCATCGCGGGAGTGCGCGGCACCGTGCCGCGCCTGGCCGGGCTCCTTGGATTGAGCCTGGGTGTGGCCGCCACCGTCGTCGCGTTCTTTTTCGGGTTGCGCGCCCATACCCGCGCCCTCACCGACCAGGAAATCTCCTCCCGGCGCAGCATGATCGTCCTCCTCGCCTCCGAGCTCGGCAGCAAGGATGACGAGGCGCTCGCCTCGATCGTCCGGCGCGGCGGCCCGGCGGCCGAAGCGGCGACGCTCATCCTCAAGGGGCGCCGCGAGCGCCAGGAACCCCCTCACCGAAGCTGAGCGCGACGCATGTGCTACCAGCTGGTGCTCGTCAGTACCCTCACGCTCAGCGAAGTGCGATCCATGCTCCCGGCGGGCACGCATGCCGATGCGATGGGCCCCGCCACCCAAGCGCCCTGGCGCGCGCTGCTCGCCGGCGCGCAGACGGCGG
>JAGGAG010000018.1 GCA_017889745.1 Gemmatimonadota bacterium | reverse complement strand
GGTGGTGCGCACTGGGCCTCGAAATGGACAAGATCCAGAACATCTACGCGTACCTGAAGCTTCGTGCCGACGGCAAGGTCGCGGCGGGCCGGCCAGCCGTTAAGGCCGAAGGCTGAGCCCCACCGTGCGGCGGAGCGTCGTGGCCTCTGCCGCGCTCCTTGTCCTGACTCGTGCGGCGGAGCCCGCAACGGCGCAGGCGCAGCACCTCACCGCCGCACAGGTGACCGAGCAGCTCGCCCAGGCCACGGGCGCAGCGCCGGCCGACTTCTCCGGCGCTGACTTGAGCGGGCTCGTACTCGAAGGCGTCGACTTCAAGCGTGCCAACCTGACAGGCACGCGGCTGGCCGGGGCGAGGCTCGCCGGAGCCGACCTCTTCAGCTGCGATCTCACCGACGCGGTGCTCGAGGGCGCCGACCTCAGGAAGTCGAATCTCGACGGATCCACCCTTCGGCGGGCAAACCTGTCCAGGGCCGACCTTCGCGGTGCCAGTCTCTTCGCTACGATCATCGAGAGCGCCAACCTCAGCGGCGCCGACCTGCGCGACACGCGCATTATCGGCTACCTGCGCGGCGCCACCCTCGTCGACGCCAACCTGAGCAATGCCAACATCGGGGCCGACCCCGGCAACCAGTCAATGGGTGTCATGCGCGCGCAGTTCGTCAGCGCCGACCTCACCGGCGCCGACTTCACCGGGGCCAACCTCTTCAAGGCCGACTTCTCCTTCGCCTCGCTGCGGAAGGCGAAGCTCGTCGACGCCAACCTCCAGAACGCCGACCTCGCCGGCACCGATTTCACCGGCGCCGATGTCACCGGTGCACAGTTCAACAAGGCCAATGTCGACGGCGCCATCTTCATCGGCATCGTCGGGCGCGACCAGATGAAGGGACTGGATGAGGCGCGGAACGTGGACAAGGCCACGTTCAGTGCGCCGTAACGCCTGCCTGACTGGCTGCGTCGTGCTCCTGCTCTCGGCCTGTGGCGAGCGGGCAAGGCAGGAGCCAGCCGCCACACCACCGGCTGACACCACGGCTACCGCGGCCACCGCGGCCACCGCGGCCACACCCGCCGATAGCGTCGCGCCCGTTTCACCCGCTCCCGGGCCGGCGGCGCCCGCGCCCGTACCGGCAGCCAGCCCGGCCCCGGTCGCCAGTGCTCCCCTCACCGACCAGTATCACACCGCCCCGAGGGACACGATCAGCCGGCAGGTTTATGACGGCTGGAAGCAGTACGAGCTCAATTGCGCGCGCTGCCACGGGGAGTACGCCGTGGGAACGACGTTCGCGCCGGCGCTGGTGGTGTCGCTCAGGGAAGGTGGGACCGTCCCGACGCAGGATGCGTTCGTGACGGTGGTCTGTCAGGGACGGAAGGAGAAGGGAATGCCCTCGTGGTGCGAGCTGGGCCTCGAGATGAACAAGATCCTGGGAATCTACGCCTACGTGAAAGGCAGGGCCGATGGCAAGATCCAGGCGGGCCGCCCTGCCGTCAGGGAGAACAGTTGATGATGCATGATCCTTCGGTGCGGCACGGCGTCGTGTCGGTCCTTGGGGCGATGCTGTTGCTCGGGTGCGGCAGGAAACCGGAGCAGGCACCCGCCGCAGCGACGCCCCCGCTACCCCCGTCTGCGTACGTCTATGTCACCAACGAGGATTCGCACGATCTCACGATCGTCAACGCCGACGACGACTCGGTCGTCGGGACCATTGCGGTGGGCACCCGGCCTCGCGGTGTGAAGGTCAGTCGGGACGGCAAGTGGGTCTTCGTGGCCCTCAGTGGCTCGCCCAAGTGCCCGCCCTCCATGCCCGACGCGGAGTGCGAGAAGCTCGGTTCGGACAAGTCGAAGGACGGCGTGGCCGTCGTAGATGCCACCACCCGTACCGTATCGCGTGTGCTGCCCGCGGGCTCCGACCCCGAGGCCTTCGACCTTTCGTCGGATGGCACGAAGATCTTCGTCTCTAACGAGGACGCCGGCGTGGCGTCCATCGTCGAGGTTGCCACCGGCAGCGTCGTCGCCACGGTTCCGGTGGGAAAGGAGCCTGAGGGCGTCACCCTGGCACCCGATGGGAAGACCGTCTGGGTCAGTGGAGAGACCGATCACGACCTCACCATCCTCGACGCAGAGACCGGCAAGAAGCTCGGTCGCGTCGTGGTGGGACTCCGGCCGCGCAGCATCGCGTTCCTGCCCGACGGCTCGCGGGCATACTCGGCCAACGAGGCGGCCGGGACGGTATCGGTGATCGACGTCGCGAAGCGGACGGTGATCGGCACCATTACGATGCCCGAGGGCTCCAAGCCGATGGGCATCCTCTCGGCGCCAGACGGAAAGAGGCTCTTCGTGAGCAACGGGCGGGGAGGCACGGTGAGCGCGATCGATGTGGCGTCCAGCCAGGTAACCCACTCGGTGGCGGTCGGGAAGCGGCCGTGGGGGATCGCGCTGTCGAAGGATGGCAGCAAGCTCTACAGCGCCAACGGCCCGTCCAACGACGTGAGCGTCATCGACCTGGCGACCTTCACGGTGGTGAAGACCATCCCGGCCGGCAGGGTCCCCTGGGGCGTCGCAATCGGTACCGCCCCCTGACGGTTTGAACGAGCGGGGTGGAACAGGGTAACCTTCAGGAGAGAGTTCCTGCGAGGTTACCCTGCGTCGTTTCAGCTTCCTGCTCGTGCTCGGCCTTGGCGCCGCATCCGCGGCCGCGGGCCAGGACTCGGCGCCTGCCTACCAGCAGCCGCGCGGCAACCGCATGCCGCCCGTTCCCAAGTCCGACTTCAGGAAACTGCCGGCGCGCTTCAGCTTCGGCGTTGACGCGTCCGCGATGCTGCAGCGCCTCTGGGAACAGAGCCTGGCCGAGAAGAAGGAACACGTCGCCTGCATCACCGGCGACGTGCTGGACGACAGCGCGCGGGTCACCCGGGTGCTGGTGCTCGACGTGCCGCACGGCTCCGACTCGCTCGGCGTGTCCGCCCAGAGCTCGATTGACACCTGTGGTCCACCGGACTGGCTGGGCACCGTGCACACACATGTCGCCCGCTTCGACGGCGAGCACCCCTACCCCAACCTCTCGGGCGCCGACCGCGGCATCATGCTCATGTGGTGGCAGCGCTGGCAGGTGGACGGGATGTTCTGCGTGCTCTACTCAGCGACCGAGGCGTTCTGTGAGATGGCGGGTGCGGGGGGGCCCAGCCGGATGAGCCGGGGACCGTACTGAGGATCAGCTCCAGGGCCGCCGGCTCCCCCACCAGCCCGGCTTCGACTCCGCCAGTCGGCCATCGAGACCCCAGGTCATCCCCGCACGACCCCACCAGAGCCCGATCATCACCGCCGCCAGCGTCCAGTGGAATCCCTGGTTCGCCGCCGACAGGTGCCAGCTCGCCGTGCCATAGTTGAGCGTGAGGAGGAGCGCCACCAGCGCGCCGACGCCATTGAACAGGCCAAGGACCAGGAGCGTGCCTGCCGCGGCCTCGCCAAGCGCCGTGAGGTTGGCAAAGAGCACCGGGTTCGTGAGGACTGTGCCTTCCACGAACGCCTTGTATCCGGCAATCGGGTTCTCGGCCATCTGCTTCGCGATGATCTTCGGCATTGTCTCGACCCAGCGATCCGATGCAAACGGCAACGGAAGGAAGCCACCGACCAGGGCGAGCTTTGCGAACAGCGCCTTCGCGAACCAGAGGCCGACGATGATCCGGACCAGGGCCAGGCCCTGGCCGGCAGGGGCGCGGTTGTTACGCAGGGCGTTGTCCGTCATCGATCCTCCGGGGCAGCGAGCCCGAGCTCGTGCCAGATGAAAGTCCAGGTGTCCGTCAGCTCGTCGAGCACCTTCGCCAGCGGCTTGCCCGCCCCGTGGCCGGCGCGGGATTCCAGCCGCAGCAGCACGGGGAGCCCCGACGATGTGGCCCGCTGCAGCCGTGCCGTCATCTTCCGCGCGTGCAGCGGGTCGACCCGCGTATCGCTTTCCGCCGTGGCGATCAGCACCGCGGGGTACGCCACGCCATCGCGCACCTGATGATACGGCGAGTACGCCGACAGCCAGCCGAACTGTTCCGGGTCGTCGGCCGAGCCGTACTCCGGAATCCATAGCCGGGCGATCAGGAATCGATGATAGCGCAGCATGTCGAGCAGGGGAACCTGAACGACGACCGCCCGGAAGAGTTCCGGCCGCTGCGTAAGCACTGCACCCATGAGCAGGCCCCCATTCGACCCACCCTGGATGGCGAGCTCGCGCGGGCTGGTCCAGCCGGAGGCAATGAGCCACTCCGCCGCCGCGATGAAGTCATCGAACGTGTTCTGCTTCCTGCCGAGCATGCCCTGCTGGTGCCACGACTCGCCATACTCCCCGCCGCCGCGCAGGTTCGGTATCGCCACTACGCCGCCCGATTCGAGCCAGAGCAGCATCGAGCGCGAAAAGGCCGGGGTCATCGAGATGTTGAAGCCGCCGTAGCCGGTGAGGAAGGTCGGTTGCCGGCCGTTGCGCTCGACATCCCGCCGGTGCACCAGGAACATGGTGATCCGCGTGCCGTCAGCCGATGAATACTCCACCTGGTTCACGCGGAAGCGCTCAGGCTCAATGTCCGCCTCGACGCGGCGCCAGAGGGTGGTCGTGCCGGTGGTCGGGTCCAGGCGGTACACACTGGGCGGGACGGTGAACGACGAGAAGCCGAACAGAACCTCGTTGCCGTCCGGCTCCAGGCCGAGCCCGAAGAGGCTCCCGAGCGTCGGCAGATGGACGTCCTGGATGCCACTGCCGTCGAGCGCCGCGAGCTGGAGCCGCGCCGTGGCACGATCGAGATAGTCGAGCACAAGGTGCTTCGCCGTGACGCCCACGCTCGAGAGGACCGCATCCGGTCGCGCCGGTACGAGCTCACGCCAGCCGTCGCGCGAGGGTGCGGCCGGATCGACCGCGTACAGGCGGAAGGTCGGCGCGTCCAGGTTGGTGCGGAGGTAGAGAACGCCGCGGGCGACCTGCCCGTCGAACGTGGCCGGTATCCCCACCGCCACGGGCACGGGCGCCGCGCCGGAAGTGAGGTCCTGCACGTACAGGTCGGTCTCGTCGAACGTCCGCGCCACCCCGATCAGGAGCCACCGCCCGTCGTCGGAAAGCGAAACCCCTGGCCAGTGTTCCTTCTCCGCGGGCTGGAACACGAGGCGGTCGGCGTCGGGATCATGACCGACACGGTGAAACCAGACGGCGCGGTGGTACGGCTCCTCACCCGCCGGGACCGATCCCGGCGCCGGGTAGCGCGTGTAGTAGAAGCCGGAGTTGTCCGGGAGCCAGGCGAGGTCGCAGCTGCGCGTGCGCGGGATCCGGTCGGCAAGCGGCGAGAGGTCATCGAGGTCGAGCAGGCGTAGCACGCTCTGCTCACTGCCGTCCGCCGAGAGGCCGTATGCCAGGCGGCGTCCGTCCGGGCTGACGTGATACCAGTCGAGGGCCGTGGTGCCCTCGGCCGAGAGGGCGTTCGGATCGATGGCGACGCGGTCCCTGCCCTCGAGCCCGTCACGCACGTACAGGATCGGCTGGTTGGTGGTGCCTTCGCGTCGCTGGTAGAGGTACCGTCCGCGCGCGGGCGTGGGCGTGCCGAGCACACCGATGCTAAGCAGTTGCTGGAGCCGGCACCGGATACCGGCCCGCGCGGGAACCGCCGACAACCATGCCTCGGTGTGCGCATTCTGTGCCTCGGTCCAGCGGCGCACTTCCTCCGGATCGCCGTCCTCGAGCCACCGATACGGATCGACGATTTCGACGCCATGCATGGTCTCGGCGACGGGACGCACGGCTGTCGCCGGCGACGCCGGGCTAGTCCCCAAAGCTGATTCCCTGCTCGCGCGCCGTGACCACGATGTCGGAATCGAGCGGCACGAGCTTCTGGCGGCCCACCGCATCGGCCAGTGGCACCCGGACGATCGAGGTCCCCGCCAGCCCCAGCATCGTGCCGAAGGCGCCGTCGGCCACGGCGCGCACGGCCGCGCCGCCGAATCGCAGCCCGAGCAGACGGTCAAATGTGGTGGGCGACCCGCCGCGCTGCAGGTGACCGAGCACGATGGAGCGCACCTCCTTGTCCATCCGCTCGGTGATCATCTGCGCGACCCGGCTGCCGATGCCGCCGATCCGGTCGACCGTGCCGGTGCCACGTCGCTCGAGCAGGGACACTTCGCCGCCCACCGACCGGGCGCCCTCAGCCACCACCACGATGCTGTAGTGCTTCCCCGCCGCCTCACGCGCCTGGATCGCCGCACACACCTTGTCGATGTCGAAGGGGATCTCGGGGATGAGCACGATGTGCGCCGTGCCGGAGATGCCGCTGTGCAGCGCGATCCAGCCCGCATTCCTTCCCATCAGCTCGACCACCATGACGCGCTGGTGACTCTCGGTGGTGGAGTGCAGCTTGTCGATGGCCTCGGTTGCGGTGCTGACGGCGGTATCGAAGCCGAATGTCTGCTGGGTGCACTCGACGTCGTTGTCGATCGTCTTGGGCACGCACACCACCGGCAGCCCCTTGCAGGCCAGGTCCCAGGCGATCTGCATGCTCCCGTCGCCACCGATGGCGATGAGCGCGTCGAAACCGCTCGCGCGAAACGCGGCGATCAGTTCGTCAGAGCGATCGACCTCCCGGCGGGTGCCGTCGGCATCGGTCACCGCATAGCGGAATGGATTGCCCTGGTTGGTGGTGCCCAGGATGGTGCCACCGAGGTGAACGATGCCGCGCACGTTCTCGGGCGCGAGCCGCACCACCCCATTGAACGCGAGCAGCCCTTCGTAGCCGCGCTGAATCCCGTAGACCTGCCAGCCGCGGTGATGCGCGGCGAGCACGACCGCGCGAATGACGGCGTTGAGTCCGGGGGCGTCGCCGCCGCCGGTGTTGACGGCGATACGCATTCGTGCGGGCCAGGCTCCTCTCCTACGTGGTTCTCTTCAGCAGGTCGACGATTTCCCCCGGCTTGGCGTGCCGGCCGACGGCCTTCTTCGAGAACACCAGCTTGCCGTCGACGACCACGTCGAAGACGCCGCCGGAACTGGGAATGAGGTCCGTCTCGATGTCAGGAAACGCCTTCTTGAGCTCAGCCACCAGACCGGTGGCTCGGGGCTCGTAGCTTCAAACGACGCAGTACTTGATCGTGGCGCGCATGAATCCTCACTCAGAGACGCAGGTGCCATCAAACTGGGCGGACGCCGCGAATCGTAAGCAATCATGACACCCTCCACCAGCACGAACGGTCCCCTGATTGCCCTTCCTCCCGGAAGCAGCGCGCCAGCAGGCCATCGAGCCTTGGAAGCTGCCACAGCCCGGGAGATTCGCCGATGCCACGTCGATGCGCGACCACCCTGACCCTGCTCACACTGCTCCTTGCTTCACGGGTTGCAGCGCAGGTTCCTGCACGCTGGCGGGATGAACTGGTATCCCCGACCCACCCGCTCACCCTCCCGATGTTCGACCCGGACACGGTGCGGTGGCCGGCCTCGCCCCTCTCGCCCCCGCCGAGCCCCGTGCGCGCGCTCTACGTTAACGCGTGGGCGTTCGGCGGCCAGCGCCTCGGGCAACTGCTCGACCTGGCGGCGGGCACCGAGGTCAACAGCTTCGTGATCGACGTGAAGGACGACACCGGCTATCTCACCTATCGGTCCGAGGTCCCGACTGCCCGGGCGATTGGCGCAAACACCCAACTCCGCGCCCGCGACGTGCGCGTCCGCATCGCGCGGCTGCAGGCCCGCGGCATCCACCCCATCGCCCGCATCGTGGTGGCGAAGGATCCGCTGCTGGCGTCGCGCAAGCCGGAATGGGCCATCCGGCATACTGGCGGCGGCCTGTGGCATGACCGACTCGGCTTCGCCTGGGTCGACGCGTTCCAGGACTCCGTATGGATCTACGCCGCCCAGCTCGCAGCCGAAGCCGTGGACCTGGGATTTGCCGAGATTCAGTACGACTACGTGCGCTTCCCCGATGAGCCACCGTCGCGCCGTGCCACCGCGCTCTTCGCCGCCCGGCAGCCGCAAGAGACGACGCGGCAAGGGGTGGCGGAGGGCCTCGCCATCCTCGAGCAGCGCACCCGCGCGCTCGGCGTGCCGTTCACAATCGACGTCTTCGGGCTGACCACGAGCGCAACCGGCGACATGGGCATCGGCCAGGTGTGGGAGGACCTGGTGTCGACCGCTGACGCCGTGCTCCCCATGGTATACCCCAGCCACTACAATCGCGGCGAGTACGGATTCTCCCACCCGAATGCCGAACCGTACGGGGTTATTCGCCGGGCATTGCAGGACGGCATCCGTCGCTCTCAGAAGCTCGGCCGCGCGACCGCGGAGATCCGACCCTACCTCCAGGCGTTCACCCTCGGGGCACCCCGGTACGGCCCGGAGCATGTGCGGGCCCAGATCCGGTCGGCGGCGGACCTGGGTGTCACCAGTTGGGTGCTATGGAACCCCCGCAGCGTCTATGAGCGCGGACAGATCACCCCCGAAAACCGGCCGGTACCCATTGCCATGGCCGGCGTCCGGGACGGCACGCCGGGTGCGAAGCGGTAGGTTGCTCCGGTGGCGGCGGGACGATGTGGTCCGTACTATTCCCGAGGAGCGCACGAGGCGCCAGTAGCCAGCAGCGACAGACGCTTACCTCAGGAGTGGTGACATGGAGATGCGGACTCGACTTGGATTGCTCGTAGTGGCCTTGACCTGTATGGCCGCGGCTCCGGCCGCTGCACAGGCCAAGCTCCCGGCTGGCGTCACGCCGGCCATGATCGCCAAGGGCAAGACGGTATTCACGACCACCGGACTCTGCTTCGCCTGCCACGGTATGGACGCCAAGGGCACGGTCGGGCCGAACCTGACCGACCAGACCTGGATTCACGGCAAGGGCACCTATCCCGAAATCGTCCAGATCGTAACCACCGGTATTCCGGTCGAGAAGACCACGCTGGGCAAGGGTGCCATGGCGCCCAAGGGTGGATCACAGATCAGCGAGGACGACGTAAAGGCAGTGGCCGCGTACGTCTGGTCGCTCAGCAACCCGACCTGAGCAGGCCAGTACACCTGAGCGGGAGCCCGAACGGGCTCCCGCTTTCGCTTTCTGGGGTTGCCCGCCACCGCCGAAGTGACTGAAAACACTACTTTGCGCCGTAAGATGTTTAATGACAAGGTATTGCACGGCAGGTAAGGCCTGTCACCGGCGGCGCGATTGTCCCCAGCGGCCTCGACCCTTATATTCGCGCCCGCTTCGCACTCCCTGCGTCAATTCGGCCAGGAGCCGCCTTGGAACTCCCCAGCACACACCGGATACCTCTCGCCTGGCTCCAGGAGCACGGCAGTGAGGCGATCCGGTACCGCACCCTCACCGAGCTGTCTCCAACAGGCTCCGTGTCCCCTGAGGCCATCGCAGCGGCCCAGCAGGCGGTGGTGGAATCGAAGTCCGGGACCGCGCTGATCAAGAAGCAGAAGGACACCGGCATCTGGGGCGGGAACCTCCTCGGCCTCGCTCCATCGGTGAAGGACGGTATCAAGGAAGTCGGCACCATCCCACAGTACCGGCGCCTGCTGCAGATCGGGTGGCCCCGCGGATCACGGCCCTACAAGCTCTCCGACCGGGTACTCTACCGGCTGCTCAGCCGCGATGAGGACCCGGCGCTGCTCTTCGAGCACGCCAAGGCGTCGAGCACCGAGCCGGCCGTGGTGCCCTTTATCCGCGAAGCCTTCCGCGAGGCGGCGGCCGCAGCGCTGGCGGAGGCGGGGCACCACGAAGATCCGCGGCTCAGGGGTGCAGCGCACAAGATCGCCAACGCGGTCTCTGCCTTCCTGCGCAGCCCGCTCGCCGAGAAGCCCTTCGTCAAGACGGCGAAGTACACCGCGCTGCATCCCGACGCGCATCCGCCCACGTGGTACTCGGTCGCGATGATCGCGCAGATGCCCAGCCTGCAGCGGGAACGGGCGGGTTTCACCGAGCGCCTGGGGCACTACCTGGCGCAGCCGGCGCCGAAGAAGGACTTCGTGGTGGTCCTCGGCAAGAAGGCACTCAAGCCGCAACACCTCCTGCTGGGCGACCCGATCGAGGCCGACTCGAAGGGCGTGGCGAAGGACCTGCCGCTTGCCCTGCACTACATCGAGATGCTGGCGCGCATGGGAGCCCTGCAGTGGGCGCCCGTCGCCACGAAGGTGCTTGCCCGCCTCATGAAGGACTTCGATGAACGGGGCGTATGGGCCCCGAAGGGACTGCGCGGCATGCCGAAGCCGCTGAACAAGATCACGTACCACTGGTACCCGCTGCAGGCAGACGAGAAGGATGCCGAAAGCCGCGCCGTGGACGTGACGTTCCGCGTCGCCGTCATCGCCAGGTTGCTGGGCTGGGAACTGAGCTACAGCTGAACGCGCCGCGCCGCAGTGGGTTCATGTTGCGCGGCTAGGGGTAGCATAGCATACTACGCTCGTGCCACTCGACCTCACGCCTTTTGGATTTACGCCCACCGAAGGTGTGGTGTACAAAGTCCTCCTCCGAGACGGACCGGGCACCGGCTACGCCATCGCGCGCGCTGCCGGACTCGCCCGGGCGAATGCCTACAGCGCCCTCGAAGGACTCACTGGAAAGGGAGCGGCCAGGGTCGAGGCGGGGCGCCCCAAGCGCTACCGCCCGGAACCTCCGGCCGCCCTCCTCGCCCGCATTGCGAGCGACCATGGCCAGGCGCTGAGCCGCCTCACGACGGAGCTCGAGGCGCTCGCGGCGCCACCGACTCCCACCCTGGTCGAGATTACCTCGAGTCGCGGAGCACTTCAGCTGATCCAGCACGATGTGGCGCGCGCCGTCGCGTCGGTTGAACTGCTCGCACCGGCCGAGGCGTTTCCGCTGCTTGGCCCCGCCCTGCGGCGGCCGGTGCTCGCGGGCCTGGATGTGCGGCTGTACTCAGTCGGGCCCGTCGACCTCGGCTTCGCGTCGGTCGCCGAGCTGCCGGCGCCCGACGACTGGCCGGGAGTGCCGCTGGTATGCGTGGTGGATGCCCGTGCCGCCCTGCTGGCGACACGACAGGGCAATGAGGTGACGGGCCACTGGGGCACCGCGCCGGCCTTCGTGGCGGCCGCGCGGCTCACGATCGATGTGCTGGGGAGGACGGCATGAACGCGGAAACCGAGCGCGTCTACCGGGCCCTCCGGCAGAGCTACCTGACCGAGGCCCCTGCGCGCCTGGCGGAGCTGAGGAAGGAAGCCGAGGCGTTTCGCGCGGGTGAGACCCAGGCAGCGGAATGGCTGCGCACCCGGATTCACAAGCTGGCCGGCGCTGCGGCCGCGCACGGGCTGCCCGAGATCTCGGCGCTTGCCCGCGAAATCGAGAACTGGCTCGCGCAAACGCCGACACAGACCGCCGAGAGCGCGGACCACCTGCAGGGCAGCCTCGCGCTGCTGAGCCGGGCGGTCGATGCGGCCGGTCAGTCGCTCGAGCCGGTGGGTGTAAGGGAAACGCCGCGCCAGGCCGAGTTCGGCTGGCGCGCGCTGGTGGTGGTCGAGTCGGGGCTCTTGCGTGAGCGCACCATCCGCGCGCTCTGGTCGGCTGGCTTCGACGTGCACCTGGGCGACGCGGGCGAACCGGAGACCACCTCGCCCTCCACCCGCCCTGATCTCGTCGTCATCTCCGCCGAGGACGCGGTGCATGATCCCTACGCCATGATCGCGGCGTGGACGTCGAGCCGGCTCGCGCGTCCGCGTGCGGTGGTCCTGATCGAGACGATGGCACCGGTCGACCGCATGCGCGCCGTGGCCTCCGGGGCGGACCAGATCTACATCGCGGAGCAGGTGGATTCGGAGCTTCCCCGCTTCGCGCGCCTGATGGCCCGGGTGGGTGCACCGCCGGCCCGCGTCGTCATCGTGGATCCCGATCCCGTGGCCGACGCCTACGCCGCCTACCTCATGCAGGCCGGCGTGCGCGTGGTGCAGGCCCGCGACGCGGCGGAGGCTCAGGACCTGTTCGACGCCGAGGTGCCCGACTTGGTCCTGCTCGCCGAAGCCCTGCCCGACGCGGACGGCGTCACTTTCGCGAAGCTGCTGCGGCAGGATCCGCGTTTCCACCTGGTTCCGCTCGTCCTCGTCGGGCCCGCGGGCGGGGTCGCCGACAAGATCGCGGCGCTCCGCGCGGGTGCCGATGACTTCCTGGCGCATCCGGTGGACGAGTCGCTCCTGCTGCAGCTGGTGGTGTCGCGCGCCGAGCGCGGGCGACAGCTTCGCGAGCTGGTGCACCGGGACGGGCTCACCGGCCTGCTCAACCACGCGACCCTGCTCGCCGAGCTCGAGATCGCGGTGGAATTCTCGCGCCGGAGCGGGAGCGGCTTCGCGCTGCTCATCGTGGATGTCGATCACTTCCGGCGGGTCAACGACCGCTACGGTCACCTGGTGGGCGACCAGGTGCTCGTGCACATCGGCAGCCTGATGCGTTCCCATGTGCGTGCCAGCGACCTCGTCGGCCGCTATGGTGGCGAGGAGTTCGGACTGATCCTGCGAGGCTGCACGCCCGAGGGGGCGGCACACGTGGCGCACAAGCTCCAGGAGATCATCGCGGCCCAGCCCGCGGAGACGCGCGACGGCAGCGTCATCCCGGTCACGGTGAGTGTGGGGGGCGCGGTCTACCTCCACCACGGAGAGACCGCCTTCGAGATCGGCCACGCCGCCGACAAGGCGCTGCACATCGCGAAGACGGAGGGCCGGGACCGCGTGGTGTTCGCGGAGACACCCCAGACGGGGCACGCATAGCGGTCGTGGGTCGTGGAATGACGCTCGAAAGGAAACGGCCCTCCGATTGCGTACCGGAGGGCCGTTCTCTACTCGGGCCGTCTCACGACCCGCGACTGCCTAGTGGTGATACGCCGCCAGCGGCGCCACATCGCCCGGCTTTTCCTCACCGAACAGCAGCCGTCCCTCCCGGAAACTCGCGCCCCGCAGTGTCAGCGCGAGGACCTCGCCCAGTTCTTCCACGAGATACACCTTGATCCGCTTCCGTGCCTCCTCGGGAAGGTCTTCGAGGTCGGCTTCGTTCTCCTTGGGCAGGATCACCTCGGTAATCCCGGCGCGGAGCGCACCAAGCACCTTTTCCTTCACCCCGCCGATCGGCAGCACGTGCCCCCGCAGCGTGATCTCGCCGGTCATGGCGATGTCGTGCCGCACCGGCCTGCCGGACAGCGCCGAGATCAGGGCAGACGCCATGGTGACGCCGGCCGAGGGACCATCCTTGGGGATGGCACCGGCCGGGACGTGAATGTGTACGTCACGGTCGAACATGTCGTCGGCGATGCGCAGCCCCGCCGAGTGTGAGCGGGCATAGGTCCATGCGGCCCGGGCCGACTCCTTCATGACATCGCCCAACTGCCCCGTGAGCACCAGCTCACCCTTGCCCCGCATGGTCGACGCCTCGACGAACATGATGTCACCGCCGGCCGGCGTGTAGTACATGCCCGTGGCCACGCCCACCTGGTCGGTGCGCATCGCCTTTTCGGGGTGCACCCGCGGGCGGCCGAGCAGTGCCGTCACCAGGTCGGCATCGACCGACACTCGCTCCACTTCCTTCGCCGCGACCTTGCGTGCCACCTTCCGCGCCAGCTTGCCGAGCTCCCGCTCGAGCTGCCGTACCCCGGACTCACGGGTGTAGGCGGTGATCACGTGACCGAGCGCCGGGTCGGTGATATCGATCTGTGACGCGTCGAGCCCGTGCTCGGCGAACTGCCGCGGGATGAGGTATTTCCGCGCGATCTCGCACTTCTCACCCTCGGTATAGCCTACGAACTCCGCCACTTCCATCCGGTCAAGCAGCGGACCCGGGATGTTCTGGATGAAGTTCGCCGTCGCAATGAACAGCACCTCGCTCAGGTCGAACGGCACACCCAGGTAGTGGTCCACAAAGGTGTCGTTCTGTGCCGGATCGAGCACCTCGAGCAGCGCCGCCGCCGGGTCGCCCTGGAAGGACACGCCCAGCTTGTCCACCTCATCGAGGAGGAAGACGGGGTTGCGGCTGCCCGCCTGCTTCATGCCCTGGATGATCCGCCCCGCCATGGCACCGACATAGGTGCGGCGGTGGCCGCGGATGTCCGCCTCGTCGCGCGCGCCGCCGAGCGAGATGCGGACGTACTTCCGCCCCATCGCCCGCGCGATCGACTTGGCCACCGACGTCTTGCCGACGCCCGGAGGGCCGGCGAAGAGGAGGATCGGTCCCTTGGCCTGCTTCTCCTCGACCGGCGCGGCCGGCGCATCCGTACCCGCCGGCTTCGCCTCGTCGGTCTTCTCGGCAGCCTCTGCCGCCCGGCGCTTCTGGTCGCGCAACTGCCGCACGGCGAGGAACTCCAGCACCCGGTCCTTCACGTCTCCGAGCGCGTAGTGGTCCTCGTCGAGGATCTTCGACGCCTTGGCGAGGTCGAGGTGATCCTCGGTGCGGGTGTTCCACGGCAGCTCCGCGACGGTTTCCAGGTATGTGCGAATGACCTGCGACTCCATCGACTCGCGACCGATACGGTCCAGCCGGCCGAACTCGCGGTCGACCTCGCGCCGCGCATCCTCGGGCAGGTCGAGCGCGTCGAGCTTCTCGCGCAGTTCCTCCAGGTCCGAGGATTCGTCGTCCTCGCCCAGTTCCTTGCGGATGGTCTTGAGCTGCTCGCGCAGGAACATCTCGCGCTGCCGGTCGCCCAGCTCTTCCTGGACGCGGGACTTGATGTCCTCCTGGGCGTCGAGCACGCCGATCTGCCGCTGCAGGTGCACGAGCACGCGCCGCAACCGCTCCTCGACCGAGAGGCTCTCGAGCAAGCCCTGGCGCTGCGCCGGGGTGATGTCGATGTAACCCGCCACCAGGTCGGCGAACCGGCCGGGATCGTTGACGCCGCCCAGCACCTGCTGGACGACCTCCTCCGGCAATCCGGATTTCTGGCCCAGTTCGGCGGCACGCGCCCGCGCCTCGCGGTGCAGGGCCACGAACGCCGGGTCGTCCGGGTTGAGCGCCGCCATCTCCTCGGCGGTGCGCACCACGGCGGCGAGATAGCCGTCCTTCTCGAAGTAGTGCATCGCGATGCCGCGGTACTCGCCCTGCAGCAACAGCTGCACGCCGGCAAGACCCCGCTGCATCTGGCCGATCCGCGCCACGGTGCCGATCGTATACAGCACGTCGGCGTTGACGCTCTCCACGTTCTCGCGCTGCGATACCGCGAAGACCAGCTTCTCGGGCGTGGTGAGGGCCGCCTCGATCGCCTTCAGCGTACCGGGCCGGCCAGCACCAATCGGTGCGGCGACGCCAGGAAAGAGCACGACCTCCCGGAGCGGAAGCACCGGAAGCGTCAGGCGTTCATTCATTATCTTGGATCCTTCCATTGGAATCCTGCCTTTGCGGCGCAAGCGACTTCGCCTGCGAGAAAGTTTGGACGTGAAGGTGCACCCCATGTGCCACGCCTGACGGCACGCGCTTCTGCGTTATGGCAGAAGCACTTCGGACATTCACCCCGCCCGATGGCACCAGTGCGCCGGGCCCCGGCAAGCTGAAACGGCGGTCCCGCACGCGCCTGCGCTGCCGTTTTGGCCGCCACGCGAGCGGGCGTACGATGCAACTTGAATCTTTGTGATGCTCGGCGCGTAAGGGCAGCCTTCCCGACAAGGCGTTGCCCCGCTCATGACGAACAGTCAAATTCATGGGCTACCGGGTATTGGCGCCTCGGTCGCGGCAGCAACCGAGCCATCTCAATTACCCGTCCGACCGGAGTCAGTCGCGCGGATGTCCGAAACCGTCGACAAGCCGCTTGCCGCTCGCGTCGCTGAGGCGCTGGGCACCGCCTATACCCTCGAGGGGGAAATCGGGCGGGGCGGGATGGGTGTCGTGTATCGCGCGCGCGACGAGCAGCTCAAGCGCCGGGTGGCGATCAAGGTGCTGCCGCCCGAACTCGCTTTCCAGCAGGACATCCGGGAGCGCTTCAAGCGCGAGGCCCAGACGGCCGGCCAGCTGCTCCACCCCCACATCGTGCCGATCTACTCGGTCGGTGAGGCGAAGGGCATCGTCTTTTTTGTCATGGGCTACGTGGACGGCGAGTCGGTTGCCGGCCGGGTAAAGCGCAAGGGACCGCTCCCCCCGGAGGAGGCGCGCCGGATCATGAAGGAGAGCGCCGACGCGCTCAGCGCCGCCCATGCCGTCTCGGTGGTGCACCGCGACATCAAGCCCGACAACATCCTGCTCGAGGGCACGCGCGGCCGGGTCATGGTCACCGACTTCGGCATCGCGAAGGCGCTGTCGCAGGGATCGGGCGCGACGCTCACCGGTGCCGGCGTCGCGATCGGAACGCCCGCGTTCATGAGCCCCGAGCAGGCGGCCGGCGAAAAGGAAATCGACGGACGCTCCGACCTCTACAGCCTGGGCATCGTCACGTACCAGATGCTGGCAGGTGAGCTGCCCTTCAACGCGCCGACGGTGGCTGGCATCCTGATGAAGCAGATCACGGAGCCGGCGCCCGATATCCGGCGCGCTCGTCCCGACGTGCCCGAAGACCTGGCGCTCGCCGTTGCGCGTTGCCTCGAGAAGGATCCCGAGAACCGCTGGCCCACCGCCGACGCACTGCGGCGCGCGCTGGAGAGCCGGACGGTGACCGGCTACCGCCCAACCGGCACCTCGTGGCGCGCAGGCGCCGCGCGCGGCAGCACCGCCGGCCAGCGGCCCTCGACCTCGGCCGGCCGCCGGCCGCTCGCGGGGAATCCGCGCAGCCCGATCGGTGGCGCTGGCAACGAGCCGATCCCCGGACTGGCGAACCTGCCCGCGGCGCGCGGGTCGCGCGCCGCCGACCGCCGGTACGAGCGGCGCCCGGCGTGGCAGGAGCGAAACGAGAAGAGCGGAGAGATCAAGATCCCGGACACGGGCGAGCCCAAGATCGTGCAGAAGGTGCGCGCCCAGTTCGCCACCTGGCTCGCGGTCAACGGCGGCCTCTTCCTGATGAACGTCGCCACCACCCAGCTCGACCCGCCGTGGTTCCTCTTCCCGGCGGCCGGCATGGGCATCGGGCTCTTGAGCAACTACTCCAAGCTCTGGCAGGCGGGATACAGCTGGCGCGACGTGCTCCGGCGACCGGCGGCGCCCGATTCGATCGAGTCGAGCCGCGACTCCGGCAAGGGCATGCTGCCCAAGGTGGTCCCGGCGCCGCCCGAGCGCGAGTTCGGGGAGCAGTTCCCCCTCATCCGGCAGGTGCACGGCGATCGCGCGGCGATCTTCAAGCTGGTCGAGCGACTGCCGCCCTCGGAGCGGGAAGTGCTCACGGACATCAACGAGACAGTGGACGGCCTCTACAAGCGGGCGCTCGACCTCGGCCGGACGCTGCACATGATGGATGGCGAGATGGCGGCGGGCGGCACGAGCCGGATCGACGAGCGCATCGCCGCGCTCAAGGCCCAGCCGGCCGACGAGGAACGCGACCGGCACATCTCACTGCTGGAACGGCAGAAGAGCACGGTGGCACAGCTGGAGTCGCGGAAGTCGCAGGTGGCGCGTCATCTCGATTCGTGCGTGCTCGCGATGCAGAACCTGCGACTCGACCTGCTCAAGCTCAAGTCGTCCAATGTGTCCGAGGTGATGGGAGACATCACCCAGGCCACCCAGGCGGCGCGCGCGCTCTCGAGGAACGTGGACAACGCGATCGCGGCGGCAGGCGAGGTCAAGGAGGCGATGGAGCGGTAGGTCGCGCTCCGTCGCGAACGCTCAGGCCGCCAGCGTCTCCTCCATCGCCCGCGCGATCGAATCGACCTGCGGAAGGATCACGTCCTCCAGTTCGGGCGCGTAGGCCACGAACGTGTCGGTGGCGGCAATGCGCCCCACCGGCGCATCGAGCCAGTGGAAACAGTCGCTGGCGATCCGCGCCGAGATTTCCGCACCATATCCCCACGAAAGCGAATCCTCGTACGCCACGAGCACCCGGCTCGTCTTGCGCACCGAGCTGAACAGAGTGTCCCAGTCCACCGGGGAGAGTGACCTCAGGTCGATGACCTCGACGCTGACACCATGGCGCTCTTCCACTTCCTTCGCCGCCTGCACCGCCCGCTGCACCACCGCCCCGTAGGTGATGACGGTGAGGTCGCTCCCCTCGCGCGCGATGCGCGCCTTGCCGAAGGGGATCATGAAGTTGGGGCCGGGGTTCGGCGCCTTGTTGTAGGTCTGGCGGTAGAGGTGCTTGTGCTCGAGGAAGATGACCGGGTCCTCGCAGCGGATCGCGGTGCGGAGGAGGCCGTTCGCGTCGAGCGCCGTGGCAGGGCAGACCACCCGGAGCCCCGGAATGGCGGTGAACAGGGATGCGCCGGTCTGCGAATGGTAGACGGCACCCCCCTTCAGGTACCCGCCGTACGTGACCCGCACCACCACGGGCGAGCTGAAGAAGTTGTTCGAGCGCCACCGCATGAGCGCCAACTCATTGCGCAGCTGCATGAACGCCGGCCAGATGTAGTCGAAGAACTGGATCTCCACCACCGGCTTGAGCCCGCGGGTGGCGAGCCCGATGGCCCGGCCCACGATGTTGGCTTCCGCAAGCGGCGAGTTGTAGACGCGGTTCGCGCCGAACTGCCGCTGCAGTCCCCACGTCACCTTGAAGACCCCGCCCTTGCCCTTCACCTGGGTCAGGCAGTCGTCCCGGGTGGCGTCGGCCACGTCCTCGCCGAAGAGCAGGATGCGCGAATCGCGCGTCATTTCATCGCGCATGCAGCCGTTGAGCAGGTCCACCATGGTGGTCGGCTCGCCGGTGAAGCGCGGGTCGTCCTCGGTGTCGAACTGCTCCGACGTGGGATCCACGTCGGGCGAGTACACATAGTTGTAGATGGTGCTGGCGCCCGGTTGCGGCGACGCGAGGGCCACCTCGGCGGAGACCTGCACCTCCTCCTCCGCCTGCCGGCGGATCAGTTCGAGCTCGGCCTCCGTGGCCACGCCCTGCTCGAGCAGCCAGCGGGGATAGGTGACGAGCGGGTCCCGTGCGGCATCCGCCTCGCGCTCCGCGGAACTGCGGTACTGCACCTCGTCGTCGGACAGCGAATGCGAGTACGGGCGGATGACGTGCGCGTGCACCAGGGCAGGGCCCTTCCGCGTGCGGCAGTACTCCGCCGCGCGGGTCATCGCGTCATACGAGGCGATCGGGTCGCATCCGTCGATTTCCTGGATGTACAGACCCGGGAAGCCCGCCACGAGCTTTGAAATGGAGCCCCCCGGCGTATTCACCTCGACGGGCACCGAGATGGCATACCCGTTGTCCTCGACCAGGAAGATCACCGGGAGCTTCAGGTTGGTGGCGCTGCTGAGCGCCTCCCAGAATTCCCCTTCGCTCGTGGTGCCGTCGCCGGTGGTGACGAGCACCACTTCATCGCCCTTGAAAGGAACCTCGGGGCGCGAGTCCTCCGGCATCTGGCTGAGCCGGAGCCACGCCTCCGCGCAACCCACCGCCTGGAGGAACTGCGTACCGGTGGGGCTCGACGCGCTGACGATGTTCAGGTCCTTGTGGCCCCAGTGCGAGGGCATCTGCCTCCCGCCGGAGTTGGGGTCGTCCGCCGCACCCACCGCCGAGAGGAACTGCTCCGTGGGCGTCATCCCGAGGCCCAGACAGAGCGCGCGGTCGCGATAGTAGGTATAGAACCAGTCGTAGGTCGGGCGCAGCACCCTGGCCGCCGCGACGAGCACGGCCTCGTGGCCAGCGCCCGAGATCTGGAAGAAGATCCGGTTCTGGCGCTTGAGCTGGATCTCGCGATCGTCAATGCGCCGGGAGAGAAACATGACCCGGTAGAACTCGACGAGATCC
This sequence comes from Gemmatimonadota bacterium, assembly GCA_017889745.1. GTDB lineage: Bacteria > Gemmatimonadota > Gemmatimonadetes > Gemmatimonadales > GWC2-71-9 > JAGGAG01. The sequence continues at coordinate 2,932 of JAGGAG010000018.1, read as the reverse complement.
GCCTTCTCGAGCTTCGTGGACGCCAGCGCCTTCGAGCGATTGGTGCGAGTGGCCATCGTGATCTTTGCAGGGGCGGTTACGGGCCTAGGACCGGCCGGGGACCCGGGAAGATAGCCCGAGTCAGGGGCGGGCGAAACAGAAGAGGCAAGCTGTTGCGGTTACGGTGGTTATGGCCGAGTATAGACGACCTTTCCACCCAGCACCGTGGCCACCACGCGCGCCCGGTCGATGCCTTCGACCGGATCGGCCGTGATGTCACGATCGATGACCACCACGTCGGCCAGCATCCCCGGGCGGAGCACGCCTTCCTGGTCCTCGCGGAAGTGGGCGTAAGCGACGCCCGAGGTGTAGGCGCGCAGCGCCTCGTCCACCATGATCCGCTGCTCCGGCACCCACCCCTCCGGATGCTTGCCGTCGAGCGTCTGGCGGGTCACCGCGGCCTGCATTCCGGCTAGCGGGTCGAGTGGTGCCACGGTCCAGTCGGAGCCGAAGGCGAGCCGCGCCTTTGCATCCAGCAGGGATCTGAAGGCGTAGGTGGTACGACTCCGCTCGGCGCCGATCCGCTTGTCGGCCCAGCGTCCGTCGTCCGCGGCGTGATACGGCTGCATCGAGGGGATCACCCCCTGCAGGGCGAACCGGGGAATGTCGGCGACGCGCAGGTGCTGCGCGTGCTCGACGCGGAACCGGCGATCGCGCGGGCCATGCGCCGTCGCCACGCTGTCGTAGATGTCGAGGAGCAGCGCATTGGCCCGGTCTCCGATGGCGTGCACCACCACCTGGAGGCCGGCGCTGTCGGCGGCCCCGATCCAGGCCGCAAGGGATTCCGCGGGAGTCGTGAGGAAGCCACGATCGCGCGGTGCATCGGTGTACGGTTCGAAGAACCAGGCAGTCGTGGATCCGAGCGACCCGTCCACAAAGCCCTTCACCCCTCCCACCACGAGCAGGTCGCCGCCCCCGGCGGCCGGCCTGGGGAGGTCGGTCGCCACCCATCGCCAGCTGCCCAGCGCCGGGTAGGCATGCACACGCGTGACCAGGCGACCGGCCTGCTGCGCCCGCACCAGCGCTGCGTACTCGAGACGTGACACCGCTACGGCGTCGAGGGTCGTCATCCCGTGAGCGGCGGCCCAGTGCGAGGCCCGGGAAACAGCAGAGTCGGCCTGCGCCGGAGACGGGTCGGGCAGGACCCGGAAGATCGGGCCCATCGCCTCGTCCTTGAGTACGCCGGACAACTCACCGTCAGGGCGGCGCACGATCGTTCCCCCGGGAATGGGGCGCGCATGTCGGTCGAAACCGGCCAGCTTGAGCGCGGCCGAGTTGGCCAGACCCATGTGACCGTCGAGCCGGCTCACGAACACCGGGTTGTTGGGCGTCACCGAGTCGATCCAGCTTCGGTCCGGCAGCGACCCACCCCAGGCCTCGTGATCCCACATCCCCTGCGTCACCCATTCACCGGGAGCCAGCCTGCCGGCGTAAGCCTTGATGCGCCGGGTGAATTCCTGGGGGGTGTCCGCGCTGCGAAGGTCCACGGAGGCGAGCTGGATCCCGCCATCGATGAAGTGCGTATGCGTATCGCCGAACCCGGGCGCCACGAAGGCGCCGCGGATGAGGCGCGCGTGCCGCCCGCCGAGGCGCAGCGCACCGGCACTGTCCCCCACGTATACCACGCGGTCGCCGCGGATGGCGACCGCATCGGCACGGGGCGCCAGGCTGTCGCCCGTCCAGACCCGTCCGATGATGACGAGGTCGGCTGGTGCGGGGCGGTCGCATCCGGCAAGGGCCAGGGCGACGAGCGCCAGGATGGCGGTACGCACCTTCAGCGTCCGCCCAGGCGCCGCAGCCGCTCCAGGGTCTCAAGCGCACTGCCGCCCTTGGCGGACGGCGCGACGGAGAACAGGTCGCGTATGTCGAGGAGGATCTCGAGCATCAGCTGGTCGCGCATGTAGGCATTGTCCAGTTCGGCCATGCGTGAGGTCAGTCCCTCTCCGCGGGCGCGATCGTATGACTCACGGTACAGCGATTCCAGGTTCTCGAGGATCCGGGCGCGGGTGCGCATGGGGTGCTTGACACCTTCGGTGGGGGTGGACGGTGCGATGGACGGTAAAGCCACCGGCACCGCCCGGTCAAATGGGGCAATCGGCCCAGGGGCGGGAACCGGCAATTTCGGTTAGTTTGTCTCCAGGTTGGCGACAGCCCGCAGGGAGGACTTGATGACGGTGCGGAACACGCGCGGCATGACCATGATCGAGGTGTTCATCGTCATGGTCGTCATGGGCATCCTGGTGCTCACCAGCGTACCACGCATCGGCAAGGCCTTCCGCAGTTCGCGGGTGGATCGCGCCGCGGGCCTCGTGGCGCTGACACTGGAGCGCAGTTTCACCCTGGCCAGCCGGCAGCGCCGTCCCGTGACCGTTTCCTGCGACTGCATCAACCAGGCAATCGAGATTCGCGACCTGGCGACCGGCACGCTGTACCAGCGCCGGGCGTTCGGGCCGGACACGGAATACCAGCTCGACTCGTTGTCGCTCTCCGAGGCCAGCGTCACCGTGTCCCCAACCGGGGTCGCCACCCTCCCGTTGACCGTCAGCATCGCCTCGGGGCAGGCCAACCGGCAGATCACCATGTCGAGCGCGGGTCTCGTGAGGGTGGTGCGATGATGCGCCCGATTCGGATGGCCTGCGAACGGCGCGGGTTCACGCTGGTCGAGACCATCGCCACGCTCGCCCTGCTCTGCTTCATCGTCGTGGTGCTCGGGCCCCTGCTGCTGCGCGTCTCGCGCCAGTCCAGCACCGTGACCGCCGGTCAGTACCGTACCGCCGCGATGGTGGCTGCGTCATCCTGGGCCATGACAATCCCGGCGAACCAACTCGTTGTCGACTGCGATACCGTCGCCACCGCGGCCTTTCCGTACTCGGCTTGCCTCGGCATCACCGAC
>JAGGAG010000106.1 GCA_017889745.1 Gemmatimonadota bacterium | reverse complement strand
TCGCCGGCAAGGGGCTGTACGACGTGGACGCGTTCATCGCGGCGCTCGAGGGCCGCGTGCCCGAGAACGCGCTGCTGTCGCACGACCTCTTCGAGGGCCTGCATGCGCGGCCGGCGCTCGTGACGGACGTGGAGGTGGTGGACGACTACCCGGCGAGCGTGCTCACCCACGCGCGCCGCCAGCACCGCTGGGCCCGGGGCGACTGGCAGATCCTCTTCTGGCTGTTCCCGGTGGTGCCGACGCGCGGCGGCCTCGAGCGCAACACCCTCCCCCCGATCGCGCGCTGGAAGATCTTCGACAACCTGCGCCGCACCCTGGTGGCGCCCGGCACCCTGCTCGCGCTCATCGCCGGCTGGCTCGTGCTTCCGGGCAAGGCGTGGGTGTGGACGGCCGCAATCGTCGCCGCCCTGGCGTTCCCGCTCTATCCCCACCTGTTGCGCCTTCTCGGCGGCCCCGACCCGCAGCAGCCGCTCCGGGTCTTCCTCCGCATCCTGCGGGAGGACGTCCAGGCCGCCGGCGCGCAGGTGCTCCTGCTGCTCACGTTCCTGGCGTATCACGCCTGGGAAATGGTCCATGCGATCGCGCTGACCCTGGTGCGGCTCCTGTTCACCCAGCGCCGCCTGCTGGAGTGGGAGACGGCGGCGGCGGCGGCGGCGCGCGCGGCCGGGATCAGCGCCAGGAGCGGCGCCCTGCTCTTCCTGGCCGAGATGGCGGCCAGCCCGCTGATCGCGCTGGTCGTCTTCGTCCTGATCGCGGGCGCTCGCCCCTCGGCACTTCCCGTCGCGGCTCCCATCCTCGCACTGTGGATCCTGGCGCCGGCCGTCGCCGCCTGGCTGAGCCGGCCGGTGCTGCCGGCACGCCGGCGCCTGCTCGAGGAGGACCGCCTGGTGCTGCGCGTCACCGCGCGGAAGACCTGGCGCTTCTTCGAGGACTTCATGGGCGCGGCGGATCACGGCCTGCCCCCGGACAACTTCCAGGAGTTTCCGGTGCCAACCGTGGCGCACCGCACGTCGCCCACCAACATCGCGATGGGCCTGCTCTCCACGCTCGCCGCCCACGACCTCGGCTACATCCGCACCACGGAGCTGCTCGAGAAACTCGAGTCGCTCATCGGAACGATGGAGGGGCTGGAGCGGTTCGAGGGTCACCTGCTCAACTGGTATGACACGAGCACGCTCGCCCCGCTGATGCCGCGCTACGTGTCGACCGTGGACAGCGGCAACCTGGCGGGCGCGCTCATCGCTGCCGCCGAAGGCCTGCGGCTGCTGGCCACGGAGCCCCAACCGGTGGCGGTCATCTGCAGCGGCCTGCTCGATACGGCGGAAGTCGCATTGCGCTCCGCGGGTCAACTGAGTGCCGGCACGACGCCATCCGAGCGCGCCCTGCTCGTGGCGGTCCTCACCGCGATACGCAATACGCTGGATGGGTCCGCCGAAGCAGGGGAGAGGCTCGAGCGCGCCCGTGCCCTGGCACCCGAGCTGACGGAGGCGATGAACGTGATGCGGACCGCCTCGCGCGAAGCGGACCGGGCCGCCCTGGGCTACTGGGTGCAGTCGCTGGCCGCGGGGCTCGAGGGGCAGGCCACGCCCGCCGACGCCGGGGCCCGCCTCGCCGCGCTCGCGGAGCGCGCGCGCGCCTTCGCGGAGGGCATGAACTTCAGCTTCCTCCACGACCGCCAGCGGCAGATCTTCGCGATCGGCTTCCGGCTCGCCGATGCGGAAGGTCCAGGCCGGCTGGATCCGTCGTTCTATGACCTGCTCGCGTCGGAAGCGCGGCTCGCCAGCTTCATCGCCGTCGCCAAGGGAGACGTCCCCGACAGCCACTGGTTTCACCTGGGCCGCCTGCTCACCAGCGTGGACGGTGCCTCCACCCTGCTCTCGTGGAGTGCCACGCTCTTCGAGTACCTGATGCCGCAGCTGGTGCTGAAGAGCTATCCCGAGACCCTGCTCGACCAGTCCTGCCGCAGCGCGGTACGACGGCAGGTCGAGTACGGACGGCAGCGCGGCGTCCCGTGGGGCATCTCGGAATCGGGATTCAACGCCGTGGACCGCCACGGCAACTACCAGTACAAGGCGTTCGGCGTCCCCGGCCTGGGCCTCAAGCGCGGGCTCGGTGATGAACTGGTGGTTGCGCCCTATGCGACGGCCCTCGCCGCGATGGTGGATCCGACCAGGTCCGCGCAGAACTTCCGGCGCCTCGCCCGCGAAGGCGTCGAAGGGATGTACGGGTTCTATGAGGCGATCGACTACACCCACCACACGGTGCCGGACGGCGACGCCGCGACGGAACCTGCAGGCCGGGATGCCGCGCCGCGCGGCACCGTCGTGCGGTCCTTCCTGGCCCACCATCAGGGAATGACGCTGGTCGCGCTCGCGAATACCCTGCTCGATGACCTGATGGTACGCCGCTTCCACGCGGATCCACGCGTGCAGGCCACGGCCCTGTTGCTCCAGGAACGGGTACCGCGGCACGCCCCGATCACCCAGCCGCGTCCTGCCGAGGCAACGCGTGTCGCCGCAGCGATCCCGGCCGGCGCGGTGCGCCGCTTCCGGTCGCCACACACCCGTTACACTCACGCACAGTTCCTGTCGAACGGCGCGTATGTCACCGTGGTCACCAATGCGGGTGGCGGGGCCAGTCTCTGCCGCGGGCGCGCCGTGACTCGCTACCGCGAGGACGCCACCCGCGACCTCGGCAGCCAGTTCCTGTACATCCGCGACGTGCGCAACGGGTCCGTGTGGTCCGCTACCTATCACCCGACGGGGCGCGAGCCGGAGGAGTACTTCGTCTCGTTCCATGCCGAACGCGTCGTGTTCCGCCGGAAGGACGACGACATCGCCACGCGCTTCGACATCGCCGTGTCCCCGGAGGATGATGTGGAGGTGCGGCGGCTGGCGATCACGAACCTGAGTGATCGTCCCCGTGAACTGGAGATCACGAGCTACGGAGAGGTCGCGCTTGCGTCCCTGACCGAGGACCTGGCCCACCCTGCGTTCGGCAAGCTGTTCATTGAAACGGAGTATCTCCCGGAGAGTGCCGCGCTGATATGTGCCCGGCGTCCGCGTGCACCCGACGAGAGCGGCATGTGGGCGATCCACGTGCTGAGCATCGAGGGCCGGATGCAGGGGCCGGTGGAATGGGAGACCGACCGGCTCAAGTTCCTCGGTCGCGGTCGCGGCCCCGAGGACCCCGTCGCGCTCGACGGGCGCGCACTGTCCGGCACCACCGGTGCGGTGCTCGACCCGATCGTCAGCCTGCGCCAGCGCATTCGCCTGGCGCCGGGCGGATTCGTGCGGATCTCATTCGCGACCGGCGTGGCTTCGAGCCGCGACGGCGCGCTGGCCATGGCGCAGAAATACCACGACCCAAGTGCGGCGTCACGCACCTTCGCGCTCGCCTTCACCCAGGCCCAGAGCACGCTGCGGCACATGGGCATCTCGAGCGACGAGGCCATGCTGTACGAGCGTCTGGCCTCGCGGGTGCTCCACACCGACGGCTCGCTCCGTGCCGGTCCCGAGGTCCAGTCGCGCAACGAACTGGGCCAGGCTGGTCTGTGGGCCCACGGTATTTCAGGCGACCTGCCGATCCTTCTCGTGCGCGTCGTGGAGGAGAACGACATCCCGCTGGTGCGCCAGGTCCTGCAGGCGCAGGAGTACTGGCGCCTCAAGGGACTCAGCGCCGACGTGGTCATCCTGAACGAGCACCCGGTGAGCTATCTGGACGAGATGCACGTGCAGCTGGCGGCCCTGCTCGACACCGGCCCCTGGGGCGCCTGGAAGCACCGTCCCGGCGGGGTGTTCCTGCTGCGAGGCGACCGGATGAGCGAGGCCGAGCGCATTCTCCTGGCTGCCGCGGCGCGGGCGATCCTGAGCGGCGAGCGCGGCGAACTCGCCAACCAGCTCGACCGTCCGTACGCCGAGCCGCAGTGGCAGCGGGAATTGCCGGCGCCGCCGCCAGCGCCGGCGCCCGAGCGCGAGGGCATCGCGATCGACGCCCCGGAGCTGACGCTCGCCAACGGATCCGGGGGCTTCAGCGACGACGGCCGGGCGTATGCCATCGTGCTCGACGGCGACCAGGAAACGCCAATGCCGTGGGTCAATGTCATCGCCAACCCGGGCTTCGGCACCGTGATCTCGGCCTCGGGATCGGCATACACCTGGGCGGGAAACAGCCGCGAGAACCGGCTCACCCCCTTCGCGAATGATCCGGTGAGCGACCCCACCGGCGAGGCGCTCTTCCTGCGCGACGAGGACACCGGCGACGCCTGGTCGCCCACTCCGGGACCGGGTCCGAGGACCGCCGAGAGCGGCCGGTACGTGGTGCGGCACCTGGCTGGTGTGTCACGGTTCGCGCACGCGTCGCATGCAATCGAGCAGGAACTCGCGGTCTTCGTCGATGCCGGCGATCCCGTGAAGTTCTCGCTCCTCACGCTCACAAACCGGAGCGGCCGGCGCCGTCGGCTGAGCGCCTTCGGTTACGCCGAATGGCGGCTGGGTCCGCCCCGGGCCGGCGAGCACCTGCACGTGATCACGGAGCATGACCCGGAATCGGGCGCGATCCTCGCCCGCAACGTCTATAACCAGGAGTTCGCGTCGCATGTCGCGTTCGCGGGTGTGAGCGAGGCGCCGCACTCCGTCACCGGCGACCGGCTCGCCTTCCTGGGGCGCAACGGCTCCCTGGCCCGTCCCGCGGCCATGACGCGCCACGCGCTCTCAGGCGACACGGGAGCCGGCCTCGACCCGTGTGCCGCACTCCACGTCCGGATCGACCTCGCGCCGGGGGAGACGCGCCGAATCGCCTTCACGCTCGGCCAGGGGCGCGATCGAGCGCACGCGGAGGAGCTGCTGGCTCGTCACCGGAGCGTCGACGCAGCCGAGACCGCTCTCGCGCAGGTCACGGGCGCCTGGCACGGGACACTCGGGACCATCCAGGTCCGCACGCCCGATGACTCCTTCGACCTGATCATGAACCGGTGGCTGCTCTATCAGGTGCTGAGTTGCCGGATGTGGGCCCGGTCGGCCCTCTACCAGCCGGGAGGGGCCTTTGGCTTCCGGGACCAGCTGCAGGACGCCATGGCGCTGAGCTTCGCGCGGCCGGATCTCCTGCGCGAACACATCCTGCGCGCTGCCGGCCGGCAATTCGTCGAAGGCGACGTGCAGCACTGGTGGCACGAGCCTTCCGGCCGCGGCACGCGCACGCGCTGCTCGGATGACCTCCTCTGGCTCCCTTACGCCGTGGCGCACTACGTCGAGGCTACCGGCGACCACGGGATCCTCGACGAGGTGATTCCCTTCCTGAACGGCGCGCCGCTCGAGCCCGGTCAGATGGAGGCCTACCTGCAACCCGCGGCGTCGGCGGAGACGGCCTCCCTGCTCGAGCACTGCACTCGCGCGGTGGAACGCAGCCTCACAGCCGGGACGCACGGGCTTCCCCTGATCGGCAGCGGCGACTGGAACGACGGCATGAACCGCGTCGGGCATCTCGGCCGCGGCGAGAGCGTATGGCTGGGCTGGTTCCTGCACACAGTCCTGAAGGTGATGGCGCCACTGTGCGAGCAGTCGGGTGACGCCGTCCGCGCGGCCCACTTCGAGGGCGAAGCGGCACGGCTAGCCACCATGCTCGAGCTGGCCTGGGACGGCGACTGGTACCGGCGGGCGTACTATGATGACGGCACGCCGCTCGGATCGGCCCAGAACGACGAGTGCAAGATCGACTCGATCTCGCAGACCTGGGCGGTGCTCTCTGGCGCCGCGCCACCCTACCGTGCCGAGCGTGCGATGGACGCGGTGCGCACGCACCTGGTGCGGAGGGCTACGCGCGCGGTCCTGCTCCTGGCACCGCCCTTCGATCAATCGGCCCAGGACCCGGGCTACATCAAGGGCTACCCGCCGGGCATGCGCGAAAACGGCGGGCAGTATACGCATGCGGCGATCTGGACCATCATGGCCGTGGCCAGGCTCGGCAATGGCGATGAGGCCATGGAGCTCTTTCACATGCTCAACCCCATCAATCACACCCGCACGGCGGCCGACGTCGAGCGGTACAAGGGCGAGCCCTACGTCACCGCGGGCGACGTGTACGCCCACCCCGCGCACAACGGCCGCGGAGGATGGACGTGGTACACAGGGTCGGCCGGCTGGATGTACCGCGCCGGGCTCGAGAGCATCCTTGGCCTGAAACGCCATGGCAACAGCTTCGAACTCGACCCCTGCATTCCCGCCGCATGGCCGGGGTACACGATCACGTGGGCGTTCGGTCGCACGCGCTACGAGATCACGGTGTCCAATCCTCAGCGCCACTGCCGCGGCATCGCCAGCGCCATGCATGACGGTGTCGCCTGTGATGCGGCTGCCATCGACCTGGTGGATGATGGCGCGACGCATCGAATCGACCTGGTGATGGGTGAACGCCGCCCGGGCACGCCCACGGTCCAGCGAAAGCGCGTGGCACGGGCCTGACGCATGCCCCGAGTGGAGGCAGCGGCCGGGTGCCGGGTACATTTCCGGAGACCCCAGCGCGCCCCGCAGGAGATGCCGTCATGGCCATGCACTACAGCGACCACCATCGTGTGCTACAGGATCGCTTCGACACCCGGCGTCTCGCCGACGCACTCGCCGAACTGATCGTTCACGACGAGTTCTCGGAGGCTGACCAGGCCTTCATCTCCACCCGAGACATGTTCTGGCTCGCGACGATCGACCACCTCGGGCAGCCAACCGTCTCGTACAAGGGTGGCGCCCCGGGCTTCGTGCGCGTCCTCGACAGCCGCACCCTTGTGTTCCCCTGTTACGACGGGAACGGCATGTACTACTCGATGGGGAACGTCGGTGCGCACCCCGAAGTGGGAATGCTGTTCATGGACTTCGAGAAGCCGTACCGGCTGCGGGTGCAGGGCAAGGCATCATACGACGAGGATGAGGCACTGGTGCGGAGCTTTCCCGGCGCGCAGTTCGTGATCAGGGTCTCCGCCACCTCGATCTTCCAGAACTGTCCGCGCTACGTGCACCGGATGAGCAAGGTCGAGGCGTCGCGCTACGTGCCCTCGCCCGGCGGAGATGCACCCCTCGCGGGCTGGAAGCGTATCGACATGATCCAGCCTGCGCTTCCCCACTACGACCAGGGGCGAGTCAATGAGGCGGGCGGGCCGCTTACAATCGAGGAGTGGGCTGGGAAGGTGGCCACCGGCGACCGGGAGGCCTGACGGTCAGTGAAGCTCAGGCGGCGACGCGCGTCCCGCACCGGTCGCAGAAGCGGCTGCCGGGCGGCAGCTTCGCGGTGCACTGGCCGCAGCTTCGCTCGCCAAGGCCGCAGCCGCAGGTCGAGCAGAACAGCGCATCCGACTCAGGCCGCGGTCCGCAGTGAGGGCAGATGATCGCGTTCGAGCCCTCGGAACGAATCGCCCGGGCTCGCGCGGCGATCACGGCTTCGAGATCATGCGACCCACTCGCTCCCGCCGCCGCCATGACCGGCGCCACCGGGTCCATGACGCCGTCCTCGGACCGGATCGCCTGCAGCGCCTGGGCCGTGTACTTCCCCTTGAGCATCGCGTAGTCCTCGTCGGACAGTTTTCCCGTCGCCTGGTCGAACTCGATTTCCTTCAGCGCCGAGAGCGCGATGCCCTTGGGGGTCTCTTCGAGGTCGGTGGGCTCGTCATCGACGATCGCGGGCACGGCCTCACGCGAAACGAGCGGCCCGAGCACCACCAGGAGCAGCGAGATCCCCACCAGTGCTGCCGCGACCGCCTCGAGCCAGATCACTTTTCCATCTCCGCGAGTTCCCGGTTCAGTCGTTCCAGTTCGGCATCCGTGCCGGTCGCGGCGGGCGGCAGGGGTGCAAGGGCCTGCTCGGCTGCGTCTTCGGCCGACCGCCGCACACGCCGCCGGATGACCCAGGCCACGATGCCACCCACGATGAGGATGGCGGCGCCGGGTACCACGTAGCCCGCGATGTTGAAGCCCTCCGGCTTGGGCGCCATGAGGATCTTCTCGCCGTACTTGTCCACGAAGGCGGCGATCACCTGTTCCGACGTCTTCCCCTCGGCGAAGAGCGCCACCACCTCGCGGTGCAGCGCCGGCGAGTAGGTGCAGGTGAAGTCGGTGGTGCGGCAGGTGAAGATGTCCAGCGTGCAACCACAGGTGCACTGCAGCTTGAGCTCGGTGTTGCGGACGAGCGCGTCGTTGTCGCCCTCCACTGTGGGCGCGCGCGGCCGGCCCGCCACGTCGGGATTGAACAGCGTGCCGACATCTCCCTGGCCCGCGCGCGGGCTCGCGACGGGGGCCTGCCGGGTGGTGTCCTGCTGGAACGACAGGAATGCGCGACGCCGCATCACTGCTCCGTGCCGGCGCGCGCCGTGGCCAGCTCGACCCCGTAGCCGGCCTGCGGCGCACTGCGGCGCGAGGCCGCCGGTGTCCCGCCGCCGGGCCACATGGTGATGAGCCCGCCGAACGTCAGGATGAAGCCGGCGGCCCAGACCCACCAGACGAGCGGATTGATGTTGAAGCGGTACACCGCCTCCTCGGTGCCGTTCACGGCACCGGCAAACACGATGTAGATGTCCTCCCGCAGCCCGCTGCGGATGCCGACCTCGGTAGAAGGCTCGAACGAGGCCTCCTCCGTGCCCAATTCGTTGACCGTGAAATGCTGCCGCTTCTCGGACACGATGCGTCCGTCGGGCTTGCCGTCTACCGCCACCTCGACCGTCGCGGCCGACACGTAGCGGTTGAGTTCCTTGAACTGGGAAATGCCGACGTGGGTGAAGGTGTAGGTATGGCCGAACGGGCTCTTGAGCTCGATCGATTCACCCGGCTTGAGCGTTGCCTCGCGCTGCACCTTGAACGCCATCCCCGCAAAGGCCACGAAGTACACCAGCATGCCGAGGTGCACGATGTAGCCGCCGTAGCGCCGGCGGTTCCGCGCGATCAGCCGCCCGAGTGCCACCGGGGCCGACTCGGCGTGCATGCGGACGCGGGCACGCGTGCCGCGCCAGAACTCCTGGGCGATGGTACCGGTCACGAAACCCGCGAGTCCCCACGTCATGAGCGGAGCCAGTTCGCGCACGCCGAGCGCGGCGAGCACCGCCCCGACGAACAGCCCCGAGCCGACCGGAAACGCGAACTGGCGGCGCAGGTTGTTGACCGACGCCTTGCGCCACGCGATCAGCGGCCCGATGCCGGTGAGTGCCAGGAGCAGCAGGCCCAGGGGCACGTTCACCTTGTTGAAGAAGGGCGGGCCGACCGTGATCTTGGTGCCCCGCACCGCCTCGGAGAGGATCGGGAAGAGCGTGCCCCACAGCACCGAGAACGCGATGCCGACGAACAGGAGGTTGTTGAA
>JAGGAG010000105.1 GCA_017889745.1 Gemmatimonadota bacterium | reverse complement strand
CTACCGGGGCGGGTCGTTCCTGCTGCCGAACGACGCGGCGGCATCACGCGACGCCGCGCTCAGCGGCATCACGGTCGAAGGACTGAGCGACGCCTCGGTAACCCAGATCCGCGGCGAGATCGCCACCTCCAACATGGATGCCGTGCCCCTGGAGAAGGCGCCGAAGGTGGCGGTGTACGTGCCACCGTTTGCCGCGCCGTGGGACGACGCGGTGACGATGGCGCTGACCTATGCCGGCATCGAGTACGACAAGCTGTGGGATATCGAGGTGGTGGAGCAGGGGCTCAAGACCTACGACTGGCTGCACCTGCACCACGAGGACTTCACCGGGCAGTATTCCAAGTTCTACCTGAACTATGCCGGCGCGCCGTGGCTCGCCGAGATGGTGTCACGAAACCGCGAGGTCGCGCGCCAGCTGGGGTATGCGAATGTCCCGGCACTGAAGAAGGCGGTGGCGCAGAGGATCAGCGCCTTCGTGGAGCGGGGCGGGTTCCTCTTCGCCATGTGCACCGCGACGGAGACGCTCGACCTGGCACTGGCGGCGGAGAACGTGGACATCGCGGCGTCCTACGCCGACGGCACGCCGGTCGAGCCCGGTGCCTCTGCCCACCTCGACTGGAGCAAGGCACTGGCATTCCAGAATGCCACGCTGGAACTGAGCCCGACCACGCCGGTCTATTCCGACATCGACGGGCACCAGGTCAATTCCGCCGAGCGCCGGCAGCAGCTCGGCACGTTCACCATCTTCGGGTTCAGCGCCAAGATCGACCCCGTCCCCACCATGCTGGTGCAGGACCATCGCGACGTCATCCCCGACTTCTACGGGCTCACGACCTCGTTCACCCGGAAGACGCTCAAGCCCGGGGTGACCGTGCTTGCCGACGAGCCCGGCGCCCCATGGGTGAAGTACATCCATGGCGAGAAGGGGCAGGGTACCTGGACCTTCTACGGCGGCCATGACCCCGAGGACCCGCAGCACCAGATCGGTGACGCGCCCACGGACCTGTCGCTGCACCCGCATTCCCCGGGTTACCGGCTCATCCTGAACAACGTGCTGTTCCCGGCGGCGAAGAAGAAGGAACTCAAGACGTGAGCGCGGCGCGGCGGCCTGGGGGCAAGGCGGCAGGGAGTGACTGAGCGCATCGCGCCGGGGGTGCGCACATATCTCGCGCAACAGATCGAAGCCGCCGAGGGGCGCGAGGTGTCGTTCGTCGCCGAAGCGGACCGCGACGGCGTGCTCGTCGCGGCCCGCGCGGTGGCGCGCGGCACGGTCGATCGCGTGCTGGCGCTGCCGGGCATCGCGCGGCCGGGCGAGATGCTGCTGCACAACCATCCCAGCGGGCACCTCTCGCCATCCGGCGCCGACCTGGCCGTCGCCGCCCAGCTGCACGACAATGGCGTCGGCTTCGGCATTATCTGCAACGACGCCACCCGGCTGTACGTGGTGGTGGAGGTGCCGAAGGGGCGCACCGAGACGCGCCTCGACACGCTTTCCGTGGTCGCCGCGCTGGGCGAGCATGGGGCGGTGGCACTGGCCATGGGACAGTTCGAGGACCGCCAGAGCCAGCGTGACATGTGCGCGCACATCGCCGATGCCTACAACGACGGCGGCGTCCTCATGCTCGAGGCCGGCACCGGCGTCGGCAAGAGCTTTGCCTACCTCGTACCGGCGCTTGCCTGGGCCCGCGCCAACGGGGAGCGCACGGTGGTGAGCACCAACACGATCAACCTCCAGGAACAGCTGGTCGGCAAGGACATGCCGTTCCTTCGCGATGCACTCCGCACCGGGGATCACGAGCCGTCCTTCGCGCTGCTCAAGGGATGGCGCAACTACCTCTGCCTCGCGCGCATGCACCACGCGGTGGGCGCGCAGCGCACGCTCCTCGAGCCCGACAAACTGGACGAACTCACGGCGGTGGCCGCCTGGGCCAGCCGCACATCGGACGGGTCGCTGAGCGACCTCCCGTCGGCGCCGAGCCCCGAAGTGTGGGACGAGGTCAGCGCGGAGTCCGACCTCTGCCCGCGGCTCCAGTGCGAGCACTTCGACCGCTGCTTCGTGTTCCGCGCGCGCCGCCAGGCGGCGCAGGCCGACATCGTCGTCGTCAACCACCACCTGCTCGCCGCCGACCTGCAGGTGCGGCAGGCCAGCGACAACTGGCAGGAAGCGGCGGTGCTGCCTCCGTACCAGCGGATCGTGCTCGACGAGGCGCATCACCTGGAGGACGTGGCCGCCGGGCACCTCGGTACGCAGGTGTCGAGCCGGGGCGTGCGCCGTCTGCTTGGCAGGTTCGAGCGCAATGGGCGCGGCCTCATCCCGACGCTCTTCCACGAACTGCGCTCCATCGACGACCTGCTGGCGCGCGCGAGCCTCGACCTGCTGCGCGACCGGCTGGTGCCGGCCCTGGCCGATGCGCGTCACGCATCCGACCAGTTGTTCGCGCGGCTGGTGGGCCTGCTGGAGGAGGCGCCAGGCGGCCAGCGGCGCCTGGACGACGACTTCGCCGCCGATCCGGTGTGGGCGGCCGGGTTGTCGGCCGAGCTCGAGGCCGCACTGCGCGCGTTCCAGGTACTGCGCGATTCGGTGGAGACGATCGCGGGCCGCCTGGAGCAGGCGGACGTTTCCGAGCGCAGGTTGCGACTGCTGCAGGAGCTGCGCGCCGTCCTCGGGCGCCTCGAGGTCGTATCGGAAGGGCTGGTGCACACGCTCCGGCCGGCAGCCGCCGATGAGCCCGTGGTGCGCTGGATCGAGCGCAGCGGCAAGCGCGGCGGCGAGATCAAGCTGGCCGCGGTGCCGCTCGACCTGGCGCCGGTGCTGCGGGAGCTGCTGTTCGAGAAAGCCAAGACCATCGTGCTCACCAGCGCCACGCTGGCGGCCTCGGGCGACTTCGGCTTCATGGAAGGCCGGCTCGGGCTGTCCGGCAGCGACTCGCCCGTCACGGTGCGGGAGACCTTCCCGTCACCATTCGATTACCCGAGCCAATGCGTGTTCGGGATCCCGACCGACATCCCCGATCCGCGCGAGGACGAGGCGGGCCACGCATCGGCGACGCTCTCCGCGATCATCGACCTGGCCTACGCGTCCGACGGCGGCATGTTCGCCCTCTTCACCAGTCATGCCGCGCTGCAGCGCGCTGCGAGCGCGCTGCGCCAGGCGATCGGTGGCCGGTGGCCGCTGCTGGTCCAGGGTGAGGCCTCGCGCGACCAGCTCCTGCGGCGGTTCCGCGACGCCGGCAACGCGATCCTGCTTGGCACCGACTCGTTCTGGGAAGGCGTGGACGTTCCCGGCCGCGCGCTCCGCGCCCTCGTCCTCTGCAAGCTACCTTTCAAGGTGCCCAGCGAGCCGCTCACGTCGGCACGACTCGAGCGCCTGGCGGAGCAGGGTGAGGACGGCTTCATGGGTTACCTGCTGCCGCACGCCGCCCTCAAGCTCAAGCAGGGCTTCGGGCGACTGATCCGCAACCAGCGCGACGTGGGCGTGGTGGTGCTGCTCGACAGCCGTGTCACCACCAAGCGCTACGGGCCGCTCGTGCTGGGCGGCCTGCCGCGGGCCGAGCGGATCATCGCGCCCTGGTCGCAGGTGCGCATCAAGTGCGAAGATTTCTTTGCCCGTCACGGCATCGGGGCCCCGGTATGACCCAGGTGGTGCAACCCTCGAAGATCGTCTGTATCGGCCGCAACTACGCGGAGCACGCGAAGGAACTGGGCAACGAGGTGCCGAAGGAGCCGCTCATCTTCCTGAAGCCGCCGAGTGCGCTGCTGCCGCCGGGCGGCACGATCATCCTGCCCCCGGTCTCACGACAGGTGGAATTCGAGGGCGAAATCGGCGTCGTGATCGGCAAGCAGGCGCACCGGGTCGCGGAGGCGGAGGCGGAATCGTTCATCGCCGGCTACACCTGCGTCAACGACGTCACCTGCCGCGACCTGCAGAAGACCGATGGCCAGTGGACGCGGGCCAAGGGGTTCGACACCTTCTGCCCGGCGGGCCCGCGGGTAGTCTCGCTCGACTGGCGCTCGCTGTCGGTGGTGACGCGGGTCAACGGGATCGAGCGGCAGCGGGCGCCGTCGAGCGACATGATCTTTCCCATCCCCCGGCTGGTGGCTCACATCAGTGCCATCATGACCCTCGAGCCGGGCGACCTCATCGCCACCGGCACGCCGGCCGGCGTGGGGCGTCTGGTCGCCGGTGACGTCGTGGAGGTCGAGATCCCGGGCATTGGCATCCTCTCGAATCACGTGGCTGCGCAGGAGACGCAATGATCCGCTTCAGTGACCGGCTGCAGGCACTGCCGGGTTATCCCCTCGCCGAGATCCCCTCGATCAAGCGCCGGCTCATCGAGGCCGGCATGGACGTCATCGACCTCGGTGCCGGTGACAACGACACGCCGCCGCCCGATACCGTGCTCGCGGCCATGCACGAGGCGCTCAAGCAGCCGGCGCTCAGCAAGTACGGGTTCCAGCAGGGGCTCATGGGCTATCGCCAGGCGATCTCGCGGTGGGTGGAGCGGCGCTTCGGCATCCGCTTCGACCCGGCCAGCGAGACCCTGCCGCTGCTCGGCTCCAAGGAAGGCCTCTCGCACCTCCCGGTCGCGGTGGTGAACCAGGGCGACGTGGTGCTGGTGCCGGAGCCGGGATACCAGGCGTACATCGGTGGCGCCATCCTGTCGGGCGCCGTGCCGCACATCTGCCCCCTGAGGGCCGAACGGAAGTTCCTGCTCGAGCTGGACGACGTGCCGGCCGACGTGCTCAAGCGGGCGAAGCTGGTGTTCGCCAACTACCCCAACAACCCGACGGCGGCGGTCGCCAACACGGAATACCTCACGCGCCTGGTGAACAACTGCCGGAAGCACGGCATCCTGCTCGCCTACGACAACGCCTACTGCGAGCTCACGTACGACGGCTATCGGGCGCCGAGCATCTTCGAGATCCCGGGCGCGCGCGACGTGGCCATCGAGTTCTTCTCCCTTTCCAAGAGTTACTCGATGACCG
The DNA here is from genome assembly GCA_017889745.1 of Gemmatimonadota bacterium. Classification (GTDB taxonomy): domain Bacteria; phylum Gemmatimonadota; class Gemmatimonadetes; order Gemmatimonadales; family GWC2-71-9; genus JAGGAG01. Next base: position 4,452 of record JAGGAG010000105.1, on the reverse strand, counting down.
GCTGGCGCATCGGCTTCGCGGTGGGACGGAGCGAACTGATCGGCGCGCTCACGCGGGTCAAGTCGTACGTCGACACCGGGCCGTGGCTCGCGATCCAGCAGGCCGCAGTAGCGGTGCTGGACAACTCCGACGCGCTGGTGGCGCCGGTGCGCGCGGAACTGGAGCGCCGCCGTGACGCGGGGGTGGCCGCCCTCAACGCGAACGGCATCGCCTGCGAGGCGCCGCATGCGGCGATGTATCTGTGGGTGCCGCTGCCGGCCGGCATCGCGTCGGCGCCGTTCGCGCGCCGGGTGCTGGAGGAAACCGGCGTCGTCCTGCTGCCGGGCAGCGGGTTCGGCCCTGCGGGCGAGGGTTACTTCCGCATCGCCCTCACGGTCGGTGCGCCAAGGCTCGAGGAGGCGGCGCGGCGCATCGCCTCGGTGCTGGCGGTGACCCCGCGGGATGAACTCGCCGCGGCGCGCTGAGCGTGAAGCTGCTCGACACCGATGAGACGATCCTGCTCGTCACCGGCACCGGCATCGCCGCCGAGGAGCGGGACCGTCCGCTGGCGTACTGGCTCAAGGGGGAGATCGACCGGCGCGGCGCGACCCATCCGTACCGGCGGGGTATCGTGGTGGGCGATGCCTGGTACCTGGAGAACCGGATCTTCCAGCTCAACCCGGCGATCACGATCGGCGGCCCCGGCGTGAACGCCGCCGCCCGCGAGCTGTCCGAGTCGCTGCCGGTGGTACACAGCGAGGAGGACCGGGTCTTCGTGCAGATGGGCACGTCGGGCGAGGCGCCAAAGGTGTGCCTCTGGGGCGCCGACCTGGCCGCCACGGCGCGGGCAGTCCAGTGGTTCGCCTCGGACGGCATGCTGACGGAAATGCTCGACCGGCTGTGGCGTCCCCGCCCGGATGGGGGCGGCGTCTACGTCTGAGCGTCAGTCGCCGAGCAGGTCCTCGAGCGCCTTGTCCACCACTTCCGTCGTCTTCCCCTCGATCAATCGCCGCAGGATGTCCGCCGCCTCGAGCGGCAGGTTGCCGGGATGGACCCGGTCCTTGTCGAACCGCACGATGTGGCCGAGCGGAAAGGCGACCTGCTGGTCGCTGAGCTCGTCATCCTCCTCGCCTTCCACTGCAGCGTCATAGCTCGCGCCCGGCACCGAGGCCGCCCAGGGCTCGGCTTCCTCGTCCGCTTCGTCCTCGGTAAGCCCCGGGGGCAACTGCAGCAGCGCGTAGAGCTGGCACTGCAGGCCCGGCGCCGCCTCGCGGGCCACGAGGACGACGGGCACGGGACTGCCGAACAGGTTGTGCTCGGCGACCTGGGCCCACATCTCGGGCGGCATGACGTAGCGCGCGATGAGGCGCGTGTCATGGTAGGTCGCCATGCACACCATTCCCTCGGGCGTGCGCTCATCATCAATGAGGCGCACACGCAGGGCCACCGGCTCCTCCGCCGCGGCATACGCCGCCGGCGGGCCGTCGCCCTCGGGGAGCTCAACGGGTTCGGGTTTGCTCATGACTGGAAGATAACGGCGGGTGGGGCTGGAGGCGGGCCAGGCGGGTAACAGGATGCGGCGCCTAGGCCGGCGCCGCGTCCTGCGTCCGTGCCATGGCCGCGCGGATGCGGGCCAGGCTTTCGTCCCGTCCCACCACGGCAAGCAACTCGTTGACCGGCTCGGACACCGTGCCCCCGGTCAGGGCCACGCGCACCGGCTGCATCGCGTCGCCCAGCTTGAGGCCGTGCGTCTCGGCCGCGTGCTTCACCGCCTCGAGCAGGCGGTCGGGCGTCCACTCCGCGGGCGTGAGCGCCTCGAGCGCCCCTGCCGCAACGGTGAGGCTGGCGCCGAAGGCCGGGCCCATCTTCTTCTGCAGCTTCTCGGCCTTCTCATCCAGCACGATCCGGCTGGCATCCAGCCGCACCGCGACCTGCTCGGCCAGCTGCAGCACCGTGCGCGAGCGCGCCTTCGCGGCGTCGATGAGCGCGCGCACGTCGCGTCCCTTCGCGCCGACGCCCATCCGGTCGAGCTGGCGCATCACGGGCGGAAGCAGTTCATCGGCACCCGTGTGCGAGAGGTACTGTCCGTTCATCCACTCGAGCTTCGCCGTGTCGAACACCGCCGGCTTGCCCTGGATGGCCTCGAGCGAAAAGAGCCCGACCAGCTCCTCTCCCGTGAGCACCTCGCGGTCGCCCCCGGGCGACCATCCGAGCAGCGCCAGGAAGTTCCGCATGGCCGCAGGCAGGATGCCCTGGTCCTGATAGTCGCCGACGGCGGTGGCGCCGTGGCGCTTCGAGAGCTTCTTCCCGTCGGTGCCGAGGATCATCGGTACATGGGCGAAGACCGGCAGCGCGGCACCGAGCGCCTGGTACAGCGCGATCTGCTTCGGGGTGTTGGAGACGTGGTCGTCGCCCCGGATGACGTGCGTGATGCGCATCGCGATGTCGTCGGACACCACCGCGAGGTTGTAGATGGCCGAGCCATCGGAGCGGAGGATCACGAAGTCGTCGAGGTCGCGCCCCTGAAAGCTGATCCGGCCATGGACCGCGTCCTCCCAGGCCAGTTCCGCGTCGGGAACCGCGAAGCGGATCACGAAGGGATCGCCCGCGGCAAGGCGGCGGGCCTCCTCCTCGGGGCTCAACGCCCAGCGGGCCCGCTCGTACCGGTACGGCCGGCCTGCCGCCACCGCGAGCTTGCGCTCGGCGTCGAGTTCCTCGGCGCTGGCGAAGCAGCGGTACGCCCGCCCGCTCGCGAGCAGGCGTTCGGCGTCGGCGCGGTGCCGTGGGCTCTCGGCGCCCTGGAAATAGGGACCCTCGTCCCAGTTGATCCCGAGCCAGGTCAGGCCCTCGAGGATGACCCGGGTGTGCGCATCGGTGCTGCGCTCCTGGTCGGTGTCCTCGATGCGGAGAACGAAGGTGCCGCCGGTCTTGCGGGCGTAGAGCCAGTTGAAGAGCGCCGTCCGGGCGCCCCCGACGTGCAGGTAGCCGGTGGGCGACGGGGCGAAGCGGACGCGAACAGGGGAGTCTGTCATAGGCGGGCGAAAGTTAGTTTCGGCGCGCAGCGGAGCAACCGGGCGGTTCCCGGGGCGGCCGGCGGCCTTGCGCATGCATTGGTAAGTGCATACTTATATAAGTCATGACTTACGCAACAACGCTCACGGCGCTCGCCGACCCCACCCGCAGGGCCCTCTACGAGCGGGTGCGCCGCCGGCCCCAGGCCGTCGGGGAACTGGCGCGCGCGCTCGACGTGAGCCAGCCGGCGGTGTCCCAGCACCTCAAGGTGCTGCGGTCGGCCCGGTTGGTCCGGGTGCGTCACGAGGGAACGCGCCGCATCTACAGCGCCGACGCCGAGGGCCTGGCCGAGTTGCGGCGCTACGTCGACCAGATGTGGGATGACGTGCTGGCGGCGTATGCCGCTGGCGCCGCCGAGCCATCACCCGCGCGCGCCCGGGGTCGCGCGCGGCCGCCCAGGTAATCGAGGAGGCCTGCATGCCCGACGCTGAACGCCTGTCGCCGATTCACAAGTCGATCACCGTGCCCTGGAACCAGAGTCGCGCGTTCGAGCGGTTCACCCGGGGCATCGCCACCTGGTGGCCGCTCCGAACACATTCGCTGGGGCTGGCCCGCGCCGAAACCGTGGTCTTCGAGGGCCGAGTGGGTGGGCAGATCCGCGAATCGATCCAGGGCGGCGTCGAGTCGGTGTGGGGCACCGTGCTGGAGTGGCACCCGCCCGAGCGCGTGTCGTTCACCTGGCACCCGGGCAAGCCGGCCGCGACCGCGCAGCGGGTGGATCTTCGCTTCGTGCCCGAGGGTCCGGGCACGCGGGTGGAACTGACGCACAGTGGCTGGGAAGCGCTTGGACCGCTCGCGAAGGTGGCGCGTCGCGGATACCCGCTTGGCTGGGCCTATGTGCTGTGTCTCTACGCCGATCGGCGCCATGCCCCCGTCGTGCTGCTGACGGACGTCATGCAGAAGGCATTCGGGCCGATGCTCAAGCGCCGCTTCGAGAAGCTGGAAGCACGCGCGGCGGCCCTGGAGAGGCCGCCGCGCTAGGTAGGGTGTACGGAGCGGGAGGGATTCGAACCCTCGTAGGCGCCTTTCGAGCACCTAAACGGTTTAGCAAACCGCCGCCTTCAGCCTCTCGGCCACCGCTCCAATTCGTGCCGCACTAACATAAGCCCGGGCCTGACTGGGCCAAAGGGGCCTAGCGGGCGGCGGCCTCGGCCTGGTCCGCCCGGCGCTCCATGGCGCTCCAGCGGAAGAAGAGGATCGCCATGGACACCCACATGATCGGGTCGGCCACGGCTTTCATGAGCAACCCGGCCATTTGCTGGTCACTATGTGCCTGGATGTTCCCGACGCGCGGTGCCAGCTCATAGAGCTTGTATGCGGGCAGCTCGGAGAAGGTGAGCATCGCCGCGGGCACGGTGGGAACGATCGTCGCTGCGAAGAGGTACCCGATCTTCAGGGGCT
>JAGGAG010000208.1 GCA_017889745.1 Gemmatimonadota bacterium | reverse complement strand
CCGCGGTCGAGTGCCTCGATGGCGTTCTTGAGCAGGTTGAGGAGGATCTGTTCCACCAGCGCCGGGTCGCACACGGCCGTCACCGCCCCCGAGGGCGACTGCTCGAGGTGCGCGCTGACGCCGGCTGCCAGCAGCGACGGCTCGAGGACCCTGAGCATGCGGAGCGCGAGCGCATCGAGCTCCGTGGCCTGCAGCGCCGGCGCCGGCCAGCCTCCCCGATCGAGGCGTGCCCGCACGATGCCGGCCAGCCGGTCCACCTGGGCCAGCAGCAGCTGCACCCGCTCCACCGCCGCGGGCTGTGCCGCGCGATTCAGGTCGTCGCGCAGCAGCTGAAGGTGTCCGCTCACGGTGTTGAGTGGCGTGCCGATCTCGTGCGCGAAGCCGGTGGCCGTCTCCTCCAGCAGCGCCAGGCGATCGAGGCTGCGGGCGCGTTCCTCCAGCGCCAGGAGCGCGGCGCGTGCGTCGCTTTCCCGTTGCCGTGCGGTGAGCGCCTCGCGGAGTCCGTTGTAGCGCCGGGTGAGGAGACGGAATTCCTCGGGCCCCAGCTCGGGCGCTGCCGGTGCGTTCGCCACGCCCGCGTGCGCGCCCGCCATCGCGGCGCCCAGGGTGCTGAGCGGACCGCCGACCCAGGTCGACGTGAGATAGGCCACCGCCCCGGCCACCAGCAGCGCCGCGATCAGTGCCAGCACGTAGGCCCGCTGCCGCTCGAGCCTGGCCCAACCGCGCAGCGTCGCCGTGGAGACACTGACGTGGAGTACGCCGTACGGACGGTCGGGCGCCCCCACGGGCATCGCCACGTTCCACGCGGGTGCGGCACCGGTCACGTATCGCACCTGCGGCCGGTGGCTGGCCATCGCCAGCGTGTCGTTGTGTGTCGGTGCCGACATCTTGCTGGTGTCGCTGGACGCGACAAGCTCGAGCGCGCCGTCTGCCCACACGAACATCGCCGCGTCGGAGACGCTCAGGTGCTGGCTGGGCCAGCCTGCCAGCGCCTGGGTGATGGCGTCGCGCTCCCCCTGCGGGGCCACCCGCGAGAGGTACTCGCTCCAAGAGGTCGCGAGTTCCACCGATTCGCGGCGACGGTCGTCGAGCCGGGATCGCTCCGACCAGCGGAGGGCCACCTCGGTGGCGCCCAGCACGAGCGCCACCGTGATGACGGCGGTGAGCAGGGCGAGGCGGCGGGCAAGTCCCATGTCTGGCGAATCTCGCACCCGCCCCGGCACGGGGCCAGCGGCAAGGAATCCTGGGCGTTCCACCGTTCCGCCCCTCGGCACGCCGCATGCCGCCCGCGAGCGAATTGCGCCGTCGTCGCCAAGTCCTTCGCGGGCACCTGCTTGAGGTACCCGTCGCCGGCGCTCACGCCCCTCCCCGCTCCCGCCCGGTGCGCCAAGTTGACCAGGGCGGGACAGGTTGTCCTGCAGCGCATCCGCCCGACATATTTGCGCATGGTCGCCAACCACTTTCCCAACCTCATCGTCCTCGACCATCCCCTCATTCAGCACAAACTCACCCTCCTGCGTGACCGCCACACCACCACGCGGGACTTCAAGCAACTGGTGACCGAGATCAGCGTGTTGATGGGCTACGAGGTCACCAAGGACCTCCCCACCGAGCCGCACGAGATCGAGACGCCGCTGGAGCGGATGGTGGGAACCCAGGTGGCCGGCAAGAAGCTCGTGCTCGTGCCCATCCTGCGGGCCGGGCTCGGCATGGTGGACGGGCTCACCCAGCTGGTGCCATCGGCCCGGGTGGGTCACATCGGCATGGTGCGCGACCACGAGACGCTCCAGCCGCGCGACTACTACTTCAAGGTCCCGGCCACCGATGATGCCCGGGACTTCTTCGTGCTCGACCCGATGCTCGCCACCGGTGGTTCGGGCGTGGCCGCGGTGACGGCGCTCAAGGCGGCCGGCGCCCGGCGCATCCGGTTCCTGTGCCTCCTGGCGGCGCCGGAGGGCGTGGAACAGATGGGCTCGGCCCATCCCGACGTGCCGATCTTCACGGCGGCGCTCGACCGGGAACTGAACGCGAAGGGCTACATTCTTCCGGGGCTTGGAGACGCCGGGGACAGGCTGTTCGGAACCCGGTAAGCGGTAAGCGGTGAGCGGGCCCTCCTCCCGCTTACCGCTCACTGCTGACCGCTTACCAGACTGGGAGTTCTATGACGTTGCGTCTCTCCTTCTACGGCGCCGCGGGCCAGGTCACCGGCTCCATGTACCTGCTCGAGGCCGCGGGCGCGCGGATCCTGCTCGACGCCGGACTCTTCCAGGGGCGCCGCGCCGAGGCGCGAAAGCTCAACGCCGAACTGCCGTTCGATGCCCGGCGCATCGACATGGTGGTGGTGAGTCACGCGCACATCGACCACACCGGGCGCCTGCCGCTGCTGGTCAAGAACGGCTTCCACGGGCCGATCTACTGCACGCCGGCGACGCGCGACCTGAGCGCGGTGATGCTGCCCGACGCGGCCTACATCCAGGAGAAGGACGCCGAGTTCCTGAGCCGGCACCACAAGGGCGGCCCCGAAAGCGAGCCGCTCTACAACCTCGCGGATGCCGCCGCAGTGCAGGACCTGATGGTGGGGCTGCCCTACCGGCGCCCGCTGCACCTGAGGAAGATGCTCACCACCGAATTCACCGATGCGGGGCATATCCTCGGCTCGGCCACCGTCGACCTGCGCTGCACCGAGGGCGTGCCGCAGCGGATCGTCTTCTCCGGCGACATCGGCCGCAGCGGGCTCCCGATCATCCGCGACCCGCAGCCGCCCTCGGGGCCGATCGACACCCTGATCGTGGAGGCGACCTACGCCGACCGCGACCATGAGAGCGTGGCTGAGGCGGAGCGGCGGCTGGGCGAGGTGGTGCGGCGCGTGGCCGCGCGGGGCGGGAAGGTCCTCATCCCGTCGTTTGCCGTGGGCCGGGTGCAGGAGCTGGTCTACGCGCTGCACCAGCTCTGGCGCCGCGGGGAAGTGCCGGAGATCCCCGTCTACGTGGACAGCCCGCTCGCCGTCAGCGCCACCGAGGTGTTCCGGCTCCATCCCGACGTGTTCGACCACCGGGAGCAGCTCATCGCGAACGGCTTCTCGCCGTTCGACTTCCCGCTGGTGCGCTACGTGCGCGACGTAGCCGACTCGATGAAGCTCAACCAGCTCACCGGCCCGGCGGTGTACATCGCCGCATCGGGCATGGCGGAGTCGGGGCGGATCCTGCATCACCTGGCCAATCACGTGGGCGACCACCGGAACTGCGTGCTCTTCGTCGGGTTCCAGGCGGAGCACACCCTTGGCCGGCGCATCCAGGAGCAGCAGGTGATGGTGAAGATCTTCGGCGAGATGCACGAGCGCCGCGCCGAGGTGGTATCGATCGACGGGTACTCCGCCCATGCCGACCGCAACGAGTTGCGCGCGTGGGTGCGGAAGCTCGGCGGGCCGATCAAGCGGGCGTTCGTGGTGCACGGCGAGGCCCCGGCGCTCGGCGCCATGGCCAACCTCCTGCGGGACGAGGGAGTGCGCGAGGTCCACGTTCCGGAGCAGGGTGA
>JAGGAG010000207.1 GCA_017889745.1 Gemmatimonadota bacterium | reverse complement strand
AGGTCCAGGGCTCGACGTGCTCGGCCACGTACTCCGCGTACTCTGCGGGGGCGTACGTGCAGATCTCCCGGCCCTGGAAGTCCACCACGCGCACCCGGCCGTCGTAGAAGTTGGGCGCGTTGTTGTCGTCCACCAGCCCCATGGAGTGGACGTCCAGATTGTAGGGACCGTTCATGATGAGGTCAACGTAGGCACTGTTGCCGAGCACGATCTTCCGGAACAAGTCGAGCGAGAACTCCGCGAACCCGGCGAGCTCGGCCACCATCGGCCTGATTTCTTCGAGCTCCGCCTGGCTCAACCCCTTCGACACGCCGCCTGGCAGGCACCAGACCAGGTGCGTCGTCCGTCCGCCGAGGCGCTGTTGGACGGCCTGGGCGAGCGCGCGCGCCCGGATCACCTTGCCGCCGATCTCGAGCCCGACCTTGGCCACGACGCCCAGAATGTTGCGCACGGCGGGATCCGCGTCGGGGCCGAGGACGAAGTCGGGCGCGGCCAGCGCGTAGAAGTGGGCGATGTGACTGTGGATGTAGTGCGCGTGGTAGTACATGTCCCGCAGCTTGCGGGCCACCGGCGCCACCTCGCCGCCGAAACACCCGTCGACGGCTTTGGCGCTCGCCATGTGGTGGCTTGCCGGGCAGACGCCGCAGATCCGCGTGACAATCCGCGGCAGCTCCTCGATCGGCCGGCCAACCACGAAGCGCTCGAATCCCCTGAGCTCCGGAATCTGGAAGTAGCAGTCCTCCACTTCGCCGCTGTCGTTCAGGAAGATCTCGACTTTTCCGTGCCCTTCCAGGCGAGTGATGGGGTCGATGGCGATCCGTCTGGTCATGACCGCACGCTCCTCTGCAACAGCGACGCCGGCATGCTGAAGCGATAGGCTGTGCCGATGGGGTCGGGAATCCCGTCCAGGATGCTGTTGATCTCGCCGGGATCCTTGCTGTCAATCACCGAGGCGAGGGCGCTCAGGAAGCGCGCCCCGTGATCGCGCACCTGGGGGAGCGGCCCGTAGCAGCCCCGGCATCCCATGTTGCTGTCCGGGCAGCGGACTCCGCACCCGGACAGGGTCACCGGCCCCATGCACAGTAATCCCTGTTCGAGGAGGCAGCGCGTGGGATCGGTCACAATCTCGTGCGAGCGGTAGAATCTCGTGATCTTCTTCTCGCCCTTGGCACGGCGGCAGTCGTCGCACAGCGCCCGATCGGAGGCCCCGAGCACGGATCCGGCCGGCGGCATCGTCCCGCCATGCGCCGCTGCCACCACCGCTGTGATGACGCGTCTGACCTGGTCGGGCGCCGGCGGGCAGCCCGGCACGAAGTAGTCCACCTCCACGATGTCCCTGAGCTTGTAGACGCGCTTGTAGAAGCGGGGGAGGTGCAGGGTGCCGGAGCCGACGGCTGTCTCGCTTTGCGGGACCGTCTCGTTGGCGGCCTGGATCGACGGGTTGTGGAAGTACGCCCGCTCGAAGATCTGCTCGCGGGTTATCAGGTTGGCCAGCCCCGGGATGCCGCCCATGCACGCACAGGAGCCGAACGCCACCAGGGCCTTGCTCTTGCGGCGCAGCAGCTTCGCAATCTCCTCGTTCTCGCTGTTGCGCACGGCGCCGTTGAAGAGCGTCAGGTCGAGCTCCCCGTCCTCCATCGCCTCAACGTCCTTGTACTTCTTGTCGACGGCAATGGGCCAGAGCCGGATGTCCGCCGCCTGCGCGATGTCGAGGATGAACTCGTTCGTGTCGAGCACGGCCACGTCGCAGCCGCCGCATGCCGCACCCCAGTACAACGCCACCTGCAGCTTCCGGTTGTCGGCCATCTCAGTACCTCTCCACCGCGTCGGTCCTGAGGCCGGCCCGAATCGGGCTCGGCCCCAGCACACGCAGGCGATCGGTCATGTCATTGACGAGGTCAGCGAAGCGCTGCCCCTCGCTGGCGCTCACCCACTCCAGCCGCACGCGCTCCTTCGGGACGCCGTACGCGGCGAGGACCCGCTCGAGCAGCGGGAACCGCCGCATGGCCTTGTAGTTGCCCTCCGCGTAATGGCAGTCACCGGGGTGGCAGCCGCAGACCAGGACGCCATCGGCGCCCGTCGCCAGAGCCTGGAGCACAAAGGAGGGATCCACCCGGGCCGAGCACATCACGCGGATGATGCGCACGTTCGGCTGGTACGGGATGCGGCTCGTGCCGGCGAGATCCGCGCCGGTATAGGAACACCAGTTGCACAGGAACGCCACGATGCGCGGTTCGAAGCTCATGCCAGCACCCCTTCGATCTGGGCGTAGATCTGCGTGTCGGTGAAGTGGCGGGGCTTGATGGCCGCCGACGGGCACGTGACGGCGCAGGCCCCGCACGCCTTGCAGACGGCGGAGATGACGCGGCTGCGCTTCTTGACGGCGTCGTACTCAATCGCGCTGTACGGGCAGACCTCGTTGCACATCCGGCACCCGGAGCACCGCGCCTCGTCCACCTCTGCGAACACGGCATCAACGGCGATCTGGCCATGGGCGATCTTGCCGAGGACGCGGGCCGCCGCCGCGCGCGCCTGGGAGACCGTGCCGGGGATGCCGCGCGGGGCGGCGCACGCCCCGGCGATGTAGATGCCGTCGGTCGTCGTCGCCACCGGATCCAGCTTCGGGTGGCTCTCGATGAACCAGCCATCCTTGTCCTGGCTGATGTTCACCAGGCGCGCCACCGCGGTGGCATCGGCCCGCGGCTCCATGCCGACCATCAGGATGACCAGGTCGGCCGGGATCTCGATCGTCTCGCCCGACAGCTTCTCGCTGACCTCGATCAGCATCCCGCAGTCATCGCCCGGCCCGGCCTTCCGGATGACCGGCCGCTCGTTCTTGCCGTACATCAGGAACAGCGTCTTGATCTCGGAGCTCTTGCGGTAGAAGTCCTCATGCCCCTTTCCGAAGGCGTGCATGTCGATGTAGAGGTCCGACACGTAGCAGCCCGGAATGGCGGAGCGAATCTCGTGGGCGTACTTGAGCGCCGTCATGCAGCACACCCGCGAGCAGTAGCCGTGATACTCGCGGTTGCGGCTGCCCACGCAGTGGATGATCGCGACGTAGGTCGGCGGCTTCCCTTCCCTCGTCTCGATCCGGCCCGCGCGCAGCATCCGCTCGAAGTCGAACGATGTGATCACGTTGGGGAGCTTGCCGTAGCCGAAGTGGGTGATGCGGGCGGCGTCGAACTCCTTGTACCCGGTGCACACGATCACGCTGCCCACCTTCGCCACCGTCTCCACCGTGCCTGCGCGCCGGTCCGGCCTGGCGATCGTGGCCGTGAAGTTGCCGTGGTACCCCTCCAGCTTCTTGAGCTCCGACCCCAGGTGCACCTGGATCTTGTCACTCTCCATCACGCGCGTGATCCGGTCCGACAGCAGGTCGCGCGCCGAGTCGAGGTAGGGGGCCGTGAGGTCCACCCGCGCCAGGTTTCCGCCCAGCTGCTCCTTCCGTTCCACCAGGTGCACGGGACATCCGGCCTCCGCGAACTCGAGCGCGGCGCTCATGCCCCCGATACCCCCGCCCAGAACGAGGCTGGTCTGGCACATGGCCACCGACGAACTCTCGAGCGGCTCGTG
>JAGGAG010000206.1 GCA_017889745.1 Gemmatimonadota bacterium | reverse complement strand
GGGTGGCGATGGTGGGAGACGGGCTCAACGACGCGCCGGCACTGGCCCGGGCGGATCTTGGCATTGCGATGGGCGGGGGCACCGACGTGGCCCTGGAGACCGCCAGCGTCACATTGCTGCGGAACGACCTGCGAAGTGTCGCCGAGGCCCTCGCGTTGGTCAGGCAGACCATGCGCGTCATCCGCCAGAACCTGGGCTGGGCCTTCGTCTACAACATCATCTGCATTCCTGTCGCCGCGGGCGTGCTTTATCCCGTGTTCGGCATACGCCTCACGCCCACCATGGCCGCGGCCGCGATGGCGTTGAGCAGCGTGAGCGTGGTGACCAACAGCCTGCGGCTGAAGCGGTTCACCAATAGCGTGAACAGTTAACGGTGAACGGTGAACGGGAAATGAAACTCAGCTCGCCGTTCACCCTTTACCGTTGGCCGTTCACGCTCTTCTCCTTGGAGTGTCGCATGAGCACAGAGTCCCGTCACGCAGACATCGACCCCGAAACGAAGCAGGCCGTACTCAACCGGCTCCGCCGCATCGAGGGCCAGGTGCGCGGCCTCCAGCGCATGGTCGAGGACGAGCGTTACTGTGCCGACGTGCTGACGCAGGTGCAGTCGGTGCAGGAGGCGTTGCGCGGGGTGGGGCGTGAGCTGCTGGAGAATCACCTGCGGCACTGCACCACGGCGGCGTTGCGGTCCAACGATCCCGCACGCGCCGAGGAGATCTATCAGGAACTGCTCGAGCTGGCCTGGCGCTCCGCGCGCTAGACCGCTTCCGCGGCCTCCGCCCCCACGCGCGCGATGTCGCGGATCACCTTCCCCGCGGCTCCGAGCACCACCACGCCGCCCGCGATCGACACCGCCGGAAGCACGAACACCGCCTGCTCCAGCCCGAAGCGGTCCGACAGCATCCCCACCAGCGGAAACGCGATCGCATCCCCCGCCAGGTGGATGAACAGGAAGTACGCCCCGGCCACCGTGGCACTGATGCGCCCGGGCACCACGTCGAAGATCGTGGCGCTCAACGGCCCGTTGTACCATGACAGGAAGAAGAAGGCCACGCCGAACAGCAGCCGGAATGCCCCCGGATCGCGCACTGTCATCAGCCACACCGCCAGCGGCCCGCCGATCAGCATGCCCAGCGCCACCGTCAGCACCCGCGCGCGCGGGTTCCGCTTGAGCCACCAGTCGGCGATGAGCCCGCCGGCGAGCGTGCCGCTCACGCCTGCCACCAGGCCGGTGATACCCAGGAGCCTGGCCGCCTCGCCCGAGGTGAGGCCGAGCTCGCGGGTGATGAACGCCGGGCCCCAGCCGACCAGCCCGTTCATGCCGAACGAGATCATCGCCCCCGCGATGAACACGTACACCAGTGTCGGCGTGCGGAGCACCCGCTGCAGGGCGTCGAACAACCCGTCGAGTGCCGTGCCCGCATCATGGCCGAACGGCGTCCGGTCCAGCTTGCCCATCCGGATCGAGCGCACCCAGTACCCGATCTGCACCACGACCCCCATGCCGACGATGGCGCCGAACGCCGCGGCGTCGGCCCGCGAATCCTCGCCGTAGTGCCAGTCGAGCAGGAGCGCCGTCGTCACGCCGATGACCACGCCCAGGATGAGCGGGTAGAACTGCAGTACCGTGGTGACGACGCCTTCCTCTTTCACGTACGGCCGGACGGCCACCGGGCCACCCCGCCCCGATGGATCGATGAGCCGTGATGCCAGCAGCGCCAGCAGGAACCCCGGCACGCCCACCACCATGAACGCGATCCGCCACCCGTACAGTTGCTCCAGCGTGCCGCCCAGCAGGATCCCCAGCACGCCACCAATGGCGAGCCCTGCCGACAGCACGCCCATCGCCGCCGCCCTGCCCTTCCCCGGGTAGTAGTCCGCCACCAGCGAACTCGCCGCCGGCGCGAACGCCGCCTCGCCGATCCCCACCACCGCCCGGCAGGCGAACAGCTGCCAGAAGTTCCGCACCAGCCCGCCGAAGAAGGTGAAGGCGCTCCACACCGCGACGCCACCCGCGATCACCGCCCGCCGCGAACGGAGGTCGCTCAGCACCCCCAGCGGGAGCGCGGCCAGCGAGTACACGAGGATGTACGCCGACCCCAGCCAGCCGAGCTGGGTATCGGTGAAGTCGAGGTCGCGCTTGAGAGGCTCGAACAGCGCGAAGATGACGTTGCGGTCGAGGTAGTTGAGGAGGTTGATGGCCGTGAGCAGGCCCAGCGCATACGCCGCGTACCGCCGCGTGACGGCGGGTCGCTGCCCCGTTGCTTCATCACTCACGACCCACGACCCACGACCCTGCACCCCGGATGCCGGAGACTCGACTCCTCACTCAATCCCCCAGCACATACGCAAAGATCAGCGGCGCCACGATCGTCGCGTCCGACTGGATCATGAACTTGGGCGTCTCCACGTCGAGCTTGCCCCACGTGATCTTCTCGTTGGGCACCGCCCCCGAGTAGCCGCCGTAGCTCGTTGACGCATCCGAGATCTGCGCGAAGTAGCCCCAGAACGGGACGTCCTCCATCTGGAGATCCTGCACCATCGCCGGCACCGCACAGATCGCGAAATCACCCGCGATCCCGCCGCCCACCTGGAAGAACCCGACACTCGGCTTGTCGAGCACGGCGTCCCCGCCCTTCGCCTTCTTCTTGGCCGCGTTGTAGCCGCTGGCCTCGAGGTACCAGCGCATGAGGTGCTCCATCTGCTCCGTGCCACTCTTCACGCATTGGTGATGTCTTACCTCGCCGCGGAACACCGCTGCCGCGAACATGTTGCCGGTCGTGGAATCCTCCCAGCCCGGGTGATACACCGGGATGCCCTTCTCCCAGGCCGCCAGCAGCCACGAGTTGGCCGCGGGGATCTGGTAGTGCGCCTCCATCCTGCCGTCGGCGAAGATATCCTCCAGGAACTCCGCCTCGAACTTGCGCTCCCCCGAATCGGCCGCCGCCTTCCAGCGGTCGATCAGCTTCCGCTCGAGGTTCCGCATCACGGTCTCGGGGATTGCCGTATCGGTGACCCGGTTGAAGCCGGCTTCGTACAGTTCCTTCTCGTCCTGCACTGAGAGCGCGCGGTAGTCCTCGATGATCCTGTAGTCGTTGTATGCGAGGAGGTTGAAGAGGTCCTCTTCCAGGTTGGCGCCGGTGCAGCAGATGCCGTGCACCAGGTCGGCCCGGATCATCCGCGCCAGGATCTGCCCCAGCTTGGCCGTGCTCATGGCACCGGCCAGCGTCACCAGCATCTTGCCGCCCGCAGCGATGTGGTTCTCGTAGCCGCGCGCCGCCGCCACCGTCTCCCGGGCGTTGAAGTGCAGGAAGTGCTGGTCGAGAAAGTTGCGAATGGCGCCCATCGGTCGATCTCCGGACGTGTGAGTGCGCCTACTCCCGGCGGGCCCGGGCATTGAGGACGAGCCGCACCGCGTCGTGCGGATCGTCCGTCACGTGAAAGAGGTCGAGGTCCGAGGTGCTGATGTTGCCGGCACGCACCGCCGTCTGGCGCAGCCAGTCGACCATCCCCTGCCAGTAGCTCTTGCCGAACAGGATCACCGGGAAGTTGCTCACCTTTCCGGTCTGGATCAGCGTC
>JAGGAG010000104.1 GCA_017889745.1 Gemmatimonadota bacterium | reverse complement strand
CCGAAGCCGGGCGATGCTCATCGCCCTCGCGGTTGTCACCGGCGCTGCGGCGCCGGCGATGGCGCAATCGATGTCCAACGACAAGATGATGATGGGCCCAAAGGGCACGTTCACCGGTGCTACGGACCACTCGGCGAGCGGGTCCTTCAGCATCACCGGCAGCGGGAGGGACCGGAAGCTCGTGTTCGGCGACGACTTCAAGGCCGACAAGGCGCCGGATACCTTTGTTCTTCTGTCCAGAGGCCCTTTGGCGGATTCCCCGGGGTCCCTCGACCTCGGCAAGCTCAAGAAGGACGCTGGCGCGCAGAGCTACGAGATCCCCGAGTCGGTGAACCTTGCGACCTATTCCAGCGTCATCCTCTGGAGCCGGGGGCACGGGATGGCGGTCGGGCAGGCGCCGCTGGCCACCGGCACGATGGACCACGGCGCGATGGGCTCGATGGATCACGGCGGCATGGACAAGGGCGCGATGATGGACAAGCCGGGCATGGCCAGGGACACGGGCATGATGAAGTCGATGGTGAAGGACTCGACGATGAAGAAGCCCTGATGGTCGCTGCAAGCGAATCCCCCGCGCCGCGAGGCCCCCTCACCCTCGAGCGGGCCTCTGCGCTGCGGGAACGCCTGGTGGCGCGCGACGAGCGGGCGCTGGAGGAACTCATCGTGCTCGCGACGCCATGGCTCCTGGGCGTGGCGCAGGCAATGCTCAGCGATGCCGACGAGGCCGAGGACGTCGTGCTCGACGCGTTCCGCATCCTGTGGGATCGCGTGGACACCCTCTCCGACGACCAGCCCGGCCTGATGGCCTGGCTGCTGCGCATCGTCCGCAATCGCGCCATCGACCGCTTGCGGGCGCGGCGGCGGCACGGGCTGCGGGTGGAACGCGCTCAGCGCAGCGGCGTCCTGGGCGATGATCACGTGGAAGCACCCACGCCCAACGAGGCCGCCCACCCCGGCTGGCACGTGCACGAGTCGGTGCACGCCGCGCTGCGCGACCTGCCCGACGACCAGCGCGCGGCGGTGCAGCTGGCATATTTCTCGGGGCTGACGCATTCCGAGATCGCGGCGCAGCTCGCGATCCCCATGGGCACCGTGAAGACGCGGTTGCGCCTGGCCTATGGCCGGCTGCGCCAGGCACTGGCTCCGCTCAAGGACTGGGTATGACGCAACCGCATGCATGGTTCGTGGAACACGTGGAGGCCTTCGCGCTGCGGCACCTCGAGCCCGGGGAGGAGCGCAGCTTCCGCGACCACCTGGAACGCTGCGCGGATTGCCGGAAGGAACTCGATCGCGTCGAACGGGAACTTGCCTGGTTGCCCATGGGCGTGCGGCCGGTGACGCCCCGGCCAGGCCTGGTGCGCAAACTGACGCGCGGTGTGCTGGGCGAGCGCGAGCCTGCCTGGCGGCGCGTCCTGCCGTGGGCCCTCGCGGCGTCGGTGGCGCTCACCGGCGGCGCGCTCGCCCTTCGCGCACGAGCCGATGCCAGGGACGCGGGTGCCAGGCTCGCCGCCGCGTCGCAGGCACTCGAGGCCGCGCGCGACACGCTGTCGGTGCTCCGGAACACGCGGAAGGTGATGCACGCGTCCGTGCAGATGGACGGCCGGGAAGGCGGCATCACCATTCTGGCCGACCCCGTGTCCCACCGGTGGAACGTGGTGATTCACGACCTGCCCCAGCTTCCGCCGGGCGAGCGCTACCAGTTCTGGTTCATCTGCGATGACGGCATGGTGCGGGGAGCCGAGGTGAACACCAGCCCGGAGCACCCGGCCGTGCTGACCATGGGCATGCCGAAGGAGGGAGGCAACGTGCTCGGCGCGGCACTCACGGTGGAACCGGTGGGGGCCACCACGGGACCGCCGCAGGGTCAGGTGCTCGCGCACCTCATGCTGTAGTCATTCCCCGGTGGGGAGTGACACGAGGCTCGCGGTGACCGCGAGGATGACCACGGCGACGGCCAGCTCCAGCGTCACGGCCCGCACCAGCCTGCGGCTCGCGTTCCGCGTGCCGAGCGTTGGCCTCACCACCCGCCAGTTGTACGCACCCGTTGCCAGCAGCACCACCAGCAGGCCGAGCTTGAGCAGGAGCCGCTGGCCATAGGCCGTGTCACGCAGCGCGTGAAGGCTGCCCACGAGCCCGATCGCTTGCGCGGCACCCGAGGCCACCACCACCGCCGCCGATGCGAGGGCGACCGGCGAGAATCGCTCGATGAGGCGTGCGAGGCGGGCATGACGGCCCTCCGTGCGTCCCCGCCGATCCGAGCGCCGCCAGCTGAAGAGCGCCACGGCGAGGGTGCCGAGCCACAGCCCGCCCGCGGACGCGTGTGCAGCATGCAGGGCCACGCCGGCGACCGGCCCGTTCGGCGCGTCGAGGGCGTGACCCGTCAACGGCAGCGTCGCCGACACGAACAGCGCACCGGCGACCGCCGCCCCCGGCGGGCCCAGAGCCGTCGCGACGGCCAGCCCCGCCGCTCCGACCTGCCACCACCACCCCCGCCCCCACGCCGTCGAGAGCACGGCCCGCACCGAAGCAAGGCTGAGGTATTCGCCCGGATCGAGAAAGCTCTCCGCCTGGGCCAGTAGCCGGAACGCGGCCGCGATCAGCAATGCCACCGCGGCCGCACCACCGATGCGGCGAGCCAGCGCATCGGCCTCGGGCCAGACTCCCGACCCGGCATCCGACGCCTCCAGGCGGGCAAAGAGCGCCCGTGCCCCGGCAGCACCAACCAGGGCGAAGAGCGCGACGAAGGTGAGCCAGTTGGCCGTGAGCGTCACGTCCCTACAGTAAACCCGAAGCTCCCCTTGATCACATGGCCGTCGGCACCGGCCGTCTTCCAGGTGACGGTGTACTTGCCGGCCGGGAGGGGCGTCATCACGGCCACGGCGATGGACGTCTTGTCGTCCGTTGCCTTCACGTTGCCCGTGGGGATCGGCTTCGCCGCGGCGTCGGCCAGCTTGATCGAGCTCACCGCGAGCTCCGGCGGTTCCGTGAACCAGAGGCGGATCTGGCCGGGCGACTTCACGACGGTGGCGTCCACACCGGGCTCCGCCCTGACCAGGCGGTTATGCCGTACCGCGGGAAACGGCGCGGCCACGAATGCCGCCAGCAGGAGGGCTGATCTCATGAGCTGGTCCCTAGCGCTCGGACATGCGCACCGCTGGCGCGCCTTCCGAGGCCGTCACCGCGTACGGCCCGAACGTCTCCTCGTCAGCCGCCGCGTCGTGCCCATAGCCCACGCTCAATTCCGAGGCCGCGCCGGGGTCGGCGAACACCGTCACATCGCGCTGGAACACTTCCCCGGTGACGCCGGCCGCCGTGGCGAACGCAACCGATGCGAACGTCAGGGACGTGAAGTGCCCGGAGTCGACCAGCGCCTGGCTGATGTCATCACCATCGGCATCGTAGAAATGCACGGTGACACGGGTGGTCGTTCCGCTGGGCAGTGCATAGGGCTGCGGCAGCTCCGTGTTCGTCCCGGTAGCGAACAGCTTCACCGACACCGGCGTGCCGTGGCCCTCGCTCGGGGCCTCGTCGCCGCACGCGGCCAGGGTGAACGCGAATGCCGCCGTGACCAGCAGGAGCTTCAGGGAACGAGCCTTCATGACATTGCTCTCCTCTTGGGTTGGTGACGCCGTGGTTCAGGGCGTGTCGAAACTCACCGCCACGCGAAGCACGACGGGAGCGCCGGGGTTGATGAATCCGCTGGAGCGGATCTCGGGAAACTTGGTGCCGGTGACGTTCTGCAGCGCGATATCGAGCATCGGCCCGCTGCGGCCGAGCGGTACCTGGCCGCCGAGGTCGAGCACGGCGTACGGCTGGGTCTGCACGTCGGGCTCCCCGATCGGCGTGAACGGTCCGCCGATGCGCACCCGCGCCCCAACCATCGCGCGGCTGGCGATGCGGTACTCGCCACCGATCGACGCGTTGTAGTCCATCACGCCGGGCACCGGATCACCGGGCGACGGCGGTTCGAGGTGGAAGAGGATGGTCGGGTCGAGCTGCACCGTGCCGCCCACGAGCGCGGCTACGGGCGTGACGGGTGGATCGCTTTCCTTGATCCGCGCGTTGTTGGCCGTCACGTTGCCCTGCAGGCTCAGGCGCCGGCTGGCCTGCCAGCCAAGGCGTGCCGACACGCCTTGCCGGTAGCTGCCGCCGGTATCCAGGATGAGCAGCGTGACGGGATCCTGGATGCGCTCGTTCGCCACGTCCATGCGGAACAGGGCGAGGTCGGCGGTGAAGCCACCGAACACGAGCTGGGTGCCCACCTCGACGCCCCACAAGCTGAGCGGGGGCAGCGAAGGATCCGTCACCACGCCCGGCGCCCCGCGGAAACCGCGTGCCACCGAGGCCAGGAGTGCCGCCTTGCTGCTCAGGATATAGCGGGCCCCGAACTTGGGACTCACCTGCACCGAGGTGGCACGCGCCATCGGTGCGTTCTCCACCTGCAGGTCCTGGCTGCCGTACTGGATCACGTCGAGCCTGGCGCCCGCGTCGAACGCCACCTTCGACCAGGCAAACTTCTGCCAGCGGCCGAACAGCGACCCGGAGAGGTACTGGCCGTTGTTGAGCGTGGTGGTGTCTTCGACGGCGCGATCGAGCGTCTGGTACAGGTCGTACTTGCTGAGGTCGAGCCGGCCGGCCACGCCGGCGGTGAATTCGCCAGCCGAGCCGTTCCATCCCATGCGCGCCTGCGCGCCGAACGCCACCCGCCGGTCGAGCTCCTCCTCCTGCTGCTGGACGCCGTCCTCCGGAACGGTCAGGAAGAGGTGAGTGCGCACGCCCTGCACCCATCCGGACACCTCCACACCGGCGCCCGTGCTGGTGAACGTCGTGTAGCGGCCGGTCGCGATGAGGCGTTGGGCATTGCCGCCATCGCTGGTGTCGATCGCCGCCGTAAGGTCGCCGTCGTTGTATTGCTCGATGGAGAGATATCCGGGTGAGCGCCAGTCGGAGCCATACAACAGCAGGCCACCTTCGAGTCGCCCCTTCCCCGCCTGGTGCCAGCCGCGCAACGAGCCGCTCCCCAGCCAGTAGCTCGAGTTGTCGCGCCACCCCTCTTCGCGTTCGCCCAGAGCGCTGGTGAAGAAGCCGGACTTCCGGCTCCGCCTGCCGGTGCGCACCCAGCCGGTCACGTCGCCGAAGCTCGAGACGCCGAGCTGGCCGCTGGTTGCGGTGAGGTCACTGGGTGACGATACCTCGATGACGCCGCCGAAGTTGAAGTCCCCGTACATCGCGCTCGCCGGGCCGTGCACCACCCGCATCGCGCCGACCGCCGGCGCCGCGAGCGGGCTCCAGTCGTTGTAGCCCTCGACGTGGCCGTGGATCGGCAGGTTGATCGGCACCCCGTCGAGCACGAGCAGCGCGTCCGACGAATGGTCGGAGGAAAATCCGCGCAGCACGACGTTGGAGGCGAACCCGGGTCCCTGGCCCTGCTCGTGGACCTCGATACCTGTCGCGCGGCGCACCAGGTCCCATGGATCGGTGGCTTGGGCGCGGCGCAGGGTGGCCGGATCGACCGTGATGGTCGACACCGGCGGCGGCGCCGCGCGTACCGGCGCCCCCGACACCACGAGGGAATCGAGCGTGTGCACCTTCCCCGTGTCGGAGCGCTCCTGCGCCGACACCGGGCCGGCACCCACAACGGCGCCGACCATCGCCATGGCGACGATCAGCCTGCAGACGGTCATGTCACTCCAGGGACAGGGAGCTCCGGACGCCCCTCAACGGCGGGCGCGCGCGACGAGCACTAGCTGGTCAGGCGAGGATGCCGCTGGGGGGGCCGACGGCGAAGGGGAGGAGATGCTGAACGAGCGCCGAGAGGCGATCGGCGCTGCGAACCGGCTCGTTCCGGCTGAACACGGGCACCGCGCGCGGTCCGGCCGCGACCGGTACCGGGACTGCGAGGGCGGTGCCGCACGAGTGGCCGACGCACTGGCACTTCTTGTCGTGCGACGGTTGCTCTGCCGGCGCCGGGGCGGATGCGTGCCCCTGATGTGCCGCGTGATGCACCGTGGCAGCCGGTGCCCCGGCGGATGCCGGATGGCCGCAGCCGTGCGCAATGGTCGGCGTCGCCACGTTCAGGCAGAACCCGAACATGGCCGCACCGGCGAGGTACCGCCGGGCCACTGACCGCAGGCTGGTGAAGGGCATCATGACGGCCGTAAATGTGCAGGGCGCCGCTCGCGCAGGCAATGCGTCAGATTCGGCACCGTTTCGGGGCACGGCTGCAGGGTCACGGTTCTTCCCGCAGCCCGGACCGGCTTGTACCCTTGGCTCATCCCGTCCGCAGACAATGCCACCCGGCCACATGGGGAGGATACGTGACCCTGTTTCGCACAGCAGGCTGCGCCGTGATGATGCTGGCCCTCACGGCCGCGAAGGGGGTCGCGCAGTTCGAGGACGAGCCGCCCGCGATCGTCGTGGGACCCATGGCGGGGGTGTCGTTCTCCACGCTGCGCGGCGCGGACGTTGGCGACGCCGATGTGCGAGTCGGGGCCACCGCGGGTGGCTTCCTTACCCTGACCTTCACCCCGTACTTCGCGCTCGAACCACAGGTCCTCTACATACAGAAGGGCGCCAACTACCACGCGGACTCAGCCGGCGTCACCCTGAGCACCGAGAACACCCTGAGCTACATCGAGCTTCCCCTCCTCTTCAAGGCCCGCTATCCGGTCACTACTGGGAAGTGGCCGCTGATGTTCAGTGCGATCGCCGGGCCGGCCATCGGCATAAACGTCGGGTGCGAGTACATCGAGAACGACGGCAGGAGCACCAGGTGCGGGGAGCGGGACCTCGGCCCGAATGCGATGGACCCGGAAGCAACGGGACTCGATTTTTCCGCCATCTTCGGGGTAGGAGTGAGCTACTGCCACTTCACCTTCCAGGCGCGGTACGACTACAGCTTCAACAACACGTACACGTCCTCGAACTCGCTCTTCAGCAGTGCGCCCGATATCAAGAACCAGGCGTGGGAATTGACGCTCGGGTACAAGATCGGCATCAACTGACCCCCGCCGGGGCGGACGCCAGGGCGTGCAGTTTCCGGCAGCCGGGGAATCGGCCCCCCCGAGTGAGGGCCGGAGCCGGGCGGGCCCCAGCCCGCCGGCCGTAACTTTTTGCTGGTCTCCCCGTACGGCCCGCCATTACCTTATGCCCGCGTCCTTAACCCCCTCTGGGAGACCGTCTTGAGAATGCGCCTTAACCTGGGGCCGATTGCCCTGGCCGCCTTGGCTGCGTGCAGCAGCGGCCAGAAGACCCCTGCCACCCAGCCGAGCCCGGGCGCCGCATTCCCGGCCGTGTCGCCCGCCACCCTGAAAACCGACCTGTACGCCTTCGCCGATGACTCGATGCAGGGCCGCGAGACCGGCACCATCGGCAACGTGAAGGGCACCACCTTCATCGCCGCCCAGGCCAGGAAGCTGGGCCTCGAGCCGGCCGGCGAGAACGGCGGCTACTTCCAGGTGATCCCGCTGGTGCGGAAGGGCATCAACCCGAACTCGACCCTGACGGCCGGCGGCGCGTCGCTCGTGATGGGCAGGGACTACGTGAGCTTCGGAGCGGTGTCGCAACTCGGCTTTTCGCCGACGTTCACCGCCAGCAGCATCGGCTCGGTCTACGCCGGCCGGATCGGCGACAGCACCGTGAGCCTGAGCGACGCACAGATCGCCGGCAAGCTGGTGGTCTTCACGCCGCCGATGGGAAAGAACGGCCAGCCCATCTGGCAGTTCTGGCAGGGTCTCGACCGGAAGAAGTACGCGACCGCTGCCGGCATCGCCGTGGTGGCACTCGACATCACGCCGCCGCAGGTCGTGGGCTTCCTGTCGAAGACGCAGGAATCCATGAAGGGTGAGGACGAGGGCCCGAAGGCGGGAAGCCCGTTCGCCATGCTGGTCTCGCCCGGCGCCGCGGCGACCATCCTGGGCGCGGACCCAACGAGCCTCACGGCCGGCACAGCAGGCCGCCCGGTCTCGGCCAACATCACCATGCTGTCGACCGAGGTGAGCACGCCCGCCCGCAACGTGGTGGCGCTCCTTCCGGGCAGCGATCCCAGGCTCAAGGGTGAGTACGTCGCCATCGGCGCGCACAACGATCACGTCGGGCTTTCCGATGGTCCGCCGGTCGATCACGACTCCATCTGGGCGTACAACCACGTCGTGCGGCCGGCCGGCGCCGAGAGCGGCAACCCGAAGCCGACGCCGGAGCAGCTGGCGCAGGTACAATCCACGCTCGACAGCCTGCGCAAGGTCAACAAGCCGCGGCTCGACTCCATCAACAACGGCGCGGACGACGATGGCTCGGGCTCCATGTCGGTGCTCGCCATTGCCGGCGCCCTGGTGAAGAGCAAGGTCAAGCCGAAGCGGTCGGTCCTGTTCGTGTGGCACACCGGCGAGGAGAAGGGCCTCTGGGGCTCGGAGTACTTCACCGATCACCCCACCGTGCCGCGCGATTCGATCGTGGCGCAGCTGAACATCGACATGGTCGGCCGTGGCAACGAGACCGACGATGTCCTGGCCGACGGCAAGACCAGGGGCGGCCCGAACTACCTCCAGCTCGTTGGCTCACGCCGCCTGTCGACCGAGCTGGGCGACCTGGTGGAGAAGGTCAACGTCGACGGGAACTACGGCTTCGCGTTCGACTACACGCTCGACGCCGATGGTCACCCGGCCAACATCTATTGCCGCAGCGACCACGCGAACTACGCCCGCTACGGCATCCCGGTGGTGTTCTTCACCACGGGCGTGCACCAGGACTACCACCAGGTCACCGACGAGCCGCAGTTCGTCAACTACAACAAGATGGCGCGGATCGACACCTTCATCGCCAATGTGGCGCTGGTGGTGGCGAACGACGACCATCGCATGGTGGTCGACAAGCCGAAGCCCGATCCAACCGCACCGTGTAAGCAGTAAGCCGTACACAGGCGGCGCGCAGCAAGAAGGGGAGGGGCGCTTGATGCGCTCCTCCCCTCGCCGCTTCCCGTCGCCGCCTGCCCGGTGCCGACCGCCGGCCACGCCGCTACCAGCGCGCTACGAATCCCCGTGTGTCGACGTGCACGAACGGTCCGTGCGCCCCGGTAGCGCGGTAGATGCCGATGCCACCCGTCAGCTCGGGGTGCTCGCCCTCGACCTGGTCGGCGATGCGGGCGAGGTACCGGGCGTCGGCCACCGTCACCCGGCCGTCCCCGTTCAGGTCGTCCATGACGCCATTGTCGTCACCGTCGACGAAGATGTCGGAGGCGTCGCCATACATGTGCCGGCTGTCCCGGGCGCGGCCACAGCGGCGGCAGACGCCCTTGGCGTTGTACTGGGGTGTCCGGAAGCCGGAGAGCACCTTGATGGTGGACGGCTTGCCCAGGCGCTCGAGCTCATCGGCAATGAGTTCGAGCTTGTCGAGGAGCGTGGGCTGAACCACCAGGTACTTGGGCCACACGGTGCCCTGGTCCTTCGTGAGGAAATCACGGACGCGGAAGCGCGACGACAGCTTGACGTCCTGGTTCTCCGGCGTCACCTCGATGAAGCCTTCGGGCAGGCCGTACAGTGTGACCGGCTTCCGCTCGCGCGGCCAGTAGCCGATGCGATAGCCCTGGAACGTGCCGCCGCTCTTGGCGGCAAACGG
>JAGGAG010000205.1 GCA_017889745.1 Gemmatimonadota bacterium | reverse complement strand
GCGCCAGGAAAAGCCGCCCCGCGAGAAGGCGGCGCGGCCGGCGCGGCAGGAACGCACCGCGCGGCCGCCGCGCCCTGAGCATCCTCCGCGGCCAGAGCGCCCTCCGCGCACCGAATCCCCCGAACCCGAGCCCCAAGAGCGCCGGCCCCCGTCGGTGGGCAAGCTCGCACCCAGGCCCAGGCCGAAGATCTCGTGGGGCCGGTTCCTCTTCCTGCTTGCCGTGCCGGCGAGCATCGTGCTCAACTACCTGCACGCCTCACCGCTGCTCGTGTTCGCTACTGCCTGCCTCGGCGTGCTTCCGCTTGCCGGCTTCATGGGCGAGGCCACCGAGCAGATCGCCGCGCGGTCCGGCCCCACCCTCGGTGGCCTGCTCAATGCCACGTTCGGCAACGCCGCGGAACTCATCATTGCCATCGTCGCCCTGCAGGCCGGTCTCGTCGACCTGGTCAAGGCGTCGATCACCGGCAGCATCCTCGGCAACCTGCTGCTCATCCTGGGATTGTCGATCGTGGCGGGAGGCGCTAAGAAGGCCGAGCTCAAGTTCAATCGCACCAACGCCGGCATGAGCGCCGGCATGCTCATGCTCGCCATCATGAGCCTCGTCCTGCCGGCACTGTTCAGGTACGCGCATCCCGAGCCCGGCGCGGGCGTCGCTGGACTGCACCTGGCGGAGGGCGTGTCGCTGGTGCTGCTCGTTACCTACGCGGCGTCGCTTCTCTTCACCCTCAAGACCCACCGCCGCCTCCTCGCTGGCGAGCCGCATCCCGTGTCCGGCAAGCCCTGGGGCCTGGGACTCGCGGTCCTGGTGCTGGCCCTCGCGACGGTCGGCATCGCCGTCGAGTCCGAGATCCTGGTACATGCCACCGAAGCGGTCACCGCCCAGCTCGGGCTGTCCCAGGTCTTCCTGGGCCTGATCGTCATCCCCATCATCGGCAACGCCGCCGAGCACGCCACCGCCATCACCGTGGCCCGCAAGGGACAGATCGAACTTTCGCTCCAGATCGCCCTCGGTTCGAGCACACAGATTGCACTGCTTGTCGCTCCTTTGCTCGTGTTTGTCGGCCTCTTCCTGGGCCAGCCGATGAACCTGGTATTCACCCCGTTCGAGGTGGCGATCCTGTTCCTCGCTACGCTGTCCACCTCGATCGTCACCCTGGACGGTGAGTCGCATTGGTTCGAGGGAGTGCAGCTCCTTGCAGTCTATGCCATGATCGCGGTTGCGGCGTACTTCATTTAGGGGACGTAAGAGCGGGCGGCGGTGGGGGCGGGCGGTTTGACTCTCCCTACTGAACTGCGTAAGTTACTATCAATTATTAGTTTACGAGGCCAGTAGGGTGCGAACCAGACCCACAATTCTCTTCTACGCACCCGACGGCGCTGCTGTGCCGGCACTGGTGCGTCATTGGGCTCAGGAGCACTCCTACCCTCTGCTCTCGCTCGCCGTCGCCGAGGAAATCGAGTCGATCGTGCTGCGGGGTCACCCCTGCGTGCTCTTCCTCGACGCGGAGCGGGCCACGGAGCAGGGCCTCGGGCTGGTGCGCCGCCTCAAGGGCGATGCTTTTACCGCCATCGTGCCGGTGGTTGCCCTGGCCGGCGAGCATCGCGCCGACGTGGTCCGGGAGTGGTTTTCTGCGGGGACCGATGAGGTCCTGACCGCCTTTTTCTCGCCCGAGGAGCAGCGCGCCCGCATCGAGGCGATGCGCGCCCGTACCGAGCGCGACGTATCGGTTCACCCGTCCACCCGGCTTCCCGGCACCACGGAGATCGAGCGCGACGTGCGCCGGCGGCTGGAGACGAGTGAGGAGTTCGCGGTCTGTTACGCCGATCTCGATCATTTCAAGGAATACAATGACCGCTACAGCTATTATGATGGCGACCGGGTCATCTACCTCCTGTCGCGCCTGCTGCACGACGTGGTCAAGGGTATGCTTGGCGCACGCGGGTTCGTGGGGCACATTGGTGGTGACGACTTCATCTTCATCGTGCCGGCAACCGAGATCAGCGGAGTCTGCACCGAAATCCTGAGCGTGTTCGACACACTCATTCCGCTGCAGTACAGCGACCAGGACCGGCGGGCGGGATATTTCTTCGGCAAGGACCGGCGGGGGCAGTTGCACCGGGTTCCGCTCATGACGCTGTCGATCGGCATCGTCACCAACCGGAACCGGAAGTTCACCCACCCGGCGCAGGTGAGCGAGCTCGCCACCGAGATGAAGAGCTACGCGAAGACGCTGCCGGGTTCCGTATTCGTCGTCGACCGCCGTCGGGGCACGGCGGCAGAGGAGGGCGCATGAACGTCCAGTGCCCGAGTTGTTCCACCACCTTTCGCGTTGATCCCGCCAAGGTGCCGGCAGGGGGCATTCGCGCGCGCTGCTCCGTCTGTGCCGCGGTCTTCCCGGTCTCGGTTGCGCCGGTAGCCGGCGCGGCGGCGGAAGTGGCACCGCCGGTCAGGATGGCGCCGCCGCCGCCACCACCACCACCGCCGTCGGCACCGGTGACTCCGCCGGCACCGGTGACTCCACCGCCCCGCGTCGAGCCGGTCGCGCCGCAGGTGCGTCACGCGCCGCCACCGCCGCCCATGGCGACCCCGGTCACACCCCGGCCGATGCAGGCGTCGTCGCTCATCCCGCCGGCCATTCCCGGGGCCCGTCCGCCGCAAACCCGATCCACCACGCCGCTGCCGCAGCCCATGGTGCCCCCGCGCCCCGCAGCCGGCGGCCGCGGCGGCAATCCCTTCCTGTCCCAGGATCCGGCCCTCAAGGCGCGCCGACTGGCCCGTGCCCTCGTGTCCGACATGGTGGTGTACCATCCGGCCAAGCGCCGCGATGCCCTCAGGGCCGGCACCATCAAGGACGCGTTCAAGGAGGAGATCACCAAGAGCTGGGAGGAGTACGTCGAGCAGGTGGGCCGCGAGCTCGCCGACTCGACCCCGTACTTCCGGGAAGCGCTCAACGAGATCCTCGGGGACGGCAGCACGATCTTCTGACGGCGTGAGCGGTGAACGGTAAGCAGTGAACGGGAGGGGAGCCAGACGCTCCACCTCCCGTTTACCGTTCACCTTTCACCGTTCACGCAGTTCCGACCCACGCTGTTAAGTTTCTGGCTGACTCTTACTTAGGCTTCTCATGTCCGAGCTGACCGACCGCCTGTCCGAACTGGAGCGCCGCCTCCACGAACTCCGAGGTTTTCTTTGACCTGGACAACAAGCGGGAGCGTCTGAGCACGCTGGAGTCCCAGCAGGGCGACGCCGGGTTCTGGGCCAACCAGGAACGGGCGCGCACCGTGGTGCAGGAAGTGAAGCAGCTCAAGAACTGGGTCACCCCGTTCGACGACCTGAACAGCCGCGTCACCGAGGCCCGGGGGCTCGCCGACCTGCTGCAGGCGGAGCCCGACGCCGGCATGCAGGTGGAGCTCGACACCGAGGTGGACCGGCTCGACGAAGGCGTGCGCGCGCTCGAGCTGCAGGCCATGCTCCAGGGGCCCGATGACGTGCGCGATGCCATCCTGACCATCCATCCCGGCGCCGGTGGCACCGAGTCGCAGGACTGGGCCGAGATGCTCATGCGCATGTACCACCGCTGGGCCGAGCGCCACGGA
>JAGGAG010000204.1 GCA_017889745.1 Gemmatimonadota bacterium | reverse complement strand
TGGTCGCGCCCTCCACCGAACCCCCGGACCGATTCCAGGTGCGCACGTCGAACCCGGCCTGGACCAGGTTCCGTGCCATGGGCTGGCCCATGTGGCCCAGCCCCAGGAAGGCGATGATCAATCCACACCCACCCTTCCCTTGACCGCGTCTATCAGCCTGGCCGGGTCGTACGCCACACCATCCTTGTATACCGTCACCACGTTGCGAATCACGGATGGGTCGGCCACCAGGTCACCCTTGAGCAGCACGAGGTCGGCGATCTTTCCCTTCTCCACCGAGCCGAGCGTCCTCTCGACGCCGAGCACCCGTGCGCCGTTGTAGCTCACCACCTGGACCGCTTGTTCCGCCGAGAGTCCGCCCTCGCGCAGCAGCTCGTAGCCCCGCTGGTCCCCGAACCCGGGAAGCGCGCCGCCATTGCCGGTCGGATCCACCCCGCTCGCCAGCACGCCGCCCGCCGCGTAGAACGCCTTGTCGAAAGCGAGCGCCCGGCGGAAACCATCGGGCGTGAACATCCAGCCGGGCACCGAGTCGATATAGGCACGGTTCTTCACGTATGCCGCGCGGACCACGGGCGTCATGAGCTCGAGCGAGCGCTCGTCCTGCACCGGCCGCCCCGGATAGAGCGCCTCGTAGATTGCCATCGTCGTGGTCATCGACACCTTGCGCGAGATCATCAGGTCGATGAGCGACTTGGCGAGCTGGCTGTCGTCGTTGACCAGGGAGTCGAGCTGCTTGTACACGTTGCTGGGGCACTTGTCGGGCTGCTTGCCGGCGATGAAATCGCTGGCGGTGAGCACTCCGTGGGCGAAGTCGTCGATGCCGAGGTCCACTGCCTCCTTGAAGGTCACGGAGCAGAGATGGCCCGTCGCCTTGATGCCCTGCTTGTGCGCCTCGTCGATCGCCGCCTTCATGGCCGCGCGCGAGATGTCGGTGTAGAACTTGACCCAGGTGGCGCCCTCGGCGGCCCAGTAGGCCACGAAGCGGCGAGCCTGCTCCGGCTCCGACGCCACCGACATCGAGCCGCCACCCTCCGGCCCGGTGAGGTACGGCGTGGTGACGTGGATCCGCGGGCCCGGTGCGAAGCCGGAGTCCACCGCGTGCTTCAGGTTGATGTCGGCGTAGGGAGAACGGGTACCGGTGGTGCGCACTGACGTGACCCCGCTCGCCAGATACAGCTTCGGCCCGGTGTAGCTCATGGTGACGCCCACGCCGCCCGCCGCCGTGTAGAACATGTGGTCGTGCATCCCGATGATGCCGGGAATGAGCGTCGCGCCGGTGCCATCGACCACCAGGGCGCCGCCCGGCGCCCTCACCTTGCTCGATGGCCCCACGTCGGCGATGCGACCGTCGCGGATCACCACGGTCTGGTCCCGCACCGCCGGCCCGCCCCGCCCGTCAATTACGGTGACGCCAGTGATCGCCACCAGGCTCGTGTCGCTGCTGACGTACTTGCGCACGTTCTCCGACAGCGTGGGTCGCTGCGCCCACAGCACCGAGGGCAGAATCAGCAACAGGAGCCCGAAGGCTGTGGGATAGCGCCTCATTGATCCTCCACGTCGAAGTGCGTCATCATGCCCGCCTGCAGGTGTTCCGCGATGTGGCAGTGCAGCATCCAGGTGCCGGGATTGGACATCTCCACCAGCAGGTCCAGGGCGCCCGCCGCCGGCAGGAGGACGGTGTCCTTCCATACAGGATTCTCGTTCGGCGTACCGTTCACCGCCAGCACCAGGAAGCGCTGGCCATGGATGTGGATGGGGTGGTGCATGCCGTGGAGCGTGTTCCGCGTGCCGACCAGCCGCAGGCGTACCAGCTCACCCTGCCTGAACGTCCAGTGCACGTCCATGTTCTCGGCGCCGGTGTCGGGGTCCCTCAGGATCCAGTGCGCCTGGCGTCCCGTGGTCGCCTGGTTCATGCCGGGCATGGTGCCTTCCCACTCCACCGGGTTGAAGTAGATCGAGTCGAGTCGCATGAGTTGCTCGCTGACGAACGGCAAGCTGGTGAAGCGCGCGCTGAGCTCGAGCGTGTGCTGCGGCGGCAGGCCGACGTTGGCCCGCGCCAGGGCGAGCATCTCCTCCGCATCGCGCCCCGGCGCCGGGGCGGCACTCGCACGAGGCGCCGTCGCTCCTGCCGTCACCGCGACCGCGCCCAGCGTGTCCACGGCATCGAAGAACCGGCCGTACAGGTGATCGATGGCGCGCACCCGGTTCACCAGGGTGTAGCGACCTGCCTTCTCGAAGCTGACATCGATCGTGTACCGCTCCGCCGGCGCGATGACGACGCTCTCCACCGCCGCCTGGTGGGCAAACTCCCCCAAATCCGAGCTCACCACCGTGATCCGCGCACCGGAACCGAACGAGAGGTTGAACGTGCGGGTATTGGAGACATTGGTAAGGTGCAGCCGCAGCGGTTCGTTCGCGCGCGCGCTGGCATTCCATGCGGTCTCGCCGTTCACCAGCATCACATTGCCGAACCGGCCCATCGCCGCGTGGGTCGGCGTCTCGGCGCCATAGGGCACCAGCCCGGCGTCGCCGATCAGCAGGTCGTCGAGGATCAGGAAGCTCTCGCTCGGGCCTGGCACCGGGTCGGCACCCGCCGGCAGCACGAAGATGTTGCCGTACAGGCCGAGGTCCTGCTGTATGTCCTCGCGTACGTGCGGGTGGTACCAGAACAAGCCCTCGTCGGGGAAGCGCAGCTGGTAGGCGAAGGTCTCCCCCGGAGCGACCGGTGGGTGCGCGGCGTCCGGCACGCCGTCGTAGCGGTTGTCCAGGCGCACGCCATGCCAGTGCACCGTCGTCGGCATCGACAACTGGTTGTTCACTCGCACCGTGACCGTCGAGCCGCGCGTCACGGCGATGAGCGGCCCTGGATACTGGCCGTTGAAGCCGAACATGGTATAGTCGCGTCCCGCAATCGACCGCCGCACTACGCCGGCGGTGAGGTCGAGGGTGTCACCGTTCTTCAGTTGCACCACTTCGCGTGGCCGCGCCGCCGGGGCCGCCGGATCCGGTGCCGGCAGCCAGGGCGCTTCCGCCGGACGCAGCGCCATCTCCGACGGCAGCATGTCGAGGCCGGGATACATCGGGGCCTCGACCCAGGCCTGGCTGCCGTCACCATGCTGTGCCTGGTGGTTCATGTGATCGCCCGTGGCAGCGCGGGGCGTGAGCGCGCCGAGGAAGAACTGGTACGTGTCCGCCGGCCGGAGCCGGTTGCTGGGCGACTCGCCGCGCAGCACCACCTTCCCCCGCATCTCCCGGGTGGCGGTGTCCGCTTCGGCGCTGATGAGCACGAGGAAGCGGTCAAAGGCCACCGGCCCCGCCTGCAGCGGGCCGGTTCCCATCACCCCCAGCCTGACCAGGGGCGTCAACGACGGCGGCGACGCCCAGGCCACGAACCCGGACCTGCCGCCGCGGCTCTTGCGATCGAGGCCCGCGGCCGAGATGAGGAGGTTCCATCCTTGAACGCCGCCTGGCGACACGGCCACCGTGAACGGCCCCGGAACCCATCCCAGTTCCACCGATCCGTGGGCGTCGTAGCCCGGTGCCGGAATGAGCGGGATGCAGTAGAGGTCGGCGCTCGCACCGCTGGCCACGAGCCGGGCGCAATCAGG
>JAGGAG010000203.1 GCA_017889745.1 Gemmatimonadota bacterium | reverse complement strand
GGAAGTTGCTCACCTTTCCGGTCTGGATCAGCGTCAGTGCCTCGAACAGTTCGTCCAGGGTGCCGTAGCCGCCGGGGAAGACGATGAACGCCGTCGAGTACTTCACGAACATCGTCTTCCGCACGAAGAAGAACTTGAAGTAGAGCGGGCGGTTGGTGAAGGCGTTGCCCCGCTGCTCGAACGGCAGCTCGATATTGCAGCCGATCGAGAGCCCGCCGCCTTCCGACGCGCCCCGGTTGCCCGCTTCCATGATCCCCGGTCCCCCGCCGGTGATGACCGGAATGTGCTGTTCCGCCAGCAGGCGGCACGTCTGCCGCGCCTGCTCGTAGTATGGGGTGCCTTCCTTCGTGCGCGCCGAGCCGAAGACGGTCACGCCGTCCTGCACGTCGGCCAGGTTGTCGAAGCCCCACACGAACTCGCCCAGGATCCGCAGCACCCGCCACGAATCACTGACCCGGATCGCCTCCTCCCTTTCTCCGGGCGACACGACCTGGTGCAGCAGCTGTTGATCCTCGGTACCGAGCGAAGTCGGATTCGTCAGGCGGAAGGGCATCGGCGTCGGCGTGGAACCTTGGGTCATGGGGCCAGGTGCTCCAGGAGCGCCCGGTAGTCGTCGGGCACGTTGTAGAAGTACGGTGATACGCGGACATGGCCCGGGCGCGCATCGGTGATGATCCCCGCCGCGGCCAGGCTGCGCACGTCACGCGCCGGATCCTCGCTCGGCAGCATTACGATGCCGCTCCGCTCGGCCGGCGTGCCGGCCACCCTGGGCTGGAGGCCCCGCTCGCGGGCCAGCGCCACCAGGTCTTCGGTGAGCGCGGCGGTCTCGCGCCGCACGGCGTCGATGCCGATCTCCTCCAGCAACTCGAGCCCGCCCAGTTGCGCATACACCGGCATCAGCGCCGGCGTGCCACTCTCCAGCCGGCGCGCATCGTCGTGCAGCTCGAGCGCGCTGGGATCGAAGCGGAACTGCTCCCGGTGACTGAACCAGCCCGCCGCGCGCGGCGCGAGCGACGGCAGCAAGTCGGCGCGCGCATACACGAAGGCGATGCCGGCTCCACCGAGCAGCCACTTGAGGCCGCCGCTCGCGTAGAAGTCGGCGTCCATTGCCACCACGTCCACCGGGATCTGCCCCGCCGCCTGGTAGCCGTCGATCAGCGCCAGGGCCCCGCGCCGGTGCGCGATGGCCGCGATCGCACCGGCGTCCTGAATGCAGCCGCTGGTGAAGAACACGTGGCTCGTGGCCACGAGTGCCGTGCGATCGTCGATGGCGCGCTCATACAGGTCCAGCGGCACCCGCACCCCATCGGGGCTCTGCAGCACAACGACCTCAACGCCATGCGGCACCCGCGCCAGCCACTGGTAGGCGATGGTCGGGAAATCGAGCGACGTCACCACCACTTTCGGGCGGCGGGAATAGTCGAGCGACTCGGCGATGCTGGTGAGCGCGCTCGAGATGTTCGGGTGCAGCGCGATCGTTCCCGCCGATGCGCCCACCACCCGGCCGTAGGCCGCGCGCAGCTCGGCGAGCGCCTGCCACCAGGTGTCGTACCACGCGGATGCGCCCCGCGTTTC
Organism: Gemmatimonadota bacterium; assembly: GCA_017889745.1. Taxonomy (GTDB): domain Bacteria; phylum Gemmatimonadota; class Gemmatimonadetes; order Gemmatimonadales; family GWC2-71-9; genus JAGGAG01. The sequence goes on along the minus strand of JAGGAG010000203.1, from coordinate 2,077 downwards.
CCACTGGTCCAGATAGGTGTTTACCCGTGCCCGCGACCGCCGCGACAGCGCTCCCAGGGAGCAGCTGTTCAGGTACACCGAGTGACGGAAGATCGGAAATTCGTCGCGGTACCGTACGGCGAGTTGCGTCTGCAGCGGGCGCACGGTCATAGGGTGCCAAATATACTGCGTTATCTTGTTTGCTCATGGCCGCGACAGAAGAGACGCCGCACGAGGGCTGGGAAGGACGCTACCCCGGCAGCTGGGTCGCCCTGACGGGAACGCTCGCCCTCCGCGGTATCATCAATCCGCGCGTCGGCATCGACCTCGCGCGGACGGCCTGGGCGTTCCGCCGCCGCCGGTGGTGGGCTCGGTTCCCCTGGCTTCCGCTCCCCGACCTGCCCTACCTCCGCTGGCGCATGTATACGGCGTACGGAGACGAGGCGGCGGTACCCCCCGCCGCGGACGTGCTCCGTTTCGCCCGCTGGCGCCGGGAGACGATGCACCTCTAACTCCCTGCCTTCCCCGCCTTACCTTACACGTCATGGCTCCACAGCATCCCAGGGTCGTTGTCATCGGCGCCGGCTTCGGCGGCATGTATGCGGCCCGCGCGCTCGACTCGGCCTCCGTGCGAATCACCGTGGTCGACCGCCACAACCACCACCTGTTCCAGCCGATGCTCTACCAGGTGGCGGGCGCCGCACTCAACCCGTCCGACATCGCCACACCGATCCGCCGCACCCTCCGCGGCGAGGCCCACACCGAGGTCGTACTCGCCGATGTGGCCAGCGTCGACGCCGCCGCCAAGGCCGTTCGGATGGTCGACGGTAGTAGTATCGACTACGACTACTGCATCATCGCTACCGGTATCGAGACCTCCTATTACGGGAACGACGAGGCGTGGGCTCCCCTCGCCCCCGGCCTCAAGACGCTCGACGATGCCCTCGATATCCGGCAGCGCGTCCTCCTCGCCTTCGAGCAGGCCGAGCGCGAGACCGATGTGGCCCGTCGGCATGCCCATCTCACCTTTGTCGTGGTCGGTGGCGGCCCGACGGGAGTCGAGATGGCCGCGATTATCGCCGAGCTGCGTCGATACACCCTGGCGCGCGATTTCAGGCACATCGACCCGCGCGAGGCCACGGTGATGTTGCTCGAGGGCGGACCCCGCATCCTGCCCAGCTATCCCGAGGAACTGAGCGCCAAGGCCAAGGAGAAGCTCCGCGGACTGGGCGTCGAGGTGCGCGAGAACATGCTGGTGAGCGACATCAAGCGTGGCTGCGTCCAGGCCGCCGGCTGGACCATCCCCACGCACACCGTGGTATGGGCCGCCGGCATGCGTGGTTCGCCCCTGCTCAAGACCCTGGACACACCGCTCGACCGGATGGGGCGCGCCAACGTCGAGCCCGACTGCACCATTCCCGGGCATCCCGAGGTGTTCGTCATCGGCGATGCGGCCCACTTCGAGGATCCGGTGCAGGGCATCCTCCCCGGCGTGGCACCCACGGCAATGCAGATGGGCCGCTACGTCGCCCGTGTCATCGCCGGCGACCTGCGTGGAAAGCCGCGCACGCCGTTCAAGTACTTCGACAAGGGCCAGCTCGCCGTCATCGGCCGTGGCCAGGCAGTCGCCGCGATCTGGAAGCTCAAGTTCTCCGGCTTCGTTGCCTGGCTTATCTGGGCCTTTGTCCACATTGCGTTCCTGATCGGCTTCCGGAACCGTATTCTCGTCATGCTGCAGTGGGCCTGGTCCTACTTCAACTACGAGCGCGGCGCCCGCCTCATCACCGGGACCGAAGAGTTCCCGGTCCAGGCCGCCGAGCGTGAAGTGCGCGGATGACGGCCCCGTCCTCCCCGGTGCTCTTTCAAGTCGACGACCTCAAGGCCTTCGCGCTCTCGCTCGGCTTCATCGCCTGTGGCATCGCCGACCTCTCCCCTACTCCGCACGGTGATATCCTCGACCGCTGGCTCGCCGCTGGCTACGGCGGCGTCATGCGCTACGTCCACCGGCAGGCGAGGAAGCGCAAAGATCCTCGCCGCATCGATCCACGCGGCAAGTCAGCAGTTATTGTTCTCGATAACTACTACTATGAGGAAACTA
>JAGGAG010000103.1 GCA_017889745.1 Gemmatimonadota bacterium | reverse complement strand
GGCACGTTGTCCATCCGGTACACCGTGCCCGGCACGTTGATGCCGTAGGTGGCCGTGGTGAACGCCACCCGGGCCAGCTGGCTGGTCACCGTGGCCTTGGGATCGAGGGTGATGACCGGGATGCGCTTGAGGTGCTCGATTGCCGCCTGGGAAAAGTTCGACCCCGGATCGCTCGCGATGATCATCGCGGCATCCACCTCGCGCCGGGCGAGCAGGTCCGCCGTGGTCCACTCCCCCGGATTGAAGCGGGGATAGCCCCGGCTGAAGTTGACGCCGAAGGGATATCCCGTCTGCCAGGACACCACGTTGTCGGCGCCCGTCACGTTGCCGTGCCCGCGCACCGGGGCCGCCACGAAATGGGTGAACTCGTTGAGGTCGGTGGCGAGGGCCAGGAGCGCGCCGGCGTTGAAGTGCCGGCCGCGCGTCATCGTGAGGCCCATCCCGAACAGCAGCGCCCCGAACCGGCAGCTCTTCATCCTGGCGACCAGGTCCTCCAGGACCGGCAGCGCGATTCCCGTCCGCTGCTCGATGGAGGCATCGACCTTTCGTCCCTTCACCAGGGCCCGGAGCGCCCACAGGACCTCGAAGTCGCTCCCCGGCTTCACCTGGAGGAAGATGTCCGCCACCGGTGTGCTGGGAGTGCGCCGCACGTCGACCAGCACCACCGTGCGGTCCTTCTTCCCGTTCGGCGTGTACATGCCCTTCGGGGTCACCGCGTAGCGGGTGAACAGCCTCGGGTGCGCTTCGGCGGGGTTGCCGCCCCAGAAGATGACCAGGTCCGCCCGGTTCCTGATCTCGCCCAGGGACGCGGTGCTCTCACCGAGGTTCTGGAACGCCATGCCCGTCGGCCCGTGACACACCGAGGTGGTGGTGTCCACGTTGCCGCCGATCATGTCGCCGATCGACACCGCGACGCGCTGCGCCTCGCACGTGGTGTCCGACAGGCCGTAGATGACGGGGAATCGCGCCTCGGCGAGGATCTGCGCCGCTGCCTCGACCGCTTCCTCGGTCGTGGCCTCCCGCCCGCCGATGAGCGCAAACGGGCGCTCTTCGATGCCGTGCTCCTTGAACCACGCCTTGCCGAGCACGCAGGCGTTCTGCGACTTGGTGATCTTGTGCTCGGCGATATCGACCGTCAGGTTGATGTCGTCGCAGACGCAGCCGCAGAAGGTGCAGGTGGCGTCCATCACGGTGCGGATGTTGTCGTCACTCATCGCGCGATCCTCCCGGGACCTGGTCCGGCCCCACGGCCTCGACCTCTACGCTGAGATTCTTGGAGAGTGGCATGCCGGTGCCCGCGGTGTCGCCCGCCATGAGCTGGCTGGAGGCTGGTCCGTAGGCCATGAAGAGGAGCCCCTTCGGGAGGTCCTTGGTCTCACGGCCCTTGCAGCGCAGGATGGTCTCGCCCGACGGCGTGCGCAGCCGCACCTTGCTCTCGTTCTGGAGACCCAGGCGCGCCATGTCCTCCACGTTCATCTCCACGGTGGTGGACACGTCGAGATACTCCGCCTCCAGCTTGCCCGCACAGAGCGCTGTGCCCTGCCGGCTGGAGCGCCCACCGATCAACGTCATCATTTCAGCCATGGGCATTTTCCCCTTCCCTCTTACTATAACGCATATCCCGCCCGCGCAACGGACAGCGCGCCCTCCGGCCCGCCCAGGGCGGGGAAGGTCAGGCCATGATGTCGTGCAGCCGGAAGTGGTACTTGCCCAGCTTGCCGCCGTAATCCCCGGCGCTCACTCGCCTTACGCCGTGGGCCGCGCCCAGCGCCACCACGGCATCGATCCCCACCCGCATCGCATGAGTCACCGCGGCGGGCGATAGCCCGTCGATCACGATCTCGAGCACCGCCCCCACGTCCGGAGTGAGTTGCGTCGTGGTGACCCCGCGGATCGTGGGGCAGAACGCGTCGTTGGTCGAGGCCCGCAGCGCCGGATACTTGGAGCCCACCTTGGAGCCCGACCGTACCACCCCGCCCGGGAAGGGCATGATGACGTTCGGCACCCGGCGCATGGATGCCACGGCCGCCTCGCAGGCGGTCAGCGTCTGTTCCAGCGACTCCGCCAGCACCAGGAAGTTGCCGCCCCCCACGCCACTGACCATGTCGGTCGTGTCCTGGATCAGGAAGTCGCCATCCAACACCGGGATCCGCCAGTAGCGGTGGCCGCCGATCAGCTTGGACGTCTGGAACCCGTCGCCGAAATAGCGGAGGGTCTTCCCCAGCGGCAGCGGTTCCCCGTGCTCCGCGCCCGCGAACACGGCGCTCGTGGGCGACGTCAGGACGCACTGGCCCACCCGCCGTTCCAGCTGCTTCACCAGTTCCTTGGCCGAGGTGGCGAACAGCAGCACCGAGAGGCCCGGGCGCCCGTCCGGGGTTTCCGCCCGGCCGAGTTCGCGCTCGATTCCGGCTTCGCAGCCGCAGGCGATCACCGAGGTGGCGAATCCCGTCGCCGCGTTCGCCGCGTGATACGCCCACTCCAGGTTGTGCGCGGTGATGAGGATGCGGGTGGCCTTCATCCCGAAGGCTTCCGCGAACGCGTTGTCGATCGTGACACCGTTGATGTTCATGGGAGTCAGCGCCTGCAGGGATGGGTGACGACGTCCGCACCGTGCCCGAACGCGTGCATCTCGTCGGGCGTGATGCGCATGTGATCGGCGCGCATGGTCTGGTAGCGGTCGAAGTGGTCCTTGAGGCGGCGCTCGATGCCGTGGTCGTACTCCGGCTGCACCCGGTGGTACCGGCCCCACGTCACCTTCACCACCTTGCCGTCGCGCACCACGACATCCCCGTCCTTGAACACGTACTCGGGAGCCGAGAACATCCGCTCCCGGTCCGGGTCGTTCCGGTAGACGGTGATGTCCGCGCGCGCCCCCGGCGCGAGATGACCGAGGTCGGCGAGGCCCAGGAGCTTCGCCGGGGCGGCCCGCGTGAGGATGGCGATCTCGTACAGCGAATACTCGCGATCGATGCTGCCCACCGTCGTGAGTGCCTGCGCGTCGGGGTGGATCAGCCCCAGCCGCTCGTTGCGGAAGGTCCGGTCCATGAGCAGCCGGATGAGGTGCGGATAGGTCGTGAACGGAGCGCCGTTCGGGTGATCCGTCGTGAGGAACACCCGCCACGGATCGTTGACCAGGAGGAAGATCTCCAGCCCGACCGCCCATTGCAGCGCGTTGACGAAGTTCCGGTCGCGGTACTTGAACGGCACCACGCCGCAGCCGGCGTCGCACTCGATATCCATCACCACGTACTTCGGCGGGTTGGCGAACCCGGAGTTCCGCTGCTGGCTCATGCTGTCGGCCGAGGCGGTGACCGTCTGCCCGAACAGGACCTGGCCCACGTCACAGCTGGCGTTGGGGGTGCTGTTGACCGCCTCGGCCACCCGCGCCGCGGCCGAGGAGAACTTGCGGTCCCCCTCCGTGCCGTAGCTGTGGAACTGGATGTGGGTCAGGTGGATCGGCAGCCCCTCCGACGCGCGAATGGTGCCGAGCGTGGTGTCCACGTTGCCCGGCACTCCGAGGTTGCTGCTGTGCACGTGGAGGGGGTGGGGAACGCCCAGCTCGTGCACCGCGCGGCTCAGCACCCGGAGGATGTCGCGGGGCGTCACACCGTAGAAGGGGTGCGCTTCGTCGAGCTGCATCGTCCGCTGGTTGAACTTGAACGCGGAGATGCCGCCAGGATTCACCACCTTGATGCCGATGCAGTGCGTCGCCTGCAGGGTCCACGCGACGTAGTCGTTGATCAGCTTCTGGTCTTCCCCCGCCGCCATGAGGCGGAGCAGGAAGTCGTCGCTCCCGAGCATCACGTAGCCGCCCTTGTCCACCATCGGCGTGTCGCCCATCTCGAGATGGGCCTGCCGCGCATTCACCGGCAGGATGGCCGGCTCGAAGCAGGCCGTGTACCCCATCTCCGCGTAGCGATAGCCGGTGGCGAACGTGCCCGGTGCGGCGTGGCCGCAGGAGGCTCGGGTGATGGCCGTCCGCGCCACCGGATCGGCTCGATGGTCCTCGGGCAGCATCGCACGGGCGATGTTCATCTTCCCGCCGCCGATGTGGGTGTGCATGTCGATGGCGCCCGCCATGACCACCCGGCCGCCCAGGTCGTACTCCCGGTCGATCCGCTCGTCCGGGGCGGGAGTCGAGGCGATCTGCCCGTCGCGCACGTACAGGTCGCGGATCTCGCCGTCCACGCCGTTGGCGGGGTCGTACACCCGGCCCCCCTTGAGCTTGAGCAGCATGGGCCTAGGACTCCTCGAGTGCGGCGTGGATCGCGGCCAGCACGTCCGCCACGCTCGGAAGGGTCGAGGGTCGCAACTGCTGCAGCGGCAGTGCCACCACCCGGTCGGTGCGGAACAGGTGGCCGGCATGATCGAGGCCCGGGGTTCCCACCGGGATGAACACCGCGGGCTCCCGCTCGAACGCCATGCCCGTGCAACCCAGCACGATCGTGGGAATGCTGGTCGGCGGTGGGGTGCGCGCCTCGTTCAGGCTGGAGATCCACACGAGCACGTCGGCCTCGCCCCGTGCCAGCAGGCGCGCCGTCGAGTGATGGTACGCATCGTTCTCGGGGATGCCCTGCCCGAAGGAGGTCCGCGAGCCGAAGCCGGTCTGCCACAGGTGCACCGCGTCCGCGGTGATGTCGCCGTCGCTGCCGCCCAGCGGCAGTCCCGAGAACCGGCCCTCAAGGTTGAGTTCCTTCACCAGCTCGCACAGCGACTGAACCGTCAGTTCCGCATGGGGAAACGGGAAGTCGCCCGCCGCCCAGGCCATCACCCCGTAGCGCGCCACTTTCATCCGCTCCACCAGCGACCTCCAGGTGGCGAGCGGCATGCCCGCCGCGCTCTCCGCCTGCACCGGCCGGCCCGCCAGCAGCGCCCGGAGCAGGCCGAACGCCGCCGCGAGCTGCGTCACGTCGCACGGAATCACGGTGGGCACGATGCCCGGAATGGTGCTGCCGGCAGGGACCCCGGGGCCCAGGAAGATCACATCGCAGGTCCGGCCCTCGCCGAACAGCGTGTCCCCGTTGGCGATGCATCGTTCGAAGAAGCGCGGAAACCGGCTCACCACGTCGCCACCGGCCACGATCAGCAGGTCGGCCCGGTTGCGCACTTCGGACAGCGTCGTCGCGATCCAGCCGCTGTCCTGCAGCACCATCGTGTTGCGCAGGAAGGTGGCGGAGTTCATGTGATCGAGCACCCCGCCGAGCCGGTCTGCCAGCCGGCCCGCGGCGCGCGCCCCTTCCACGTCGGTCGCGAGCCCCCCGATCACCGGCAGCCGCGACCCGAGCAGCAAGCGCGCCGCGGTTGCCGCCGCGTCCGCCAGGCTCGCCGGAACGCCGTCGATCCTCGGCCCGGTCCCGCCGTCGCTATTGCCGCGCTCGAATGCGGCGAGAGCCAGCGCGCAACCGTTCGCCTGCACGGTCACACGGCCAGCCGCAGTGCTCACCTCGAGGTCGTCGCAGACCAGCCCGCAGAACGGGCAGGCGACATTGGAAACCGCCTCTGGAATCACGGGGGATGCGGGCATGGTCAACCGAACATTATATCCGCTAAGATGTGGCAATGCATAAATTTCCCCGTGCGGACTGAGCCGGCACCGATGCTCGTTGCGGGCGTCACCGGCCGCGCGCTCGCCGAGTCGGCCGCGCGCGGCGGCCACCCGGTGGTGGTTCTCGACTACTTCGCCGATCGCGACACCTGCGCGCTCGCCGAGGCCTGCCGGTCCGTCGTGTCCTCGAAAGAACTTCGCTTCGACCGACGGCGCCTGCTGGCCGCCGCCGCGGAACTCGCCCCGCCGGGCCGCTCGGCCGGCCTGGTCTATGGGTCCGGCTTCGAGGGGCGCATCGCGCTGCTGTCCCGCCTGGCGTCGGGGCGGCGGCTGTTCGGCAACGCCCCCGATATCGTTGCCGCCGTTCGCGATCCCGCGAAGTTCTTTCCCCTGCTCGATGGGCTTGGCCTCCACCATCCCGAGGTACGGTTCTCTCCACCCGCCGATCCGCACGGCTGGCTGGTCAAGCAGCCCGGTGGCTCAGGCGGCGCCCATGTTCACCCGGCCGAAGAGCGCCAGGTCAGGCGCCGCGCCGGCGCCTATTTCCAGCGCGTCATGCCGGGCCGGCCCTGCTCGGCGCTGTTTCTGGCCGACGGTCGCCGTACCCTCATCGTGGGCTTCAACGAGCAATACCACAGCCCGGCTCGCGCCGGCCTGCCCTATCTGTACGGCGGAGCCGTCGGGCGGGTCCCCCTGCCTCCCACCGTCGAAGCCGATCTCCGTACCCGCCTCGACGCCCTCGTCTCGGCCACCGGCCTGATCGGCCTGAACGGCATCGACTTCCTGCTGCATGAGGAATCGTGGTCGGTGCTGGAAGTGAATCCGCGCCCCACGGCGACGATGGAACTCTACGACCTCGACTACGAGCGCGGTCTCTTCGATGCGCACTTGCGCGCGTGCGATGGCGAGCTTCCATCCGGCGTGGCACCCGCCCGCGCCGCGCGGGCCAGTACCATCGTGCACGCCACGCTCCCCTGGCAGGTGCGCGACGGGTTCGGCTTCGCTGCCTGGTGCCACGACATTCCCCAGCCCGGCACCCGGTTCGCTCCCGGCGACCCCGTCTGTTCCGTGCTGGCGGAAGGCGTTGATGCCCCCCAGGCCCTGGCTCTGGTCCGCGAGCGGCAGATCGCCATCGAGCGCATGATCCTCGAGGAGGCGGCCTGTGCCGTCGACGCGTGAGGGTTTTCGTCTACGAGCACGTCACCGGCGGAGGGATGGTGGGCACCCTGGTCCCGCCGGGCCTGCGCCACGAGGCGGATCTGATAGTGCGCTGCCTGGTGGAGGATCTCGCCGCCTGTCCCGGGATCGAGCTGCTCAGTAGCCGGGACGCGCGACTGCCCGCGATCCCGGGCGTCGAGACGATGCGCGTGGGACCCGATGACGATCCGCGTGCGACGTTCCTGCGTGGCGTCGAGGCCGCCGACGCCGTCTGGCCAACCGCGCCGGAGACTGGCGGCGTCCTGGAGCGCCTCGCCACCGGGGTCGAGCGCCGCGGCAGGACGCTGCTCGGCTGCCGCCCGGACGCCGTGCGCATCGCCGCCAGCAAGCGGCGCACCGCGGAGACGCTCGCGGCGGCCGCGATTCCCGTCGTGCCGACCTTCGCTGCGGATGCGGCCATTCCCGACTGGCCCGGACCCTGGGTCACCAAGCCCGACGACGGCGCCGGCGCCGAGGACACGATCGTCGCGGAGGACTCGCGGAGCGCCTCCATGCGACTCCGCTCCGGTCCCGGGCTCGTGGCACAGCGCTGGGTCCAGGGAACGCCACTCAGCCTCTCCATGCTCTGCGTGGACGGGCAGTGCCTCCTGCTCAGCTGCAACCGTCAGCACCTGCGGATCTTCGACGGTCGCGTGGCCCTGGACGCGATCGAGGTCAACGCCCCCATCGAGCGCTGGGATGAGCTGGCCACGCTTGCCGGCCGGATCGCGACGGCACTCCCCGGTCTGTGGGGCTATGTGGGCGTCGATCTGGTCATGAGCGACGGTGGTCCCGTCGTGCTGGAGGTGAATCCCCGTCTCACCACGTCCTACTGTGGCCTTGGACGGGCACTCGGGACCAGCGTCGCGGCCATGGTGCTCGACCTGCTTTCGCCTGGGGCCCCGGCTCGCTGGCGGCGCCCCGCCGGAGGAACGACCGTGCAACTGAACCTGGAGACGTCCCTTGCCGGATGAGGCGGTGATCGGCTGGGATCTCGGTGGCGCACATCTCAAGGCAGCGCGACTCGATGCGGCCGGCCGGGTGCTCGACGTGGTCCAGGTCGCCTGCCCCCTGTGGCAGGGCCTGCAGCACCTTCACTCGGCCGTGGACGTGGCGAACCGCGCCCTGGGCTCCGCGCCCCGGCACGCCGTCACCATGACTGGCGAGATGGTCGACCTCTTCGCCACCCGGGGGGAGGGAGTGTCCAACCTGGTCGCGGCGATCGCGGAGCGACTGGCCGGCCAGGACGTGTGTTTCTATGCGGGGGAGCGTGGGTTTCTCGACGCCGCCGCAGCGATCCGCGATCCCGCGGCGGTGGCGTCGGCCAACTGGATGGCGACGGCGGCGCTGGTCGCGGCGCGGCAGCCGTCCGCCTTCCTCATCGACATCGGCAGCACCACCACCGACCTCGTTCCGGTGCATGCCGGGCGGGTGCGGGCGCGAGGACACGACGATGCGAGCCGCCTGGTCACTGGAGAACTGGTGTACACCGGCGTGGTGCGCACTCCCGTCATGGCGCTGGTGCGCCGCGTGCCCTTTGCGGGAGTGTGGAACCCCCTGATGGCCGAGTACTTCGCGACCATGGCAGACGTCTATCGCCTGCTGGAGCGGCTGCCCGAAGGAGCCGACCAGCACCCGGCGGCCGACGGCGGCGAGAAGACGGTCGAAGCCAGTGCGCGGCGGCTGGCACGCATGCTGGGACGTGATATCGATGCCGCCAGCCTGGCCGACTGGCACGGGCTGGCCGAGTGGCTCGCCGGGGTGCAGCTCCGCCGCATCGGGCACACCGTCGCGCAGTTGTGGTCCCGCGAGCAGCTGCCCGACGACGCGCCGGTCGTCGCCGCGGGGGTCGGACGTTTTCTTGTGGCCGACCTGGCGGCCCGGCACGGTCGCCGATGCATGGATTTCGCGAACTTGTTTTCTTGTGCTCAGGGCGTGAACGGTCGAGTCTCGGATTGCGCGCCCGCCGTCGCCGTAGCCTGGCTCCTCCTCAGGACGAACGTGATCGCTTCGCCCGGCAACAGCCGCTGATGATCCCCCTGCTCTTCCTTCTCCAGGTCGCAGCGCCTGGGCGCGACTCCAACTACACCTCCCCCGCGCTCCGTGACCTGGTGGAGCGGGCGGCCGCGGCCAACGCCCTTCCTCCCCCGGACCTGCGCGCGTACGCCGCCAGGTTCGAGTCCGAGCTGGCCATGATCAAGGGGTTGCCAGGGCCGGTGGAAGGCACCGTCACGGTGGACCAGGTAGGTGGCGAGCTCCGCTGGGACCGGGAGAAAGGCTACGGCCAGCATCAGGTCGGCTTCCGGCAGGAGACGACCGGTGTTCCCCTTCCGACCAGCACCTTTCTCTACAGCGGCTGGGTGGTGCCCAACCTGTACGGCCCCGAACTCAAGACGTTCGGCACCGCGAGCGCCGAGCCCACGACGCCGATCTCGGCACGGCCAAGGACGGAGGCGGTGAAGACCGTGTCGCCGCTGTCTTTCGACCGGGACAGTATCTACCGCTTCGCCGGCGGCGACACGGTCATGCTCGATTTTCCCGACGGGCCCCCCGAGCGCCTGGTCCTCGTGAGGGTCGCGCCCAGGGTTGACCTGCCGGCGAAGACCCAGGTATTCCGTGGTGACATCTACCTCGATCCGGCCACGGCAGAACTCCGCCGCATGCGGGGCCAGCTCCTGACGGTGGGTGGCCCCCCGGACAAGACGAAGCAGAAGGTCGTCGACGCGCTCGTCCCCAACTCCTCGGTGATGGACGTGGTCAATCGCCGCGTGGCTGGCGCCGGCCTGGTTCCGGTCTACCAGCGCTTCGACCTGATGGCGCTCCTGCCCTTCGCGCTCGACATGCAGGGGGCGGTCCGGATCATCACTCGACTCCGGGATGTGCAGGTGGACACTACGACTCCTCCGACGGAGGTCTCTCCGCTGACGCCGGACTCGAGCGGGGTCAGCCACGCACCGCGTGACTCGGCGCGTGCCTACCACGAGTGGACCACGGGACCCACGCGCATGCCGTCGAGCGTGCGG
>JAGGAG010000017.1 GCA_017889745.1 Gemmatimonadota bacterium | reverse complement strand
TGCCTGTGTAACAGTCACAACGCTCGGCTCACCGCTCACCGCTCACCGCTCACCGCTCACCGCTCACCGCTCACCGCTGTTCCCTCACGACTCGCGACTCGTTCGCGGAAACCAGCACCGGATCGTCGTCCCCACTCCCAGCTCGCTCTCCGCCGACACCCGGCCGCCGTGCGCCTCCACCACGTGCTTCACGATCGACAGCCCGAGCCCGGTGCCCCCCTCCTCCCGCGAGCGCGACGGGTCCGCCCGGTAGAACCGCTCGAAGATCCGGGGCAGGTGGTCGGACGTGATCCCCGCGCCGTTGTCGGTCACGCTCAGCTCCACCCCGCCGTCCACCCCGCGCGACACGAACGTCACCACGCCGCTCGCCCCGACGTACCGGAGCGAGTTGTCGATCAGGTTGGTCAGTACCTGGCGCACGGCATCGGGATCGGCCTCCACGATCGCGGCCCCCGTCTCCACCTTGAGCTCGAATCGCGTGCCCCGCGCCGCCGCCCGCTCCGCCAGCGTCGCCCACACTTCGCGCGCCGCCGCCCCTACGTCCACCTTCTCCACTCTCGGTTGCCAGCGTCCCGATTCGATCCGCGACAGGTCGAGGAGGTCGTCCACCAGGCGCTGCATCCGGTGCGCGTTGCTCAGGATGATCTTGAGGAACTCGCGGCCGGTCGTGGCGTCGGGCGTGTCGGTGAGCAGCGTCTCCGCGTACCCCGAGATGCTGGTGAGCGGCGTCTTGAGCTCGTGTGACACGTTGGCCACGAAGTCGCGCCGCACCGTCTCCAGGCGCCTCAGCTCGGTGAGGTCGTGCAGCACCAGCACCGCGCCCTCGTTCTCCAGTGGTCGCGCATTCACCAGCAGGATGCTCCCGTCCAGGTCGAGCTGGCGATCCTGCACCGCCTCGCCCTCGAGCACCGCGGTCACGATCTCGCGCGCCGACTTGGAGCGGAAGAGCTGGCGCACGTCGGGCAGCGGATGCTCTGCCTCGTAGCCCAGCAGCCGCCGCGCCGCGGCATTCGCCGTCGTGATCCGTCCTCGCCCGTCCGCCGCGATCACGCCCTCGAGCATCGACTCCACCAGCGCCGCCGACGCCGACTGCTCGCTTCGCAACTGTGCGAACCGCTCGTCGAGCTGGCGATGCATCTGCCGCACCGCCTGCACCAGGCTGTCGATGTCGGGTACTCCCGAGCGGGGGAAGCGGGGCAGGGAACCGCGCGCGATCGCGCGCGCGGCGGCGGCAAGGTCGCTGAGCGGCTGCGCGATCGAGCGGCCCGCGACGAACGCGAGGCCCGATCCCACCAGCAGCGCCACGAGGGCCGCGCCGAGCATCGCGCGGCGCGCCTTGCGCACGATGTCGTCCACCTGCGCCATGCTCGATGAGACCCGCACCGCCCCGTCCACCGTCGGGATCGCGACGTGCATCTCCATCGGCGAGACGGCATCGGCCCGGCGCACGTCGCGCCCCGCGCCGCCCGAGAGCGCCGCCTGCACCTCCGGGAAACTCGCTTCGTCGACGGTGGGAATGCCGGGACGCGCGGTGTCGCCCGTCGCGATGATGTCGCCGGCACGGTCGAACAGCACGATGTGGTGGGAGCTGCGGCGCTCGAGGCCGCGGAGGACATCGGTGGGCCTGCCCGACGCGGTGACCGCGGCGTCGACGAGGCGCGCCTCGAGCTGCAGGCTCCGCTCGAGTTCGTCCTCCAGGTTGCGCTGCAGCGACCGCCCCGCGGTCCAGACGAGGATGGCGACGGTGAAGAAGAGGACGACGACGGTACCCGCGACGAGCCGTCCGGCGAACTTCACCGCGTCTTGCTCACCTTGTCCGTGCCCCGGAAGCGATAGCCGAAGCCCCGTACCGTCTCGATGAGCGGGCCGTACTCACCCAGCTTGGTGCGGAGCCGCTGCACGTGCATGTCCACCGTACGCGTCTGGATGTCGGGCTGTGCCTCCCACACGGTCTCGAGGAGCTGCGGCCGGGTCTGCACCCGTCCGCGCCGCTCGAGGAGGGTCAGCAGCAGCTTGAACTCGGTGGACGTGAGCTGCAACTCCTGCCCGTCGAGCGTCACCTTGTGCGCCGCGCGATCAATGGTAATCGGGCCGGCCGTCAGCGTGGAGCCGCCCGACACCGCCGGCGATGCCAGGCGCCGCAGCAGGGCCGCCACCCGGAGCGCCAGCTCGTGCGGCGAGAACGGCTTCGTGAGGTAGTCGTCGGCGCCCAGCGACAGGCCCTTGATCCGGTCCGCCTCCTCCCGCCGCGCGGTCAGCAGGATCACGCCGACGTCCTTCGTTTCGTCCCGCTTCCGCAGCTCCGCCAGCACCTCGTAGCCCGACAACCCCGGGAGCATCAGGTCCAGCACGACGATGTCTGGCCGTTCCTCCCGCGCCGACCGGAGCGCGTCGGCGCCGTTGGTCGCCGTGGAGACCCGGTACCCCGTCTTGGCGAGGTGATACGCCACGAGCGCCGTGATATCGGGCTCGTCGTCCACCACGAGAATGCGATGCGTCATGACGCTCCTCTCAGCCGGCCCAGGTGTCGCCATCCGGCTCGTTCACGCGTGTCGTATACTCGGCCCGGCTGCGCTCGCGCGCACGGGTCCGCTCCGAACGGGTCGGCTCCAGCTCCGCCAGCGCCGACAGGATCGAGTCCAGCATCCTGGCCAGCGGCCCGACGCCGCCGCGCTTCAGGCGGTACAGCACGAACGGCGCGATCGGCGTGTCCCGCACCAGGTCGGCCTTCCGCAGCACCTGGAGGTGACGCGAGACGGTCGGCTGCGGCAGCGCCAGCACCTCCTGCAGGTCGGCCACGAAGAGCGGCGCCGCCGCCAGGCAATTCAGGATCCGCAGCCGGGTCGGTTCGGCCACCGCTTGCAGCAGTTCCGTGGGTGATGGTTTCGCCATATGCGCCGAAACGAATACGCCCCTCCCGACCCCGTCGCAAGTGCGGTTACACGATTGCGACATGGGCCCTTTCGCGGCCCCGCCGGCCTGCGGCTTCCAACCGCCCCCCTGTCCGGGGATATTACAACCTCATGGTTCAAGCCATCCTGTTGGCCTGCCTCAGCTTCGCAGCTCCGGCAGACACCGCCCGCGTCGTCATCGTTGCCACCACCGATGTGCATGGCAACGCCACCGCCTGGGACTACGCGCTCGAGCGCCCGTTCCAGGGCGGGCTGACCCGCGCCGCCACCATCATCGACTCCCTCCGCCGGCTCTACCCGGAACAGGTCGTCCTGGTCGACGCCGGTGACCTCCTGCAGGGCAACCCGTTCGCCGCGTTCCTGGCCCGGGAGCCCCGCACGCCGCATCCCATCGTGGGCGCGATGAATGCCATGGGCTACGACGCCGCGACGCCCGGCAACCACGACTTCGACTTCGGCGTGCCCTTCCTCGAGGGCGCCGCCGCCGGCGCGAAGTTCAGGTACGTGAGCGGGAATGTCCGGACCGTGCCGGCGGACACGCTGCTCTTCCCCTCGCATGCCGTGATACGCCGCGGACCCATTCGGGTTGCGGTCGGCGGCTTCACCACGCCCGGCGTCATGCTGTGGGACAGGCAGCAGCTGGCCGGGAAGATCCGCGTGACGCCCATCGCGAGCGCCGCGCCCGCCGTCGCGCGCCGCATGCGGCTCGACGCCGACCTCTCGGTGATGCTCGTGCACAGCGGGCTCGGCCCGGCCGCCACCTATGACACCACCGGCATCGGCCCCGAGAACGACGCCGCGGCGCTCGCGCGCCTGCCCGACGCGCCCGACCTCGTGGTGGTGGGCCACACGCACAAGGAAGTGCGCGACTCGCTCATCGGCCGCACGCACTTCACCCAGCCCAGTTTCTGGGCCCAGTCGCTGAGCGTCACCCACGTGCTGCTCGAGCGCACCGGCAGCGGGCGCTGGAAGGTGATCTCGGTCAGCCCGCAGCTGATCCCGCTCGCCGACGTTCCCGTCAACCAGCGCATCCAGAACCTGCTCGCCGGCCCCGGCGAGGATGCCCGTCGCTGGCTCGCCACGCCGATCGGGCGCGCCACCGCCGCCATGCCCGCCCGCTACGGGCGCGCCGGCCCCACCCCGCTCATCAGCTTCATCCAGTCGGTGCAGCGGCAGAAGACCGGCGCGCAGCTCTCGGCGACGTCCGACTTCCGGCTCGAGAGCGGCATCGCCGAGGGCGATGTTTCCCGCGCGCAGATCGCCGGCATCTATCCCTACGAGAACACGCTCCAGGCGATTCGCATCACCGGCGCCCAGCTCAGGGCCTATCTCGAGCAGAGTGCGAAGTACTACACCCTGCGCGACGGCAAGATCGGCGTCGACGGGTCCATCGCCGGATACAACTTCGACATGGTGAGCGGTGTCGCGTACGATATCGACCTCTCCCAGCCGGTCGGGTCGCGCATCCGCAACCTGCGCTACAAGGGCGCCGAGGTGGCGCCCGCCGATTCCTTCACGATGGCGATCAACAGTTACCGGGCCACGGGCGCCGGCGGCTATGGCGTGGTGGCGGGGGCGCCGGTGGTGTACGATCGCGGTGAGGGGATCCGCGACCTGCTCATCGCCGCCGTCGAGCAGAAGAAGGTGCTCGATCCCGCCGAGTACGCCGAGAAGGAGTGGCGCATCGTTCCGCCGGCCGCCGAGCAGCAGGTGCGTCTCCTCTTCGGCGCCGCCGCCGAGGCGAGGCCGCGCGCCGCGCGCATGCGCGACTCGGTGCTGCTCCGCGTGCTCAGCATGAACGACCTCCACGGCGCGCTCTTCCCCCGGACCACGCCCTGGTCGGAGGGCCGGGAGGTGGGCGGCGTCGCGACCGTCGACGCCATGATGGACAGTGCCACCGCGCAGTGCCGCTGCCCCACCATCCGCCTCGACGCGGGTGACGAACTGCAGGGCACCCTGGAGTCGAACCTCCTCTATGGACGGCAGACCATCCAGGCGATGAACCAGATGAAGATCGCCGCGGCGGTGATCGGCAACCACGAGCTCGACTGGGGCCTCGACACGCTGCGCGCGCGCATGGGCGAGTCGAAGTATCCCTGGCTCGCCGCCAACCTCGTCGACTCCGCGACGGGCCGGCGGCCCGGCTGGGCCCGGCCCTGGATCATGCTCCAGGTCGATACCCTGCGCGTCGCCATCATCGGCTACATGGCCGCCGGCACCAAGAGCATGGTGCGCGCCGGGAACACGCCCGGGCTCGGCTGGCGCGGGGGGCTGGCCTCGATCGCCGACGTGCTCGACGAGGTCAGGGCGAAGCGGCCCAGCGTCACCATCCTGCTGGCGCACGAGGGCGGTTTCTGCGAGCAGTCGGGCTGCAATGGCGAGGTGTTCGACCTGGCGAAGGAACTTCCGCCGGGATCGGTGGACCTCATCGTGGCCGGCCACACCCACGCGAAGCTGGCCACCGAGGTGAACGGCATCCCCATCGTCCAGGCGCGCAGCAGCGGCACGGCCATCGGTGTCACCGACCTCGTGCGCCGCGCCGACGGCGGGTTCCGCGGCTACGTCGACGTACGCACCACCTTCACCGATGCGGTGACCCCCGACAGTGCGCTCGGTGAGCTGACCTACCAGATCCGGAAGCAGACGGCGCCGCTCGCGGGCCGGCAGATCGCGACTCTCGCGGCGCCCCTCACCAGGGAGTCGGAGGATGGCCAGTACCCGCTGGGCGTCTTCGTCGCCGAGGCGCAGCGGAACCTGCTCCGCGCCGATGTCGGGCTGATGAACAACGCCGGCATCCGCGCCAGCCTGCCGTCGGGGGCGGTGACGTACGAGAACCTGTACGCCCTGCAGCCGTTCGGAAACCGTATCGTGGTGGTGCTCCTGACCGGCAGGGAGCTTCGGCAGGTACTGGAGCATGCGCTGGAGACGGGCACGCCCACGGCCCACGTGTCGGGCATGACCGTCACCTGGGACAGCACGCGTGCTCCCGGCCAGCGGGTGACGGAGGTGACCCTGACGGGCAGGAAGAAGCTGAAGGACGGCGCCACCTACCGCCTCGCCGTGAACGACTTCCTCGCCACCGGCGGGAGCGGCTATACCATGCTCGTGGGCAAGCCGCAGCAGCAGGAGTCGATGGGAGACATCGAGGTGATCGAGCTCTACCTCAGGCGCCTCGCCCAGCCGGTGCGCGCCCCCACCACGATGACGCTGGTGCAGAAGGGGCGATGACCGGCATCCGTGTGTTCGTGAACGAGAAGCCGGTGGATCTCGCCTCGCCCGCCACCGTCGCCGATGCCGTGACCGCCTTCGACCGGGAGCTGGGCGCGCGATTGACGCTCGGCGCGGCGTCCGCCACCGACGCGCGCGGCATCGACATGCTGCCGGGCGAGCCGGTCGGCGCCGGTTCCATCATTCGTGTCATCAGCGCCCGGCGCCGCGACGAGTCCGATGCTCACGCGTGAGCTGGTCGCGCGCTTGCCGAAGGCCGAACTCCATGTGCACCTCGATGGGTCGCTCCGCCCGGAAACGCTGATCGAGCTCGCCCGCGCCGCCGGGACCACGCTGCCCTCCACCGATCCCGCGGTCATCCGGAAGTACATGCTGGTGGATCACGCGCACGACCTCGAGGAGTTCCTGAAGAAGTTCGACACGACCGTCGCGGTGCTGCAGGTACCCGAGGCCATCGAGCGCGTGGCGTACGAGATGTGCGAGGACGCGAAGCGCGACAACCTCCGCTACCTGGAGGTGCGCTACTGCCCCCACCTGAGCACCAAGGGCGGCCTCACGCTCGACGAGGCCATCGCCGCGGAGCTTCGCGGGCTCAAGCGCGGTGAGCGGGATTTCGGCGTGGTGACGCGGATGATCAACTGCTCGCTTCGCCACTATGCCCCCGAGGTGTCGCTTCGCATCGCCGAGGCGTCGGTGCGCTTCCGCGACGAGGGCGTGGTCGCCTTCGACCTGGCGGGCGGCGAGGCGGGGCGTCCCTGCGGCGTGCACGCCGCCGCCTTCGACGTGGCCCTGCACGGCCGGCTCGGCATCACGGTGCATGCCGGCGAGGCCGCCGGCGCCGAATCGGTCGCCGAGGCGATCGATCGCTGCCATGCGGGGCGCATCGGGCATGGCACCAGGCTGTACGAGGATCCGCGCCTCCGTGATTACGTCCGCGACCGGCGCATCGGGCTCGAGATCAACATCACCAGCAACCTGCAGACGCATGCGGTGAAGGCGGCGGCGGCGCACCCGGTGCGGGACTACTTCGACCGCGGGCTCAACGTGACGCTCTGCACCGACAGCTGGCTCATGTGCGGCACCTCGCTTACCGACGAGTACTGGATGGCCCACACGGCGCTTGGGTTCACCCGACCGGAAATCGACCGCATGATCCTCAACGGGTTCGAGTCGGCGTTCCTCCCCTGGCCCGAGCGCGAGAGGCTGGTGGCGTCGGTGCGCGACGAACTGGCGGCGATCGGGTGAGCGCGAACCTGCGCCGCACCCTGCTCGCGATCGTGCTGCCGGTGCTCGCGGTAGCCGCGGTGTGGCTGATCCCCGGGCTCGTTGCGCGTGGCACCGACCGGCTCCTTGCCCAGGCCTCGCCCCAGGCCGCGCCGCAGGCGCAACCCCCGGCCGACACCGTCGAGCGCGCGCCGCCAACCCCGCCGCCACCCGCACCCGTTCCCTTCGGCGAGCGCTTCCGCGGGCTGCTGGGGCTCGCCGTCATCATCGCGATCGGCGTTGCCTTCTCCCGCAACCGGCGCCAGATCCCCTGGGGGGTGGTGGCATGGGGGTTCGCGCTGCAGATCGTCTTCGCGATCTTCGTCCTCCGCATCCCCGCCGGACAGATCCTGTTCCGCAAGCTGGGCAACATCGTCACCACGATCCTCGGCTACAGCTATCAGGGCAGCCAGTTCGTCTTCGGGGAGTTGGGCAAGCAGCACTCCAGCGTCGGCGTCGTGTTCGCCTTCCAGATCCTTCCGGCGATCATCTTCGTCTCCGCGCTCTTCGCGATCATGTACTACCTCGGCGTCATGCAGGTCATCGTGCGGGCCTTCGCGGTGGTCATGGCGAAGCTGATGAAGACCTCCGGCGCCGAGAGCCTCGATGTCGCCGCGTCCATCTTCATGGGACAGACCGAGGCGCCGCTCACCATCCGGCCCTTCCTGCCGAACCTCACGCGCTCCGAACTGATGACGGTGATGACCGCCGGCATGGCCCACATCTCCGGCTCCATCATGGTGGCGTACATCGCGTTCGGCGTCGATGCGAAGCACCTCCTCACCGCCGTCATCATGACCGCGCCCGGCACCATCATGATGGCCAAGATCTTCGAGCCCGAGGACGGGCGGCCCGAGACCTACGGCAACGTCAAGCTCGACATTCCCCAGACCGACGTGAACCTCGTGGCCGCCGCCGCGCGCGGCACCAGCGAGGGCCTGCACCTCATGCTGAACGTCATCGCCATGCTCATCTCGTTCGTGGCGCTGGTGGCCCTGGTCAACGGCATCTTTGGCCTGCTGAACGGCTGGCTCCCCTGGATGCCGGCGAACCTCCAGGTCATCCTCGGCTGGATCGGCCGCCCGATCGCCTGGGTCATGGGTGTGAACTGGGCCGACAGCGGCGTGGTCGGCGGCCTGCTCGGTACCCGCGCCGTGCTCAACGAGTTCATCGCCTTCGCCGAGCTGGGCCAGCTCAAGGCCTCGCTCGATCCCAGGTCGTTCACGATCGCGTCCTTCGCGCTCGCCGGCTTCGCCAACTTCAGCTCCGTCGGCATCCAGATCGGCGGCATCGGCGCCCTGGCGCCCGACCGCAAGGCCGACCTCGCGCGTCTTGGCTTCCGGGCCATGCTCGCCGGCACGCTCGCGAACTTTCTCTCGGCGACGATTGCCGGAATGCTGCTGTGATGGCGACGGGCGCGTCTCCGGGGCGGCTCCTCCGGCTCTCGTGCCGTCGCTCAGGGCATCAGTCCCGGACCTCCGCGTACGATCGCGAACGCGCCGGGCAACAGAGCCTCCGGTGCCATCCCCATTCGACGCGCCGGGTCAGGATCGATCTGGTGCGACGAGGGGGGCGCCCCTCTGAACGGTGCGGCGCCGCGGTGAGCGGGGTCTTGCGCGCCGATCGGCAGCGTTCGAGCGCGGGTGCGGCATTTCGGATGTCGGCGTCGGGAGCGCGAGCGGCTGCCGTGAGGCGCGCAGGGCCCCGCTCACCGCGGAGCGGACCATCGAGGGTGGCAAAGTGACCGCGACCGCCGCCGTCCGCGCCTTCATCGGCAATCGCAACCCCGCCGCCCTCATCGTCCTCGGCAGCGGGCTCGGCGACCTCGCCGACCATCTCGAGCACGCCACCCGCCTCCCGTACCGCGACATCCCCGGCTTCCCCATCCCCACCGTCGAGGGCCACAAGGGCGAACTCGTTCTCGGCCGGCTCGGCGGGCGCGACGTGCTGGCCCAGAGCGGTCGCTTCCACATGTACGAGGGGCACGACGCCGCCACCAGCGCGCTCTGCGTCCGCACCGCCGCGGAGTGCGGCATCGGCACGGTGCTGTTGACGAATGCGGCGGGGGGTATTCGAAGGACCTTCCGGCCCGGCACGCTCATGCTCATCACCGACCAGATCAATCTTCAGTTCCAGAGCCCGCTGGTGGGCGCGGTGCGGAAGGGTGAGGAGCGCTTTCCCGACATGTCCGGTCCCTACGATCCCGCCCTCCGCGCCATCGCGCGCGAGGTGGCCCGCGCCCGCGGTGTCCAACTCGAGGAGGGGGTCTACGCCGGCTTGCTCGGGCCCAGCTACGAAACCCCCGCCGAGGTGCGCATGTTGGAGCGGTTGGGCGCCGACGTCGTCGGCATGTCCACCGTCGCCGAGGTCCTCGCCGCCCGCACACTGGGCCTCCGCTGCATGGGCATCTCCACCGTCACCAACCTGGCGAGCGGCATCGGGCACGGCGCCCTCTCCCACGCCGAGGTCATGGAGACGGCGAACGCCGTGAGGAACGACATGGTATCGCTCTTCACCGGTATTGTTGAGCGGCTCGACTGACGGCCGATGACCCGCGACCCGCGACCCGCCACCCACGACGCAGGACAGCCCGGCGACGGCCTTCGCCTGGCCCAGGCCGGCATGCTCCTCAACACGGTGCTGGCCATCGTCAAGGTGCTGGCCGGCCTCATCGGCCACTCCTACGCCCTGATCGCCGACGGCATCGAGTCGGTGGCGGACATCTTCGGGTCGCTCATCGTGTGGAGCGGGCTCCGCGTCGCGCGCCGCAGCGCCGACGACCATTACCCCTTCGGGTACGGCAAGGCGGAGGCGCTCGCGGCCGCGGCCGTGGGCCTCATGCTCCTGGGTGCGGCCATCGGCATCTCCATCGAGGCCATCCGCGAGATCATGATCCCGCATCACGCGCCGGCGCCCTTCACCCTCGCGGTGCTGGTCTGCGTCGTGCTGATCAAGGAGCTTTTCTTCCGCCGCGTGTCGCGCGCCGCGGTGTCGTCGGGCAGCACCGCCGTCCAGGCCGATGCCTGGCATCATCGCAGCGATGCCATCACCTCGCTCGCCGCGTTCATCGGCATCAGCATCGCGCTCATCGGCGGGCCCGGATGGGAGCAGTCCGACGACTGGGCGGCCCTCCTCGCCGCCTGCGTCATCGTCTACAATGGTGTGAAGGTCATGCGCCCGGCGCTGGGGGAGTTGATGGACCGCGCTCCCGGCGGCGCACTGCTCATCCGCGTCGAGCGCGCCGCGCATTCCGTCACGGGCGTGCTCGCCACCGAAAAGCTCAAGATGCGGCGCGCCGGTACCGCCTACTACGTGGACATCCACGTCCAGGCCGATCCCGTGCTCTCGCTGCACGAGGCGCATATCCTGAGCGGCATGGTCAAGGGCGCGATCCGGCGCGAGGTGCCCGAGGTGTCGGGCGTGCTGATCCACATGGAGCCGTTCGAGGACGGGAAGGGGTGACGCGCGCGCCGGTAATGCAGCGCAGCGCGCGACGGACGGGATGCCCCTCCTCGAGGGTCCTCGGGGGCGGGCACATGGACGTAACGCTCAGGTCCACCCGCCACCCAGACCCATTCGGAGGGGCATCCCGTCCCCCGCGCTCCGATCGGGTTCAAGGGCGGGCGCGTCGAATGGGGATGGCTGCGGAGGCTCTGTTGCCCGGCGCCGTCGCGATCGACCTGATAGGTCCGGACGGGTGATGGCAGCGCCGGCACGAGAGCCGAAGGAGCCGTCCCAGAGACGCGCCCTGCGCGACGGCGGCCGAGGGCTATGAAGCGAAGTGATTCAGCGGCCCGTGCCCGGCACCCAGCCCGGGCGCCGTCGCGATCGCCTTCACGACGTAATCCAGCGCCGCCTCCACCGCGGGCTCCAGTGCCTGCCCGGATGCGAGCCCGGCCGTGATCGCCGCCGACAGCGTGCACCCGGTTCCGTGCGGCGACGTCGTCCCGATCCGTGCATGACTGAACCGCCGGATGCCCTCGGCGGTGAACAGCAGGTCCACGATCGTGCCCCCGTCGAGGTGCCCGCCCTTCAGCAGCACCGCGGCGGCGCCCGAGTCGAGCAGCACCGTGCCCGCGCGCTCCATTTGCGCCACGTCGCGCACCTCGAGCCCGGTCAGCAGCGCCGCTTCATCGAGGTTGGGCGTCACCAGCGTGGCGAGGGGCAGCAGCCGGTTGCGGATGACCTGTTCGGCGTCGATCGACAGCAGCCGGTCGCCCGACGTCGCGATCATGACCGGATCCACCACCAGCGGCGTCCAGCCGAAGGCGCGGATGCAGTCGGCCACCGTCGTCACCAGGTCGGCGTCGGCCAGCATCCCGGTCTTGATGGCGTCGGGCGGCAGGTCGGCGGCGAGCGCCTCGAGCTGCAGCCGGAGGAAGTCGGGTGGCACCACGTGAACGCCCGTCACGCCCACGGTGTTCTGGGCCGTGAGCGCCGTGATGGCCGCCATGCCGTACACACCGAACCGATGAAAGGTCTTGAGGTCGGCCTGGATGCCCGCACCCCCACTGGGGTCTGATCCGGCGATCGACAAGGCAACACGCATGAGTGCTCTCGAAACGTTGATTCGTGACTTGAAGCGCCGCCGCGGACGCGAGCGCCGGGGCTTGGCGCTCGCCGAGGGCGTCCGCCTGGTCGAGGAGGCCCTTGCCGCCCGGGTCCCGGTGCGCGGCGCGGTCGTCTCGCCCGCGCTCGAAGCTACCCGTCGGGGCGAGGCGCTGGAAAGAGCGCTGGTCGCCGCCGGCGTCAAGGTGGAGCATGTCGACGATCGCGCCCTCGCCGGGCTCGCCGATACCGAGCACCCCCAGGGCATCGTGGCCGTCGTCGAGCCCCGCGACTGGTCCCTCGACGACATCGTCCTGGGGCCGCGTGCTGCCGTGCTCGTCCTCGATGCCGTGCAGGATCCCGGCAACGTGGGTACCATGTTGCGCACCGCGCTGGCGCTGGGCGCCGCCGGGGTCGTGGCGCTCCCCGGTACCGCCGACCTCCGCAACCCCAAGGTGATCCGTGGCAGCATGGGGGCGTGCTTCCGGCTCCCCGGCGTCGCGACCGATGCGGAGGCGCTGGCCGCCTGGGCGGGCGCGCAGCGCGCCGAGGTCTGGATCACCGATGCCGCTGCCGGTGCCGTGCCCCGCGCGCCGCGCACCGCTGCCATCCTCCTGGTGGTGGGGAACGAGGGCGCCGGGGTCGGTGAGCTCATGGCTGCCCGCGCGTCGCATCGCGTGGGCATTCCCCTTGCACCTGGCGCCGAGTCGCTCAACGTGGCGGTGGCCGCCGGGATACTTCTCTACGAGGTCTTGCGTGCCGACTGACGGACAGGGTCTGACCTTCTTCCTCATCGTGGCCGGCGTCTTCGGCCTGCTCATCGGCAGCTTTCTCAACGTCTGCATCCTCTCCTGGGGAGTGGACCCCAAGGAATCGGTGATGCGGCCGCGGTCACGTTGCCCGAAATGCGGCAACCGGATCGCCTGGTACGACAACATCCCGGTCCTTTCCTGGCTCATCCTCCGGGGCAAGTGTCGAAATTGCCGGCAGTCGATCTCCCTCATGTACCCGCTGGTCGAGCTCGCCACTTGCATCATCTGGATCTACTTCGTCTGGCTCTTCGGTCCCACCATCGCCGCGGTCCGCGCGGCGGTGTTCTTCACCCTGCTGCTCGGCATCCTCGTCACCGATGCCCGCGCCTACATCATCCCCCATGAGTTCACCATCGGCGGGCTCGTGCTCGGCCTCGTGCTCACGGCGGTCGGCGGGTACATCCTCAATGGCGCGCCTGGCATGACGCACGGCCTCGTCTTCTCCGTCATCGGCGGCGCTGTCGGCTTCGGCATCCTCTGGGTCGTCGGATGGCTCGGCACCATCATCCTGAAGGAGGACGCCATGGGTGGTGGCGACATCAACATGATTGCGATGGTCGGCGTCTTCGTCGGCTGGACCGGCGTGCTCCTCACCATCTTCCTCGGCGCACTCGTCGGCACGCTGATCTTCCTTCCGCTCACCCTCATGGGACGGAAGAAACTCGTCCCCTTCGGGATCTTCCTCGCCATCGGCGCGGGCATCGCCTACCTCTTCGGGACGAAGCTCGTTCAGTGGTACGCCATCACGTACCTGGGTGCCTGATGCGCACTGCGCTGTGCCTGCTGCTGGTTGCCGCGGTGGCCTGTCGCGGCAAGCCGCGGGAAACCGACGCTGACCTCAGGCTCGCGCACCTCGTCGACAGCCTCATGCCCGCCGTCGAGCAGAGCGTCGGGCTCAAGTTCAAGCGCCGCCCCGAATCGGTGCTCCGCAGCCGCGACGAGGTCCGCAGCTTCGTCCGCGCCAAGCTCGCGCAGGAGATGCCCCCTGAGCGCTTCCTCCAGCTCACCCGCGCCTACACCCTGCTCGGCCTGCTCCCCGATTCGCTCGACCTCCGCGCCGTCATGGAGGACATGCTGTCCCAGCAGATCGCCGGCTACTACGACCCCGACTCCGCCACGCTCTATGGCGTGGTGGGCGCCGAGGGGCCGGTGTTGCGGCTCACCGTGGCGCACGAGCTCGTGCACGCGCTGCAGGACCAGTACATGCCGCTCGACTCCATCCTCAAGGACAAGAGCAGCAACGATCGCTCCTCCGCGGCCCAGGCCATCCTCGAGGGACAGGCCAACTACGCCTCCATCGTCATGCTCCAGGGCGCCGAGATCGCGCAGAGCCCCGTGTTCTGGGAGGAGTTCCGTCGCACCGGCGACCAGATGCTCTCCGACAGCGGCATGGCCGCCGTGCCCGCCGTGCTCCGCGAGGGATTGCTCTTTCCCTATCTTGCCGGCGCCGAGTTCATGCTCTGGTGGGGACAATCGCCCTTCCGCGACACGCTGCCGTACGGCCCGCGCATGCCGCGCTCCACCGAGCAGATCATGCACCCCGAGCGCTACGAACGCGGCGACCGGCCCATCGACATCCAGTTCACCGACACCGTCCCCGGCAGCTACGAGGACGTGCTCGGCGAGTTCGACATCCGGTTGCTCATGCAGCAGCTCACCGGCCGGAAGGCCAGCGATGCGGCGCTCCCGCTCGGCTGGGGCGGTGATCGTTTCCGGCTCGACGAGGCCAACGGCGGGCCCGCGCTCGTGTGGATCTCGCTGTGGGACGAGCCCCGCCACCGCGACTGGTTCCTCTCGGCGACGGCAGCGAAGTTCAAGGCGCGAGCGAAGCCCGGCTACAGGGCCGAGGTCGACACGATGGCGGTGGGCGGACACGCTGCCCTGCGCTATGTCATCGGCAAGGATGGCTGGAAGGGATGGACCCACCTCCCGGGCGCCGTGATACCGGCCGTCCCGGCCCCGCCAATGCAGGCCCGCCGCTCGCACTAGCCGCGCTCGTCGAGCCCATCCTGCCGCCACCTCCATTGCGAGGTCCGGGGGCTGGCTGGTCTCGCCACAATGGTACTCGCAGAAGAAGGCGCGTCGGCAAATCGCCGTCGCGCCTTCCCGGTCCACCTGTTCCGTTCCCGGTCAGGCGACGCTGACCTCGTCCACTTCAGGGACTTCTTTGTACGGGTCGCTCCAGGCACCCTTGAGCGTCCGCGCGATCGCCGGCAGCTGCGCCTCCTGGGCCGGCAACCCCTGCTCGCGCAGTTCCGCGATCACCGCCGACGGCAGGATGTTGTTCAGCTTCATCACGACCTTCGTATAGTGCTTGAGGTGGCGCTCAGCCAGCTCGGCCACCGGCTGGTCATTGAGCGACATCGCGGTGGTGAGCAGCATGACGTAGCTCACCGTCGCGAGGCTGAAGGCGGTGTAGTCGTCCCGCAGGTCCTTGGGCAACTTCTCGTTCCGCGCCAGGTCCACTGCGGCGGCTCCGGCACCTGCGAGTACTGCCGCGGCCCGCTTGATGGCCTCGGCGACGGAGTGCGCCGGACCCGCGTCGCGCTCGGTGATGATCTCCTTCAGCGATGCCACGTGATGCTGCACCGTGACGTGGATGGCGTCCAGCGCCATCGCCAGCACTTGCGGCTCATCGCTGAAATCCTTCACCTGTGCCTTGATGGCGACCTCGATGTGCTCCTCGAGTGCCAGCATGTCGGTCAGGTAGCTGTTGATCGCTTCGGTGGTGGAGCGGCTCATAAGGTACCTCCCTGCTTCGGTGACTCTTCCATGAGTGGCTTGAAGCCCATATTCGGTCAGGCCATCCAGAATGAGGAAAGGCGCACGCGATGAGGGAATCCGCGTGCCCCTCCCCACGGCTTACTTGCTGGGTGCAGCAGTCCCAGCCGGGCTCGGTGCCGCAGGCGTGCCTGGGGTTGCTGCCGGCACTGGCACACCCGTGCCCGTGGCGCCTGGCGTCACCGAAGGCGGAGCGGTCGGTGTCGTCGACAGGCTGTCCGGGGTTACCGTCGGATTCACCGGGGTCGGGGTGGGCTCGGCCATCGGCGTCGCACTGCCGTTCCCGATCTGGAACTTCTCGGATCCCTTATCATAGGCCTTCTGCGGAACGACCTTCCTCTCTACCAGGTCATTCATGCTCTTGTAGGGCCGTGCCGCGATGATGGCGTCGGCGTACTGCCCCCAGCCCGCCGAGGCCAGCTCGGTACGAGACGCCGTGTTGATGTCGATCGGCGCCGTGGTGGTGGACGTGCTCTGTGCCTGCATCGCTCCGGCGCACAGGAGGAGCGCTCCGAGGACTGCGATTGCCTTGCCGCGCATATGATTTCTCGCTTTCATGGGTGCCGTGGTCAGCAGCACAAAAAGGGCGCGGCAGCCTCAACTGCCGCGCCCGCCCGCTCGAAGCCGACTTCGCTCGATCGTAAGGCAATCACGCCCCTGATTAGGCGTGATCTTCATGTAACACTGCTACGGCCTGGTGAGCCTGCATTTCAGGCTCTTCCTGTACTACCCTGTAACGGTGTCGGTGATGCGTCTCGTTTCAGCCATCGGTGCCATTCGCCTTCCGCGACGTCGGGGGCCTTCGTCGTCACGACCTCCTCGTAATTCCTCGTCCTCATTTGCGCCGTCTACCCCGGCGGCGCGTTCGGTCGTATATGTTGGGCATGACCCGGTCCGGCGATTCCGTCGATTCGCTTTTCCTCACGTTCCAGTCGGCACTCGCCGGCCGTTACTCCATTGATCGTGAGCTCGGGCGTGGCGGCATGGGCATCGTCTATCTCGCCCGCGAAGTGCACCTCGACCGCCCAGTCGCCATCAAGCTCCTCCCACCCGCGCGCGCGGCGCAGGCGCCGCTCCGCCAGCGCTTCCTTCGCGAGGCACGTCTCGCGGCAGGCCTGTCCCACCCGAACATCATCCCGATTCATGCCGTGGAGGACGCGGAAGGATTCGTGTTCTACGTCATGGCGTTCGTTGACGGCGAAACCCTCGCTGAGCGCGTGCGCCAGCGGGGACCACTCCCGCCATCGGAGGCCGCGCGGGTTCTGCGCGAGGTGGCCTGGGCCCTGGCGTCCGCCCATGCGCAGGGCCTCGTCCACCGGGACGTGAAGCCTGACAACATCCTCATCGAGCGATCCACCGGCCGCGTGCTCGTCACCGACTTTGGCATTGCCGCGGCCGCGGGTGACGCCGGCGACGGCATCTCCGGCACGCCCGAGTTCATGAGTCCCGAACAGGCGCTGGGCGGACAGATTGATGCGCGGAGCGACCTCTACGGACTCGGTGCCACCGCGTTCTTCGCCCTCTCGGGTCGGCTGCCGTTCGAGGGAAGCAGCGCCACTGAAGTACTGGCCCGCCAGGTCACCGAGCCGCCGCCGCCGCTGGTATCGCTCGGGCTCACCGTGCCGCGCAAGCTGGCGTTGATCGTCGATCGCTGCCTCGCAAAGCCGCCCGACCATCGCCCCGCGAGCGCGCAGGCTCTCGCCGAGCAGCTGGGTCTCGCGCTGGAGCAGCGGCGCGAGCTGCCGGCGGCGCTGCGCGCCTTCGTGAAGCGCTACGGACGGCTCGACGGCGGTGGCACGCTGGTTGCCCTCTTCCTGCTGCTCAGCGGCTCCATCGTCATCGCGGCGCTGTTCGGGCGCACCCCTGGCTTCGTGACGCTCCTGCTCGGCGTCACCGTCGCGCCGTTTGCGTACCTCGTGGGTGCCGCGCGGCGACTCAGCCTGCTCGGCTTCACCCACCAGGATCTCGACCCCGCCTTCAAGGGCGAAATCGAGCAGGCGCGTGAGGAACTCACCGTCGAGCACCGGTCGGGCCCGTCGGCGGTCGAGCGCCACTTGCCACTGGTGATGAAGGGGTCCGGCGCGGTCGGGGTGCTCGCCACCGTTGGACTCCTCCTCGGCCCGTCGAGCCCGTTCTTTCAGGCGGCGGCATCGGTGTTCGGCCTGGCGTACGGGACGACGGTCCTCACGTCGGTGGCGTACCTCTACCTGCTGCAGCGCCGCCGCGACGTCGATACCGAGTTCTGGGCCAGGCTGTGGATGGGCAGGATCGGCAAGCTCGCGTTCTCCGTCGCGCGCAAGCTGCTGGGGACGCGCGCGATCGCGCCGGCCATGACGCACCGGGCCACCGAGCTCTCGCTCGGCATGGCCGCGGAGCAGCTTTTCGAGAGCCTGCCGAAGGAATCACGACAGGCCTTGGGGGACCTTCCCGCACTGCTGCGTCGCCTCCAGGCTGACGCGCAGTCGCTCCGGGCCCGGTACGATGAGCTCCAGGAGGTGCTTGGCGATGGCGGTGACGCGGCCGCCTCCACCGAGTACGCCGACCTGCGCGCGGCCCGGGACAGGATGCACGCCAAACTCGGGGACGCCGTCGGCGCGCTGGAGACGATCCGCCTCAACCTGCTGCGGCTGCACGCCGGGTCGGTTACCGTGGCGGGACTCACCACCCACCTCGGTCTTGCCGCTGCCGTATCGGATGATGTCGAGCGGCTCATCGCGGCGCAGGAAGAAGTGGAGCAGATGGTGAAGTTCCCCCGGCGCGCGTCGGTGACACCGGTCTAGGAACTGGCGGCCGGGCTCCGGTTGTAGGCCTGAAGGTGCGGTGATATGTTGCCGCAGGTCGCGCGGTACGGCCGCGATGATCAATCCGATCGGTCGGAAATGCTGTTCCGATCCGTTGCGGGAGTGCAGCGGCGCACTGGGCCGCTCTGCTTCCGCTTTTCGTTTCTTACCCTGAGTTGTTGAGCGGAGGCGTTATGACTGGTGAATCCGGCCCGCACGTGGGCGAAGACATTGGGAACGCCGTTGAATCCACCCTTGACGATGTCGCTGGCAGGATCCGGGAGAAGGGCAGGAAGGCCGTGGCGTCCATCGATGGGCGCCGGATGGCTGCCGCTGACGGATTGGAAGGCGCTGCCCGGGGACTGCACGACAAGGCCGACGCGATCGCGGGTGGTGGCGAGCGACTGAGCAAGGTGACGCATGAAGTGGCCGACAGGGTTGATGGGGCGTCCCGTTACATCCGTGAGAAGGATGCGAGGGACATGCTTGCCGACGTCGAGTCCATCGTGCGGGCCCACCCCACCCGGTCCCTGCTTGCTGTGCTTGCGATCGGCTTTCTCGCCGGCCGGGTCCTGCGGCGGGACTGAACCCTGGGGAGCCGCCCCGGTCGACGCCGCCGCCCGGATCCGGGCCGCGGTCCGGGGCGGGAATGCCGGGGTACTGGGGGTAGGAGGATCCGTTTTCCTACATGGCCGGCACGAACGAGGGACGTGGCACCCCCGACCCCATAGGGTCGCCGCGAAGTGCGCCATTTCCCATCGTGGGCATCGGTGCGTCGGCGGGTGGACTTGAAGCGTTCACCCAGTTGCTCAACGCGCTGCCACCCGACACCGGGCTCGGTTTCGTCCTGGTACAGCACCTGGCACCATCGCACACCAGCGCCCTGGCCGGGATCCTCTCGCGTGCCACCCGGATGCCGGTGCTGGAGGTCCAGGACGAGCCCGTCGTCCAGCCCAACCACGTCTACGTCATGCCTCCCGGCCGGAGCATGGTCATCTCCGGAGGGGTGCTGCAACTCCTGCCCCGACCCCACGGAGTTCACCGGCCAGTCGACCAGTTCTTCCGCGCCCTCGCGGAGGATCGGCGCGATCAGGCCATCGGCATCATCCTTTCCGGCACGGCCAACGACGGCACCCTGGGGCTCGAGGCCATCAAGGCCGAGGGCGGGATCACGTTCGCGCAGGATGTGACGGCGCAGCATGACGGGATGCCGCACAGTGCCATCACCTCGGGCAGCGTGGACTTCGTGCTCGCTCCCGGCCAGATCGCCCGGGAACTCGTCCGTATCGCCGAGCACACCTTTGCAGTGCCGGCCGACCGGGCCGCGGAGTCGAGTGATGGACTCGGCGTGAGCCGGATACTGCAACTCCTCCGCGACGCCACCGGCGTCGATTTCACCGAGTACAAGTTCAGCACGCTCTACCGCCGTATCAGCCGGCGAATGCTCCTGCAGCGGGTGCCAGGCCTGGGTGAGTACGCGCGCTTCCTGCAGCAGACGCCTGGAGAGGCAAACGCCCTGTGCCATGACATCCTGATTGGTGTCACCAGCTTCTTCCGCGACCCTGAGGCGTTCGAGTTTCTCAAGGCGAGGGTCTTCCCGGCACTGACGCGGGATCGCACCGCTCACGACCCGCTGCGGGTCTGGACGCTGGGGTGCTCCACGGGACAGGAGGCCTATTCTGTCGCGATCGCCTACGCCGAGTATGCCGAAGAGAAGGACATTCGGGTGCCGCTGCAGGTCTTTGCGACCGACTTGAGCGGTGCCAGCATCGACACCGCCAGGACGGGCGTCTATCCCAGGGACATCGCCGAGGAAATGGCGCCGGACCGGCTCCAGCGCTTCTTTGTTGAGCTGGATGATGGCTATCGCATCAGCAAGGGCATACGCGATACCTGTGTCTTCTCACGGCACAATGTCGCCTCCGACCCGCCCTTCTCGCGTATCGATCTCGTCACCTGCCGGAACCTGCTGATCTACCTGGAACCGGCGCTGCAGCAGAAGATCCTGCCGATCCTTCACTACGCGCTCCAGCCTGGCGGATTCCTCTGGCTGGGAGCTTCCGAAACCATCGGTACGCACCGGGACCTCTTCGATGTGCACGATGCAAGGCACCGGGTGTACCAGAGGCAGGCGGGTTCCTCTGCGGCCGGCCTCTACCCTCTCCAGGACTTGTCCCCGGCCCCGCCTTTCCTCGCCCCCCCGGTCACGCAGCTGACCGCCGCCGCGGCCGACCTGCCCCGGGAAGCGGACCGCATCGTGGCGGCGAAGTTCGCGCCACCCGGCGTGCTGGTCTCGAGCAACCTGGACATCCTGCAGTATCGCGGGGATACCAGCGCCTTCCTGGCACCGGCCCCCGGCAAGGCGAGCCTGAGTCTGCTGAAGATGGTCCGTGAGGGATTGGCGCTCGGCGTGCGCGATGCCGTGATGCGCGCGGGACGGGACGGTGTCCCGGTGCGGCAGGAGGGCTTGCGGATCGCGTCCGGCGCGGACCTTCGCCAGGCGGCGGTCGAGGTCATCCCCATCCGGGGAAACGGTTCGAAGCAGGGCGGCTTTCTCATTCTGTTCGAGGAAGACGGAGCGGCGGCGCCGGGCACGGAACCGCCACCCGCAAGTGCGCCTTCGGGCGTCGCCGTGACCGGCGAATCGGCATATCCCGAGGTGGTGCGCCTGGGACAGGAACTGTCCGCGACGCGCGAGTACCTCCAGACCATGATCGAGCAGCACGAGGTGTCCAGCGAGGAGCTGCAGTCGGCGAATGAGGAGATCCAGTCGGCCAATGAGGAGCTGCAGAGCGTCAACGAGGAGCTGGAGACTTCCAAGGAGGAAATTGAGTCGAGCAACGAGGAACTGGTCACGGTCAACGAGGAGCTCAACCATCGCAATCTCGAGCTGAATCGCGTCAATAGCGACCTGACCAACCTGCTGGACAGCGTGCAGATGCCGATCGTCATCGTGGGTCCGGACTTCAGGATCCGCCGCTTCACGGCGTCAGCCGGAAAGCTGCTCAGGCTGGCTCCCGCCGACATCGGGCGGCCGCTGGCCGATATCAGCCTCGTGTTCGAGCGTGCCCCGTCTCTGGAACCGCTGCTGCGCGAGGTGCTCGAGACGGCGAGCCTGCAGGAGCACGAGGTGCAGGACCGGGACGGGTACTGGTACGCACTCAGGCTCCGCCCCTATCGCACCCTGGACGATCGAATCGACGGCGTGGTGGTCATGTTCGTGGATATCGACACCATGAAGCGGGCGCACGAATACACGGCGAGCATTGTGGCGACCGTGCGGGAACCGCTGGTGGTCCTCGACGCTGACCTGTGCGTGCGCACGGCGAGCGCGGCGTTCTATCACGCGTTCCAGGTCGCGCCCGGGGAGACGATCGGGCGCCGCTTCTTCGACCTCGGGAACGGTCAATGGGACGTTCCGGAGTTGCGGCGGCTTCTGCAGGAACTCCTGCCGCTGCACAGCGAGGTCAGCGATTTCGAGCTGGAGCGGGACTTCGAGCACCTGGGCCGGAGAACCATGGTGGTGAACGCCCGGCGACTGCGGCAAGTCCAGGGTGGCGAGCCAGCCATTCTCCTCGCCATCGAAGACTCCACCGAGCGCAAGCAACTGAACGAGGCGCTGCGCGCCAGCGAAGAGGGTTTGCGGTTCACGCTCGAATCGGCACAACTCGGTGCCTGGGACCTTGACCTGGCGACCGAGACCGCCCGGCGCTCGTTGCGGCATGACCAGACCTTTGGCTATGAGGAGGCGGTGGCGGAGTGGACTTTCGACACCTTCCTGCGCCACGTGCATCCGCTGGACCGTGCGGAAGTCGAAGCCCGGTTCCGGGAGGCGGTGGCCGAGCTCAAGGACTGGACCTTCGAGTGCCGGGTCATCTGGCCGGATGGCAGCGAGCACTGGATCGAGGTGCATGGGTGCATCTACCGTGACCGGGCCGGGAAGCCGGTCAGTATGCTGGGCATCGTGGGCGACGTGACGGCGCGAAGGCAGGCGGACGCAGAGGCCCGGCGGCGCGCGGAGCAGCTGGCGGCGGCCGATCGGCGCAAGGACGAATTCCTCGCCATGCTCGCGCACGAGTTGCGGAATCCGCTCGCGCCGATCCGGAACGCCCTGCAGGTCGTGAAGATGACCGGCGCACACGAGCCCGCGGTCCTGACGGCGATCGAGATGATCGAGCGCCAGGTCGGCCAGGTGGTGCGGCTGGTCGACGACCTCCTCGACGTGAGCCGCATCACGCGAGGCGTGATCGAGCTGCGCAGGGAATGGATGGACCTGGGCTCGCTCGTCGAGCAGGCTGTCGAGACCGCGCGTCCGTTCTGCGAGCAGCTGGACCAGGCATTGGTTCTGAAGCGGCCCCCGGGCGCGCTGTACCTGGATGCCGATCCGATCCGGCTGGGGCAGGTGGTGGGCAACCTCATTCACAACGCCTGCAAGTTCACCGAACGCGGCGGGGGCATTGGGCTGACGCTCGAACGAGAGGGCAACGAGGCGGTGATCCGCGTGCAGGACAATGGCATCGGCCTGGCGGCCGAACAGCTGCCCGACATTTTCGAGCTCTTCATGCAGGTCGATGTGTCGCTCGAGCGCTCCGGCAGCGGCCTCGGCATCGGCCTGACCCTGGTCCGGCAGCTTGTGGAGCAGCACGGTGGCACGGTGCACGCCGAGAGCGCCGGCGTGGGGCAGGGAAGTGTGTTTATCGTGCGGCTGCCCTTGTCCGTCCCGCCGGCGCGCCCTGTCGGGGCCGCGAGGCAGTTGCCGGCGGGGCCCTCCCGCCGGGTACTCGTGGTCGATGACAATCGGGATTCCGCCGATTCGCTATCAATTCTGCTGCAGTTGGCCGGACACACGACCGCGACGGCCTATGACGGCCCGGCGGCGATAGAGGCGGCGGCGGCATTTCACCCCGATGTCATTCTCCTCGACATCGGCCTGCCCATCCTCAATGGGTTCGATGTGGGTCGCCGCATTCGGGAGGAACCCTGGGGCAGGAGCATCGTGCTGATCGCGCTGTCCGGGTGGGGACAGGATGAGGCGCGACGGGAGTCCACCGCTGCGGGGTTCGATGCGCACCTTGTGAAGCCCGTGGAGTTTGACGTGCTGATCAGGGCGCTTGCTGAGACCGTGCGGGGTGGCGCCTTGGCGACGCCGGCGTAGCGTACGGAAGGCGCGTCGGCGCCGCGCCGGTGCCGAGGTTGTCACGGTGATTCCGCACCCGCGCCAGCTGGCTGAAGTTGACGTGACTGACCAGTTCCACACCATGCCGCCACCACCGGTCCTCCATTATCATCTCACGCGGATCAGGCGGCGGCTTATTCACGGGCCGCCTTCCTGTCATCGCGCGGCGGCGCCGCAAGCCAGGCTGCCCGCGTCCGAAGCACCAGAATCGCGAGGAAGAACAGGACAATACTGGCAATGGCTA
>JAGGAG010000102.1 GCA_017889745.1 Gemmatimonadota bacterium | reverse complement strand
GTGGACGGCCGGTACCTCGTCTCCTACGAGTCGGGCGATGACCACTTCGACTGGACCGAGGGCTACGTTGGCCGCAACCAGTTCCTGATCGCCTTCCAGAGCACCCGCCTCGCGCCGCATCCGGGCTCGGGCGTCCTCTCCGCCGATCCCCGCGGGTTCGAGGGCGACGGTTGCGATCCGCTGGTGAGCGGCTGCACGCTGACGGCCACCGGTGCCAGCACCCCGTACTCGATGCCGGTGTGGGCCAACTTCACCATGATCGGCGCGGGCACGCTGGTCGCTGGCTTCCCCGCTGATGGCAACGGCGGCGTGTGGCGCCGCGGCACCGGTGGCACCGTCTACAACGGTGTCCTCTCGCGCTTCACCGGCACCGCCATCAACATCCGCGATGCCTGGACTGACTCGCTCTGGATCGGGTCGGGCGGCAAGGACTCGCTCTGGATCTCCAACACGCTCTTGGCCCAGAACGCGGCCAACCTCGACAACAACTTCGCGGCGGCGCCGAACTGGAACGCCGGACGCCTGGCCACGATGCTGCAGTACGCCACCGATGTGCAGGTGGACACGCTCCTGGGTTACACGCTGACGCCGCCGGCACTCAACTTCAAGCCGAAGGCAGGGTCGCCCGCGACCACCGGCGGCATGACCGCGCCGCCGGCGCTGGTGACCAACCGTACCACCAACTACTTCGGTGGCACCTGGGTCAACACGTCGTACATCGGCGCCGTTGATCCGGCGGCAGCCACACCCTGGTACTCGGGCTGGACCGTCTACGAGGCCAACTGAACTGAGCTGGAATTCGCCCGATCGGCAGCCCATCGCCGGTCGGGCGTTTTCACGCCCACAATCCGTTTGTCACGAGGAGTCTGCATGACCCGCACCACCCTGATGTGCCTGGCGGTTCTGCTCGCTGCCTGCGGTCGCGACCGCGCAACCGCATCCTTTCCCGCCGCGGATGCGAGCACACCCGGGAACCCGCAGCACGTCGACAGTGTCGTGCCGCGTGACGTCGCCATCGAGCGCTTTCGTCAGGGCACGCAGCCGGTGAGCGGGTTCACGGGGGGTGCATCGAGTCGCGACGCGCTGGTGAAGGCCTGGGTGAAGGCGATCGAGACCGCCGACACGGCGGCCCTCACGCAGATGCTGATAAGCCGGGACGAGTTCGCCTGGGTCTACTACCCGACCGCATCCCAGGGACTGCCGCCCTACGACCTGAGTCCGTCACTGCTCTGGTTCATGGTGGATGGCCAGACGAGCAAGGGCCTGCGGCGGCTGCTCGAGGAGCGCGCCGGCAAGCCGATGCATGTGATCGGCTACGCCTGCGACCCGAAACCGACCACCGAGGGTGAGAACCACCTCTGGGGCCCGTGCGAGCTGAAGCAGGTGCGCGCGGCGGGCGACACGATCCGGGAGCGGTTGTTCGGGCTGATCGTGGAGCGGGGGGGGCAGTGGAAGTTCCTGAGTTACAAGGGGAGATATGACTGAGGCGGGCAAGGCGGGGTGACGAAGGTACGCCAACGCACCCGGGCCGCCGCCTAATAGCCCGCCGCCGCCGCCGCCTGCCACGGTGCCAGCACGACATTGCCTGAAACCATTTCTCCTGTCGCTTCTTCTGAAGCACTTCCCCAGAAGTTGCTGCCGGCGTTGAGCTCCGGCGCGATCACGTAGAACCGCCCGGGCCGGAGGAAGATGTTCCCCTGCACCACCGCGTCCTTCGCCATCGCGTCGGCCACCAGAGACTCGTTGTCGCCGTCGAACACGTTCCCGCGGACACGCAGTTGCGTCGTGCCCTGCACCACCAGCCCGCGCCCGAACTTGGCCAGCATGTTGTCGTCCACCCGGTAGCCGCGGCTCGGCGGTCCGCTCTGTGCCGAGGTGAAGAGCTTGATCCCGTCCTTGCCGCCGATCAGCACGTTCCGCGCGATCTCGTTGTCGCTGCCGTGCTCGATCGCGACCGCCACCTCCCGGCTGCCCACCACCGTATTGCCGCGCACCGTGGCGCCGGTGGAATAGCCGAGCCAGAAGCCGTACGCCGAGCTGTCGGCGCGGTTGTCGATGAACATGGTACCCCAGCTCCACGTCGCCTCGAACGCGTTGTGGTACGCGTGGCTCGCGTCATTCCGGATGACCAGGTTGCCCACCGATGGCTCGAGCCCAGGCTGGTGCCCGCTCAGGAAGAAGCCGTCGCCCGACCAGCGCAGGTCGTTGTCGGCGATGACGTTCGAGTCGCTCCGCTGCCGGAGGAGTAGCGCCGCCGAGTCGCAGCCGCGGCTGTAGCTGTCGCTCTCGCAACGTACGTTGTGCGCGGCGCGGTTCCGCAGCAGCGCATTCTTGGACGAACGCCACAGGCTGATGCCCCAGCCGGAATTGTCGGAGACGTCGTTGTCGAGCAATTGGCTGCGCCGCACGCTCGAGAGCATGATGCCGTTCTGCGCGTCCCGCGCGGTCACACCCTGCACGGTGATCCCTTCGGCGTTCTTGAGGTAGAGCCCGGCGCCGTAGGTCTCGAATGTGTCGGGATGGAAGATGTCGAGCCAGTCCGCCTCGTCGAACCGGTCGGGCGTGGAGCGCAATGCCTGCATCCGCGAGCCCGAGAGCGTCATCCCGCTCACCGTGTGGCCGGAGCCGCCCTCCAGCATCACCCCGATGCGGAAGCCGCGGATCGTGCCCCCGGTGATCGCCACGCTGTCGACATTGCGCAGCACCACCCCATAGCCGGTGTACCGGCCCGGCACCGAGTCGCCGCTCTCGATGATCACCCCGTCCAGGTCGAGGTGCAGCCCGGAAGCTGCCACCACGAGCACGCCCTTCTGCCCCGGGTCGGCGATCCGGTAGCGGCCCGGGCAGATCTTCGTGTCACCCCGCAGCTCGGTGCCGGCCCGCGCAACGCGCGTGCACGGTGCGGCGGTCACCAGCGCCGAGAGGAGGGAGACGACGGACAATGCGGAAGCGATCATGGACGCACCGGATAGCCACGTGACTTGAGATAGGCCCGCGCTTCCGGCAGTGAAGAGCCCCGGAAGTGGAAGATCGACGCCGCCAGTACGCCATGCGCGCCCGCGGCCAGCGCATCGGCCAGGTCCTCGAGCTTGCCCGCGCCACCCGAGGCGATCACCGGGATGCGCACCGCGGATGCCACCGCCGACGTGAGCGCCAGGTCGTAGCCGGAGAGGGTGCCGTCCCGGTCCATCGACGTGAGGAGAACCTCGCCGGCGCCGCGCTCCTCGAGGTCCGCCGCCCACTCCACCGCGTCGCGGTCGGTGGGCTCCCGTCCGCCGGTGACCATCACCACGTCGCGCCCCTCCACCCGCCGGCTGTCCACCGCCACCACCACGCACTGGCTCCCGAAGCTGTCGGCCAGGCGACGCACCAGGCCGGGGTCGCGCACCGCCGCGGTGTTGATTGCCACCTTGTCGGCGCCGGCGCGGAGCACGCGCCCCGCATCCTCCACGGTGCGGATCCCGCCCCCAACCGTGAACGGGATGAACAGGCGGTCGGCTACGCGGCTCACCATGTCGAGCGTAGTCGAGCGCGACTCGTAGCTCGCCGCGATGTCGAGGAACACCAGTTCGTCGGCCCCCTCGGCGTCATAGTGCGCGCCCTGTTCCACCGGGTCGCCGGCATCACGCAGCGACTCGAAGTGGATCCCCTTCACCACCCGGCCGTTCGCGACATCGAGGCACGGGATGATCCGCCGCGCTAGCATACCCGCAGCACGTCCTCGAGCGCGCCGGCGCCGCCCGCGCCGACGAGGTGCATCGCGTCCTCCAGGCAGCGCACTTCGCGGGGCCAGGCGAACCGGCGCTTCGCCTGCTCCACCGGCAGCCACGCGAAGTCGTCGTGCTCCGGGCTCAGGCGCGCGCCGGCGGCCGCGTCCACGAACGCCGCGAACATCCCCACCAGCGTCACCGTGTCGTGGCGGTGCAGGTAGAAACTCTCGACCCGGCTCAGGTTGTACAGGCGGAGCGGGTCGAGGCCCGTCTCCTCCTTCAGCTCGCGGAGCGCGGCATCCGCCGCCCGCTCGCCGGGCTCCACGTGCCCGTGCACCATCTCCCACGACCCCGGGCAGCGTCCGCCGGCCGCGCGGCGCAGCAGCAGGCACTCGAGCCCGGCGCCGGCGCCGCGCAGCACCAGCACGTCCACCAGGGTAATCGCGGCCCCGTTCACGGGTTCCACCGCGCGAAGGCGTCGAGCAGCGCCAGGCCCGCCTTCTGCGACTTCTCCGGATGGAACTGCGCCCCGAGCACGTTGCCATGGCCCACCAGCGTCGGGAACACCTCGCCGTAGTCGGCCGTGCCCAGCACGTCGGCCTCGGGGACCGCATCCGGATGGTAGCTATGCACGTGATAGAAGAACGGCGGCTCGCCCTCGAACAGCGCGGCCGCGGCTGCGTGGCGCTTGCCCGCGGGGGTAGGATCGACCCGCGCCCACCCCACGTGCGGCACGTGCAGGTCGGTCCGGAACTTCACCACCTCGCCCGCCAGCAGCCCGAGCCCGGGAACGTCGGGCGCCTCTTCGCTCCGCGCAAAGAACAGCTGCAGTCCGAGGCAGATGCCCAGCACCGGCCGCCCGCTCGCACTCACCTCGCGCACCGCGTCCCCCAGCCCGCTCCGCCCGAGGTTCTCCGCCGCCTGCTTGAAATGCCCGACGCCCGGCATCACGACGCGCGACGCGCGACCCACGACCTCGGGGTCGGGCGACAGCGTTACCTCGTGCCCCGTGGCCCCGAGCGCGCGCACGACGCTGGCCAGGTTGTTCACCCCGTAGTCCACCACGACGATCACAGCACGCCCTTGGTCGACGGCACCCCTCGCACGCGGGGATCGATCGTGGTGGCACCGTCCAGCGCGCGGGCGAAGGCCTTCACCGCCGCCTCGACGATGTGGTGCGGGTTGTCGCCCCGGATCAGGTCCACGTGCGCCGTCAGTTCGGCGTTCATCACCAGCGCGCGGAAGAACTCGGGCGTGAGGAACACGTCGTAGTCGCCCAGCAGCTGCCACTTGGCGATCTCGACCTGGTACGACAGGTACGGGCGGCCGGACACGTCCACCACCGCGCGCACCAGCGCCTCATCCAGCGGTACCAGCGCATCGGCGTAGCGGCGGATGCCGGCGCGGTCGCCCAGGGCCTTCGCGATCGCCTGCCCCAGCGCGATGCCGGTGTCCTCCACCGTGTGATGCCCATCCACGTGGAGGTCGCCCCTGGCCTCGACCGTGAGGTCGAAGAGGCCGTGCCGGGCGAAGGCGTCGAGCATGTGGTCGAAGAAGCCGATGCCCGTGCTCACCGCCGCCACGCCCGACCCGTCGAGGTCGATGCGCACGCGGATCTCGGTTTCCTTTGTCTTCCGGATTACTTCTGCGACTCGCGACATCCCGTTCACCGTTCACCGTTCACCGTTCACCGTTGACGCACCTCACCCCTCACCCAGAATCTCGGCAAGCGCCCGCTCCACCGCCACCATGTCGCCATCCGTCCCCACCGAGATCCGCAGGCACTGTTCCAGTCCCGGCACCGCCGACACGTCGCGCACCAGGATATCGTGGTCCTGCAGCAAGCGACGGTACACTTCGCCGGGCGCCGCCGAGTGGAAGCGCACCAGGAAGAAGTTCGCCGCGCTCGGATACACCGTCAGGCCCTTCAGCGCGCTGAGCCGGGGGAAGGCCCGGTCGCGGGTGGCGATGATGCGCGACACCAGGTCCTGCCGCACGTCCATGTGCTCCAGCGCCACTTCCGCCGCCGTCAGGGTGAACAGGTTGACGTTGTACGGCAGCTTGGCTTTCGCGATCTCGCGCGCCACGCCGGGGTGCGCCAGCCCCACACCGAAGCGAAGCCCCGCCATCCCCAGGGCCTTGGAGAACGTCCGCAGCACCACCACCCGGTCCGACGCCGCGAGCACGTCCATCGCGTCCGGGCCGCCGAAGTCCACGTAGGCCTCGTCGCAGAGCACCAGCGCGCCGGTCTCCGCCAGCACCCGCTCCACCGCGCCCGCGGGCAGCACCGTACCGGTCGGGTTGTTGGGCGAGTTGAGCACCACCACCTTGGCCCGCTCCCGCACCGCCACCCCGATGAGCCGGTCCATGTCGTACTGGAATGCGTCATCGAGCGGCACCGCCAGGTACCGTCCCCCGGACACCGCCGTCAGTACCCGGTAGAGCGAGAAGGTCGGCGCCGGCGCCACCACTGCGTCGCCCGGTTCCACCGTCACCGCGAGCGTCGCCTGGATCAGTTCGTTGGACCCGTTCCCCGCGAGGATCCCGTCGGCCGGCCACCGGAACCATTCGGCCAGGCGCTCCAGCAGCCGCGCCGGCACGAACTCGGGGTAGCGAGGCCACGGCGCGCGGGCCACGCGCTCGACGATCTCCCGCTTGAGCGCGTCGGGAAGGTCGTACGGACTCTCGTTCTGGTTGAGCTTGCGCCCGGCATCCAGCGCAGCGAGCGTGTACCCCGGCTGCGCCCGGACCGACGGCTTGATCAGGTCGAGTGCGTGAGGCCCGACGCCCGGACGGGGCGCTTCGAAAGCCATGGAGGGAACTGGAAGGTTGCTGCCGCGCTCAGACGCGGCGGCGGCCCAGCACTGCCTCGAGCCGCGCCGACAGGGCGCGCGCGCGGAAGGGCTTGGTCAGGAAGTCGTCGGCACCCAGCTGGAATACCCGCACCTCGTTGTCCTCATCGCCCTTGGCCGTCAGCACGATCACGGGAATGTCGCTGGTGGATGACCTCGACCGGAGCCGCTGCAGCACGCCGTACCCGTCGAGGGTGCCCGGCAGGTTCAGGTCGAGCATGATCAGGTCGGGCGCGCTCCGGTCCACTTCGTCCAGCGCCTGCGCCCCGTCACGCGCCTCGGCCACTTTGTACCCCTCGCGCTCCAGGAGGTCCTTCATCACCCGACGGAGCTGGTCCTCGTCTTCCACCAGCAGCACGCAGCGGCCCTTGCCCGGACGCCCCGTGGGATCGTCGAGCACGGGGGTGATCACCTCTTCCAGCAGCTCGAACGAGAGGTCGACACCCTTCACCGGCGCGAGTGGCGCCAGCGGCGCCGTTCCGTTGCTCGACGGCTCGGCGGACGGGATCGCGGGCTGCTGCCCCGACACCCGGAACGGTGCCGGCGTCGGCACCCGCCCGAAGCCCCCGGCCCGGTCGTCGTGCGGCACGTCGGTGACGCGCAGCAGTTCCTCAAGGGTGGTCTCGCCGTTGAGCACGTGCACCAGGCCGCTTTCCCACAGCGACTTCATCCCCGTGTGGCGCGCCGCCTCGGCGATCTTGTCGGCCGTGGCGCCGGCGCCGATGCGCCGCTCGAGTTCGGGGTTCATCGTCAGTACCTCGACGATGCTGAAGCGCCCGCGATAGCCGGTCATGGCGCACTCGGGACACCCCACCGAGCGGTACAGCGTCGCGCCCTCGGGGATGTACCGCTTGATGCGCGTCGGCACCCCGTCGCGGCTCTCCTGCCGGCAGATCGGGCAGAGCCTCCGCATGAGCCGCTGCGCGATCACGCCGCGGAGCGCGGTCGCGATCTTGTACGTCTCCATGCCCATGTCCACGAGGCGCGTCACCGCGTGCGGCGCGTCGTTGGTGTGGAGCGTGGAGAGCACCAGGTGGCCCGTGAGCGACGCCTGCACCGCGATCTGCGCCGTCTCGTGGTCTCGAATTTCGCCGACCAGCACCACGTCGGGGTCCTGCCGCAGGATCGAGCGCAGCGCCGTGGCGAACGTCAGGCCCGCCTTCTCGTTCACCTGCACCTGCACGATGTTCTCGCCCAGCCGGAACTCGACCGGGTCCTCCACCGTGACGATGTTGACGCCCTCGCTCTGCACCATGCGCAGCGCCGAGTAGAGCGTCGTCGTCTTTCCCGAGCCCGTGGGGCCGGTAACGAGGATGATGCCCTCCTTGTTCGACAACAGCTTCCCGATCTGCTCCCGCTCGTCCTCGGACATGCCGAGCGAGTCGAGCGAGAGCACCGTCGCCCGCTGGTTGAGCACGCGGATGACGACCTTCTCGCCATGGGTCGCGGGCAGCGTCGAGATACGGAGGTCGACCGGCGAGCCGTTCACCGACACGCGCGCGCGCCCGTCCTGCGGCCGGCGCCGGTCGGCGATGTCGAGCCCGGACATGATCTTGATGCGGGAGATGAGCGGCACGCCGGCGCTGCGCGGGATCTTCATCACCTGGCGCAGCACGCCGTCGATGCGGTAGCGCACCACGACGCCGCCTTCCACCGGCTCCACGTGCACGTCGCTCGCCCGGCTCGAGATGCCGTCGGCCAGCATCATGTCCACCAGCCGCACGATCGGCGCGGTGCTCGCCTCTTCCGCCGAGGCGGCGACGTCGGACGGCTCGTCCTCGAGCTGCTGCACGTCGGCATCCTCGAGGCCGCCGAGGATCTTGTGCACCGCTTCCTCGGCGCCGCCGTAGAGCTGCTCCACGCGCTCGTGGATCTTCATGGGCGACGCCAGCAGCATGCGCACTTCGCGTCCCGTCGCGAAGGCGAGCATCTTCTCGGCGTCGATGTCGAACGGATTGGCGGTGGCGACTTCGAGGAAGGAGTCGGTCATCCGGAGCGGCAGCACGTTGAAGCGCCGCACCAGGTTCTCGGGCAGGTTCTCGCGCGCCCGGGAGTCGTACGGCCCGATCTCCGCCACCGGCAGCCGGAAGCGCTTGGCGATGGCCGTCAGGATCTGGTCGTCCGTCGCCAGCCGACGCTGGACCAGTTGCTCCCACAGCGAGACCGTTGCCGTACCGGCTTCCCGCCGGACGGTCTCGATCGCACCCTCAGGCAAAAGGACCTGAACCGTGGCAACCAGCCACTCGTCGTTGAACGTCATGAACTCCCGACTGGACGATGGAGCCTGCAACCCTGACTGAAGCTAACTATACCTCCCGCAAGGCCATAGCGGCACACAGGGGCCTCCCGGCTGCCCCCGTGCCTTGCTGCCCGGGCGCGCCAGCCGGTACCTTCCCGCCCTCCTCACAGCCGCCTCATGACACCATTCCGCGGGCATAGTAGCAGGACGCGTTCCAGTGCCCCCCGGGCGGCGGCCCTCCTCGTGCTCGCGCTCGCCGCCGCCTGCGGGGGCCGGCGCAGCGTGAATACCTCCTCCCAGCCGGAGGAGACCGTGGAACGCACCCTGCCCCAAGCCGATGTCTGGGTGCTCGAGGCCGGCGGTACCCCGCCCAACGACACCACCCTGACCCTGATCGCGGGCCATGCCCGGGTGGTCGTGCTGCGCAACGGCGCCCCCGACCTGGCC
Organism: Gemmatimonadota bacterium; assembly: GCA_017889745.1. GTDB lineage: Bacteria > Gemmatimonadota > Gemmatimonadetes > Gemmatimonadales > GWC2-71-9 > JAGGAG01. The sequence goes on along the minus strand of JAGGAG010000102.1, from coordinate 623 downwards.
ACCTTCGCCGTCCTCACCTTTCCGGACAGTGCACTCAAGGCACCGGCAGGCACCCCGGTCGAGCTGACGGTGCGCGTCCGTCCCGGCGTCTACGGGGTCGATGTCGACTGCGGCGCCGAGACGGCCGGAGCCCGCATCATCTTCAAGTACGCCCGGCACTTCGAGGCGCCCACCGCGGCGGTGAAGAAGTACGGGAGCGAGGCCGCCTTCGAGCGCGAGCTGGCCATCGGCCGGCTCGGCGACGACGGGTCGATCCTCCTCCTGGCGACCCGCCGGCCCAACGAGGACAACCTGAGCGCGATGCTCAAGGGCAACGGCAGTTACGTCGTGGCGGGGCCCCACTAGTGGACCGGTTCGAGGATTTTGCCCGCCGTGCCGCCCAGGGCGGCATCGTGCCCGTTGTTCGCGAAGTGGTGCTCGACGGCGACACGCCGGTGTCCGCCTTCCAGAAACTCCATCGCGGCCCGTACGGATTCCTCCTCGAGTCGCTCGAGGGCGGCGAGCGCTGGGCGCGCTACACCTTCCTCGCCACCGATCCGCGCGAGGTGCTGTCCTACCGCGGCCGCGAATGTCGCCGCTGGACTCCGGCCGACGGCTGGAGCCTGGACGCCGCTGATGTCGCT
>JAGGAG010000202.1 GCA_017889745.1 Gemmatimonadota bacterium | reverse complement strand
TGGAGACGGCGCTGGAGAAGGGCGTCGTCGATGCGATCTACACCCAGAGCAAGCCCTTCCAGCATCTCCAGGAGGCGACCGGCAGGTTCAAGGCGATTGAGGACCTGTCCCGGTACCCGGACTGGACTCTGCAGGTGGCCAACATTCCGGCCGTCATCACCTGCACCGACGTGATGGCCCGGGAGCACCCCGAGCTGGTCGTCACCTTCATGAAGGGCATGATCAAGGTCGGGCGCTGGACCAACGAGCACAAGCACGCCGCTGCCGCGATCCTCGACAAGCAGACGTTCTACCTGGACGTCGAGGATACGTACCGGGGCATCAAGGACATCGACATGGTGCCCAACCTGTCGCCGCAGAACCTGGTCTCCGTCGAGATCGGCAGGGACTTCATGCTGAGCCATGGGTACATCAAGCAGGACTTCGACGTGCACAAGTGGGCTGCGCCGGAGTTCCTGGAGCAGGCGGCGCGTGAGCTGCTCGAGGAGCAATGGAAGAAGGCCACCACGGCCAAGTTGCCCTCGACGACCGAGCTGCAGGTGGCGTCGCGGCGGGTCGGGTAGTCGTCTCCCTCCCCCCGGCGGGCCACTGTGGCACGCCGGGGGAGTGCTTTCTGGACAGGGGCCGAAGGATGAGCCAATGAGCGACACGGGGTCCCGGACGAACAGGATGCTGGCGGTGGACCGCACCCGGATGGCCGCGGAGCGCAACCTGATGGCCTGGGTGCGGACGTCGCTCTCCATGATCGGCTTCGGGTTCACCATCTACAAGTTCATGCAGGTGCTCCAGGAGCAGAGTACGGTACCGGTGCTGCGGCCGCAGGCGCCGCGCAACCTGGGGCTCGTACTCATCGGCATCGGAACCATCGCCCTGGTGGCCGCCAGTGCGCAGCATCGAAGGTACCTGCGCGAATTGCGCCCCGATGAACCCTATACGCCTTGGGACCTTCCCTTCGTGGTGGCCTGCCTGCTCGTGCTGCTGGGTGCCCTGATGTTCGTGAGCATCCTGCGCAGTGCCGGCCCCCTCGGATGAAGGACGGGGTCTATCATGTCGCACCGTGACGGAAGTGCACGAAAGAAGGTCATTATCGTCGGTGGGGTGGCCGGTGGTGCCTCCTGTGCGGCGCGCCTCCGGCGGCTGGACGAGAATGTCGAGATTCTCATGGTGGAGCGTGGCCCCTACGTGTCGTACGCCAACTGCGGGCTCCCTTACCACGTAGGGGGAGTGATACCGAAGGAGGCGAGCCTGCTGGTCGCGAACGAAACGCTGTTCCGCGAGCAGTTCGCGATCGACGTCCGCACGAACTGTGAGGCGGTCGCGATCGCGCCGAAGGCGAAGACCGTGGACCTGCGGAACGTCGCGACCGGCGAGGTCACCACCGAGCCCTACGACGCGCTCGTGCTGGCCCCCGGAGCGGCGTCGATCCGGCCGCCGCTGCCGGGCATCGACCTGCCCGGAATCTTTCAGGTGAGGACCGTGCCGGATGCACGGGCCATCCGCGAGTGGGTCGAGCGCGGCACGTCGTTCCTTACGGGTATGTTCAACTACTCCGGCATCCAGGCGGTCAAGCCCATGCGGCGGGCGGTGGTGGTGGGCGGCGGGTTCATCGGTCTCGAGATGGCGGAGAACCTGGTCCACATTGGGTTCGACGTGACGCTCGTGGAGATGCTCGACCAGGTGCTGGCCCCGCTCGACCGGGAACTCGCCTGCATCGTCGGGGCCCACCTGGTGCGGCACGGCGTCCATCTGGCGCTCAACGACGGCGTGGCAGCCTTCACGCGGCGGGACAGCGGCCTCGAGGTGCAAACGAAGGGCGGGAAGGCCTATCCGGCCGACATCGTTATCCTCGCGCTCGGCGTGCGCCCGGACACGGCACTGGCCAGGGCGGCCGGGCTCGCCATCGGCGAACGCGGGGGGATCCGCGTCGACGAGCACATGCGCACGAGCGACCCGAGCATCTTCGCGGTTGGCGATGCCGTCGAGGTCAGGGATGTCGTGACCGGCCAGTGGAGCCTCCTGGCGCTGGCCGGGCCGGCGAACCGGCAGGGCCGAGTCGCGGCCGATGTGATCGCGGGGCGGAATTCGCGCTTCCGCGGCGTGCAGGGGACCGCGATCGTCGGGCTCTTCGGGGGTGCGGCGGCCTGGACCGGTGTCAACGAGAGGACGCTGGAGAAGCTCGGCGACACGGACTACGAGAAGATCTACCTCTTCCCCAACTCGCATGCGGGCTACTACCCCGGCGCGATGCCGCTGGAGCTGAAGGTCATCTTCCGCAAGTCCGATGGACGCCTGCTTGGGGCGCAGGCGCTCGGCCTGGACGGACCGGCAGTGGACAAACGCGTCAGTGCCTTGGCCATGGCCCTCCAGATGGGTGCCACGATCTACGATCTGGAGGAAGCCGAGCTCTGCTATTCGCCCCAGTTTGGCAGCGCGAAGGATCCCGTCAACTTTGCCGGCATGGTGGCAGCGGACGTCCTGCGAGGCGACATGCCGCTCGCCCACTGGGCGGGCACGAACGGCACCTTCCTGCTCGACGTGCGCGAGCCGGCGGAACTGGCGGTCGAGTCCGTGCCGGGCTCGGTCAACATCCCAATGGGACAGCTCCGTTCACGCCTCGGCGAGCTGCCTCGTGACCGGGACATCCTCGTCATCTGCCGCTCCGGCCAGCGCGCCTACACGGCGACACGCGTCCTGCTGCAGCACGGGTTCAAGGCTCGGGATCTTTCGGGCGGGATGATGTCACGCGCCATGCTCGCGTAGAGGCGGTTGCCGCGCCAGCACTGCTCACGCCGTCATGCGGAGCGGAGTGGGTCATGGATGCGATCCAGGAGTTTTTCAGGCGAAGCTTCGAGGAGCTGCTCGGGCGGGTCCATGGGCCCTTGCACTTCCGCCTGGCGATCATGCCGATCGTGGCGGCCAGCGTCGCCATCCGTGCCGGCCTGCGGGACGTCCGGGAGGGACGGCGGTCGTTCATTCTGGCAGTGGTGACGGCGCGGGGGGAGGAGCGGCAGCGGCTTCGGCGCTCCTGGCGGCGGGACCTCGGAAGAGTCCTCATCGTGGGCTTCTTGATAGACACCGTCTACCAGATCGTCATGTTCCGCGCGTTCTACCCGGGGCAGGCGTTGATCGTGACCCTCGTGCTCGCCGTGCTGCCGTATCTGCTGTTCCGCAGCCCGATGCGGTGGATCCTGCACGCCCTTCACTGGAGGCCATCGGGACCGGCCGCCCGATGACCGCTACTGGCCGTCCGGGCACCGAACACACCAGCCGCCAGGCGAGCCTCAGGGCACGCAGGCGCGCCATCAGACACGAGAGGATCTACCCATGAAAGCCGCCGAACACGTCCGGCTCGATGAGGCCCGCGAGCAGAAGGTCGACTGGAAGAAGTGGGGGCCCTATCTCAGCGAGCGCCAGTGGGGCACTGTGCGCGAGGACTATAGCCAAAACGGTGACGCCTGGAACTTCTTCACCCACGATCAGGCCCGCTCGCGCGCCTACCGCTGGGGCGAGGACGGCATCGCCGGCATTTCCGATGACAAGCAGCGGCTCTGCTTCAGTCTGGCCCTCTGGAACGGGAAGGACCCGATCCTCAAGGAGCGGCTGTTCGGCCTCACCAACAGCGTGGGGAACCACGGTGTGGACGTGAAGGAGTACTACTTCTACCTCGACAGCACGCCGACCCACTCGTACATGAGGTACCTCTACTAA
>JAGGAG010000201.1 GCA_017889745.1 Gemmatimonadota bacterium | reverse complement strand
ACGCCCTCTCGATCGCGGCGCTGAACGGCGCGAGGTCGGCGGCGAGTTCGGCCGGGGGCAGCTCGACCTGCGCCATGCGGCCACGGCCGGCCGTCGGCTGCATCAGCCGGCCGCGATGCAGCACGACCAGGACGGCTTCCTCCAGGGTGAGCACACCGGCTGCATGCGCCGCCGCCACTTCCCCGACGCTGTGCCCGATGATCGCCGCGGGCTGCACGCCCCATGAGCGCCAGAGGGCCGTCAGCCCCACCTGCATCGCGAAGATGGCGGGCTGCGCCACGTCCGTCGCCGCCAGCCGCGACTCGTGCGCGGGGTCACGGAGCACCTCGAGCAGGCTCCAGCCGGCGTGCCGGTCGAAGATCGCGGCAACCGCACTGACCGCCTCGCGGAAGACCGGCGCCTGGTCGAAGAGTTCGCGTCCCATCCCCGCCCACTGACTGCCCTGGCCGGTGAAGACGAACACCACACCCGTGCCACGGGGATCCGCAGCCATCGCGTCAGCGAGGCCCGCCTGGAGGCGCGAGCGGAGCGCATCGGCAAGCGACGCTGGCGAGCGACCCGTGACCGCCACGCGGTACCCCGCATGTGACCGGCGGGCCGTCGCGGTGTGCACGTAGTCGCCCAGCAGTTCGTCGGGCAGGTCCCGCAAGCACCCTTCGTGGGCTGTCGCGAGCATCGCCAATGCTGACGGACTGCGCGCCGAGAAGGCCAGCACGCGCTCCCGGGACTCCGCCGCCACCAGCCGCGGGGGAACCAGGTACTCCTCGAGCACGACGTGGGCGTTCGTGCCGCCGAAGCCGAACGAACTTACGCCCGCCGCGAGCGGCTCAGCGCCGCGCTCCCATTCGCACAGCGTCGTCGGCAGCACGAATGGCGTGCCGGTGAGATCGATGCTGCAGGCAGAGCGCCGCCTTGAGCAGGCCCGCGACGCCCGCGGCCCCCTCGAGGTGCCCGATGTTCGTCTTCACCGCCCCGAGGTAGCAGCGATGGTCCGGGGATCGTCGCGGCCCCAGCGTCCTGGCCAGCGCCTCCACCTCCACTGGATCGCCGAGCGGTGTCCCGGTGCCGTGGGTCTCCACGAGGCCGATGCGCTCTGCCGCCATGCCGGCCGACTGCAGGGCACGGCGGATCACCGCCTCCTGCGCAGGTCCGTTCGGTGCGGTCAGCCCGTTGGACGCACCATCCTGATTGACGGACGAACCCCGGATGACAGCGATGATCGGATCGCGGTCCCGCTCGGCATCTTCCAGTCGCTTGAGCAGCACCAGGACGCACCCCTCTCCCCGTGCGATCCCGTTCGCGCTCGCGTCGAAGGTGCGGCAGCGACCATCGGTCGAGAGGATCTCCAGCTTGCCGAACGCGAGGCTCGCGGGCGGCAGCAGCATCAGGTTGACCCCCCCTGCCAGCGCCATGTCGCACTCCCGCGTCCGCAGGCCCTGGCAGGCCAGGTGAACCGCGACGAGCGAGGAGGAGCACGCCGTGTCGACGACGAGGGAGGGGCCCCGCAGGTCGAGCATGTACGACAGCCGGTTCGCCATGATGCTGTGCGCCGAACCGGTGCTGCTGTGACTCTCCGGCCCGTGCGCCTGCGCCAGCTGCAGGAGCCAGTAATCCGCGCTCTGGCTGTGCGCGCCCACGAACACACCAGTGGCGGAACCGGCGACTCGCTCCACGGGCTGACCGCCGGCTTCCAGCGCTTCCCACGCGGCCTCGAGCAGCAGACGCTGTTGGGGATCCATCGACGCCGCTTCGCGGGGCGACAGGCTGAAGAAGGCCGCGTCGAACTCGTCGACCCGCTCGAGAAATCCACCCCACCGCGAATTCGTGCGCCCCGGCACGGACGGGTCCGTGTCGAAGAGCGCCTCGCCGTCCCACCGGTCGCCGGGCACGTCGGTGACGGCGTCGCGTCCATCGAGCAGCAACTGCCAGAATTCGTCCGGCGACCGTACGCCGCCAGGCAGCCGGCATGCCGCGGCCACGATAGCGATTGGCTCGGCACCCGGCGACGCGCTCGGGGCGCTCCGCTCGGCGAGCCGTCGCGCCAACAGCTCCCGCTGCTCAGGCGAGAGCCCGGCGAGCCGCTCGCGGAGCTCGCTCACCCGCGCCCTCCCTCGGCCAGGAGCCGCTGCGCGTCATCGTCGCTCAGTTGCTCGAGTTCGGCCAGCAGTGCCATCACTTCGATGTCGTCATTGCCGACGCCGGTCGCAGGTTCCGCATCGAGCGGGATCTCGAGCCGCCCCGCAAGGTGCTCGCCGAGCCCGCGGACCGTCGGATAGTTCCACGCGAGCGACGGCGCGAGGCGAAGCCCCGTCCGCCGCTCGAGGCGATGCCGCAGTTCCAGCGCCATCAGCGAGTCCAGTCCCAGCTCCTTCAGGGGCCGGTCCACCGGAACGCGCGCCGCGGCGAGGCGCAGCACCGCACCCACCTCGTCCTTCACCGCGCCTTCCAGCAGGGCGCGGCGAGGCTGGCCGGCAGGCGTCGCGCGCAGCCGCTCCGGGAGCGGCGCCTCTGCACCGTCCTGGTGCTGCGTGGAGTGCGTCACGTCCGGCAGCTCGGCCAGGAGGCCGGTGGCGGGGCGGTCTCCCGTCCCGGCAGCGTAGTTTCCCTGGCCGGGTGTGCCGAACAGAGAGGCCACCGACGAGAAGAGCACGAATGCGTCGAGCGGGTCCTCCGCGGTGAGCTGATCGAGGTGCCAGGCGCCGAGCACCTTCGCTCGCCCCGTGGCACGCAGCGTGGCCGGCGTCTGTGCGGCGAGCGGCGCGTCCTGCAGGGTGCCGGCCGCGTGGAATACGCCCCGCAGCGGCGGGCACGTGGCACGGACCTGCGTCAGCAGCGCCTCGAGCTCCGCCCGCGCGGCCACGTCGCACCGCACCACCACCACGTGCGTTCCCCGCCGCTCGAGCGCGGCGATCGCCGCCTCACCCTCGGCGGATGGAGCCCCGCGACCGAGCAGCACCAGGCACCCGGCGCCCCGGCGCGCGAGCCATTCGGCGACCTCGAGGCCGAGCCCCCCGAGCCCGCCGGTAATGAGGTAGGTCCCGTTGTCCGCGACCGGGAAGCGCCGTCCAACGGGGACCACGACCAACGACGGGCGCATCGCATGCGACACCACGTGCTTGCCCACGTGCGTGCCCGGCATGAGCGCGCGAAACGCCTCGACGAGGTCGTCGGCCGCGAAGGTGCGCACGGGCAGCGGCGTGAAGACGCCTGCCTCGACCCGCTGCATGACCTCCCTCAGGTGCCGCCCGAGGGCCGCGGGCCGCTCGCGCATCATTCGGTCCAGATCAACGGCGAAGTACGAGAGGTTCCGGCGGAACGGCTGCAGGCCGATCGCGGTCGTGCCGTAGATGTCGCGCTTACCCAGCTCGACGAAGCGGCCGTAGGGCGCCAGCGTACGGAGCCCCGCCTCGATCGCATCCCCGGCGAGCGAGTTGAGGACCACATCCACACCCTGCCCACCGGTGGCCCGCAGCACATCGTCCGCGAACGATGTGGACCGCGAGTCGAACGCCGCCACGGCACCCAGCGAGCGGGCCAGCGCGCGCTTCTCCTCGCTGCCCGCCGTCGCGAAGACCTCGGCGCCGAGATGACGTGCCACCTGCATCGCGGCCAGGCCCACACCGCCGGCCGCCGAATGAATCAGCACGCGCTCGCCCGCGGCCAGCCGCGCGAGGTGATGCAGCCCGTACCACGCGGTGAGGTATACGATCGGCAGCGCCGCCGCCTGCTCGAGCGAAAGGCCGGCGGGCAACGGCGCCACGAGCGCCTGGTGCGCCACGGCGCGCGACGCGAGGCAATCTGGCGCCACCGCGACCACGGCATCGCCCGGCGCCACGGCGCTGACGGCAGCACCCACGCGACGCACGCGGCCGGCGCACTCGATGCCGAGCGGCCCCACGCCACGCTCCCATCCGGGCAGCATGCCTAATGCCGACAGGAGATTCATGAAGTTGAGGCCGGTGGCGGCCACGTCGATCTCGACCTCGTCCGGCGCGGGCGCTCCGGCGTCCGCCTGTTGCCAGCGGAGCTGTTCCACCATGCCCGGATGCGGCGTGCTGGCGGTGTACGGGGCGGAACCAGGCGCGCGCTCGACTGGAGGAATGGGGGCCCGCGGCACGAGCCGCAGCGCATGCCACTGCCCGCCTCGAAGCGCCACCTGCCGTTCCTCGGAGGAGCACAGGAGCGGCGCGAGCGCGCCGGCGTCGGCGCCGTCGAGGTCCACCAGCGTCGCCCGGAGCGCCGGGTATTCGTGTCCCACCACCCGGCCCAGGCCCCACAGGAGGGACTGCCCGAGCGCCACGCCCCCGTCCGCGGGCGACACCGCCACGGCCTGCCGGCTCACGAGCCACACGCGCGGTCTCGATGCGGAGCTCGTCGCCTCGATCGCCTGCACCAGCGCGAGCACGCTGTCGCCCGCGAGCCGCCACGACGCCTCGCTCCACGCAGTCCCATCGTCGGGCGGCGGAGCGTCCAGTGCGAGGAGGTGCACGATGGCGCTCCGTGCGTCACCGTCGGCCCCGCAGGCCAGGAAGTCATGCACGCTGCGACCCGCCACTTCTGCTTCCGTGCCGACGCACACCGACGTGTCGATGCCCCGCGCGCGGAGGGCCGCCTGGAGCGGCGCCGCCGTGCCCGCCTCACCGGCGAGTAGCAGCACGCGCAGCGGCGCCGCACCGGCTTCAAGCGCGGTCGGGCGCCAGGTCGCGTCGTACAGCAGCTCGCCGAGCGGCCCGGAATCGGCGGGCCGCACCCGCGCGAGCGTGACGTCGGCAGCCTCGGCGACAAGCCGGCCGTCGGCGGCCAGCAGCCGGAACGAGCCGTGCGCGGTCTGCTCCACGATCTCCTGAAGCGACACATGCACGGTGAGCGGCTCGTCGACCGGGATCGCCTCATACACCTCAAGCCGGCCAATCGACGCCGGCAGGATAGTCTCCCCTTCCGGGCACGCGTGCGCCGTCACCAGCGCGACCAGCGCCTGCAGCGCCGCATCGAGCAGTGGGGGGTAGCTCGTGTAGCTCGATGCCAGGGCATCCAGGCTCTCCGCCTCGACCCGGATCTCGCCGACGCCGGAGTACCCATCGAGACGCAGGCCCTGCAGCGCCCGGAACGCCGGGCCGTACTCGAGCGACACGCCCGCGAGCGCCGCTTGCAGTGGTCCGTGCCGCACGTCGCGACGTAGCGGCCAGGTCCCCGGTCGCATGCAGGACCCACGCATCCTCTCGACCGTCACTCGCCACGCTGCCGTGGATGGTGAATAGCGCGTGATCCCCGGCGCGCCACGTGAGGCCGACCTGCACTCGCGTGGCAGCTTCACCAACCGCGAGCGGCGCGTGGAATCGCACGTTGCGCAGTTCCCACCGGGTCTCGGGGCGCGCTTCGCGGCCCGCCGCCAGTGCCGCCTCGCAGAACGCCGTCGCGGGAAAGACGGCGGAGCCGCCAACCCGATGGTCGGCAAGCCAACCGAACCGCGCCGGCACCAGCACGGTTTCCCAGTGTGCGCCATGCCCATCCGCCTGGCGGAAGGCGTGGGCCAGGAACGGATGGTGATCGCGGCGGCCTGGGGCCTCCGGAGCGCCCGCGAGACCGATGGAGGGTTCCCACCAGAATCGTTCCCGCTGCCACGGATAGTGCGGAAGGTCCACGCGCGCGTGACCATCCGCGTACAGGCGTCGCCATTCGATGGGATGACCGATCACGAAGAGCGCGCCGAGCGATGCCATCAGGCTGGCCTGCTCCGGCTCCTCGCGCCGCAGTGACGCCAGGGCCATCGCGGGCTGCAGCGCTGGAACCAGCAGGGGATGAGGGCTCATCTCGATGAATCCCTCGATCCCATCGGCCTGCATCGCCACTGCCGCTTCGCGGAAACGCACGGTCGCGCGGAGGTTGCGCCCCCAGTAGGCGGCCTCCAGCGCCTCGCCCTCCGTGCGCTCGGCCGTCACGGTGGAGTAGATCGGGATCGTCGCGTAGGTCGGCCGGAGCGCCGACAGGGCGGTGACCAGCTCCGGCACGAGCGGGTCCATCTGCGGGCTGTGCGACGCCACGTCCACCTTCACCAGCCGGCAGAACACCCCTTCGCCGTCCAGGGACGCGAGCAGCTCCTGCAGTGCGCCGGGCTCCCCGGCGATGATGGTAGAGCGCGCGCCGTTGTTGACCGCCACGGAGAGGCGCCCGCCGAACGCGCCGATGCGTGCCGTGGCCTCCTCCAGCGAGAGTTCGACCATCGCCATGGCGCCCTGCCCGCTCGTGCGCCGCATGAGCGCGCTGCGACGGCATGCGATCGCCATCGCCTCCTCGAGCGAGAGTGCACCGGCGACGCAGGCGGCCGCTGCCTCGCCCATGCTGTGGCCCACCACGGCGGCGGGCTCTACACCGTAGGCCCGCCACAGGTCGGCCAGCGCGATCTCCACCGCGAGGAGTACCGGCTGGACCACGGCGATGTCATCGAGCCGGTCCGCATGCAGCTGCTCGGTCAGTGACCAGTCCACGAGCGGCCGCAGGGCCGCCTCGGAGCGCTCAATGGACGCGCGGAAGGCAGCCTCACGCACGAGCAGCTCGCGAGCCATGCCCACCCACTGCGACCCCTGGCCCGGAAAGACGAACGCGAGCCGGCGCTGGCGCATGTCCGACGCGACGCCGATTGCCTGGGCAGCCGTGGGATCGCCCTCGTGAAATCGCCGGAGCCGGTCCACGAGTTCCGGTATCGACTCGGCGACAAAGACGGCGCGGTGCTCGAGCGGCGTGCGATGCAGCGCCGCCGACGCGCAGACATCCTGCAGCGCCGGTGGGCGCGACGAGTCGAGCAGCTCGGCGTAGGCACCGGCGAGTTCCGCCAGCGCTGCCGGGGTGCGAGCCGACAGGGGCAGCAGACAGGCGCGTGGCGAGGCGGTACGCTCGTGCGGCTCGGCGTGCCACGGAGAGTCCTCCAGCACCACGTGCGCATTCGTGCCCGAAATCCCGAACGAGTTCACGCCCACAATGCGTGCATCGCCGCCGACCGCCGCAAGCGGCGTCTCGTGCCGCGGCACCGTGAACGGCAACTCGATCCACGGAATAGCCGGGTTCGGCGTTTCGCAGTGGAGGCTTGGCGGCACGACCCCATGTCGAAGGACGAGCGCCGCCTTGATGAGCCCGGCAATCCCCGCGGCACCCTCCGTGTGTCCAAAGTTGGTCTTCACCGAGCCCACCAGGCATGGCGTGGCCGGCGACCGCCCCTCGCCCACCACGGCACCGAGGGCGGCGAGTTCGACCGGATCACCGGCACGCGTGCCGGTGCCATGCGCCTCGACGTAACCGACGTGAGCCGGCACAACCCCGGCGTCCGCGTATGCGGCCCGCACCGCCTCCTCCTGGCCCAGCCGACCGGGGCGCCCCAGCAATCCGCTGCTGCGGCCATCGTTGTTGACTGCGCTCCCGCGAATCACCGCGTACACCCGGTCGCCGTCCACGAGCGCCCGCGTGAGCGACTTGATTAGCACCACGCCCGCCCCTTCGGCACGCACGTAGCCATCGGCGCTGGCGTCGCCGAACTTGCAGCGTCCGTCCGGCGCCATCATTCGGCTCTGCGAGTAGGCGATCGTGATGTTGGGCTGGGTAATGACGTTCACGCCGGCCACAAACGCGAGGTTGCATTCCCCTTCCCGCAGGCTCCGGCAGGCGAGGTGCACCGCAACGAGGGAGGACGAACAGGCGGTGTCGACCGTCAGCGCGGGGCCGCGCAGCCCCAGTGCGTAGCTGATCCGCCCCGAGGCGGAATAGCGCCCGCTGCCCTGTGTGCTGAAGAAATCCAGCTCGGCGGGGTGAGCGAACATCGCCGCCTCGTAGTCGCTCGCCCATTGCCCGACGAACACGCCGGTACGTGAACCCTCAAGAGCGCGAGCGTCGATGCCGGCGTCCTCGAGGGCTTCCCACGAGGTTTCCAGAAGGAGGCGCTGCTGCGGATCGAGCTTTGCCGCCTCCCGAGGCGAGATCTCGAAGAAGGCGGCGTCGAACTGATCGATGCGGTCGAGGAAGCCGCCGCGACGTGACATGATCCGCCCCGGCGTTGCGGGCCGCGGATCGTACCAGCCCGCCAGATCCGCGCGATCGCCCGGGATCTCGGAGATGGCGTCCGTACCCGAGACGACGACACGCCAGAAACTCTGCGGGTCCGTGATCCCACCCGGAAAGCGGCAGCCGATGCCGACAATCGCGAGCGGCTCCGTCCCGGTCATCATCCCACGTGCTCCCGGGCCATGCCCGCGCGTGGCCCCAGTGCGGCCTCCACCTCTGCCAGCAGCGCGCGCCGCTGTGCAGTCAGGTAGAAGTGATCCCCCTGGAACGCCTGTCGCCGGAACGGCCCCGTCGTCATCGCACGCCACTCCTCGAGGTGCGGGGTCGGGGCCGTCGCGTCGTCGGTGCCGCCAAACACGGTGAGTGGGCAGCCGAGCAATTCGCCGGGCACCCAGCGATGCGTCTCGAGCGCCGTGATATCGGCCCGGAGCGTGGGCAGGAGCAGGGCTAGCAACTCCGGCTCGCCCAGTACCGCCGCCGGAATGCCGCCGTATCGGCGGCCGATTTCGGCAACCATGGCGTCATCCGGCAGCTGACGAATCGGCGGCTTGGGATCGGGAACCGACGGCGGGCGGTAGGCCGAGACAGCGCCCGAAGAGGGCCGGACCCGCGCCTGCCGAAGGGAAACAGATGAGGTGCGTTCGCGGATCCGTGCGGAGTCGCGAGCGAACAAGCCAGCGTGAGGTCAAAGTCCTTTCCTGCTTCCTCGATCGGGACGGCCATACCACGGCGGGAAGCCGAACGCTCCTCGGCTTGCCTAGCCGGTCGCAACAGGTGTGCCTGATACTCCTCTTGTTGGGTACTGGTGAGATGCTCTGGAGTACTGGTTCAACACCATGATTTGCATACACTTAGGCCGGCTGCCGCCAGTCCGCTCGAACCGCCTGGATACCACGTTGACTGGGTAGTGTTGTGCTAGCACAACACCACCTATGACGGCAGGGCCCGCCGGTGCTCAACCCACCGACATTCGCCCATTGAGCTGGATCGGCCCCACGAAGGGAATACCCTCGGACACTTGGAGCATGAGCGAGGGCCCGGCACCGAGCGGGCGCTCGGCCCGGCGGTCCCATACCAGTGCCTGCACGACGTAGATGCCGCGCGGCACGTTCATCTGCAACTCGACGTCCAGCGAGAACGGCCCGACCGGCAACTTCACGTCGCTGGTCGAGGTGCCGATCGCCGACACAAATGCTCCCGTCGAGGCGTTACGGACCAGCACCACCACGGGATCAATGTGTTCGGGCACCCCGCCCGCGTCGATGCTTCCGCACACTCCGATGCGGACCCGGCTTCCCGAGCACACCTCGCCGGCCTGCTCGAGGCGGAGTCGCTCGATCGTCGCCGGGGCATCTCCACGCGGAACGAAGCCGCCGCGATCGGGGTCGAGGTAGTGGGCGATGCACTCCTGTGGTGTGCCCTGACGGACCACCGTACCATGGTCCAGCAGGATCGCGTGGGTGCACAATTCGGCGATGCGATCGAGCTGGTGCGAAACCATGACGACCGGGATCCCGGAGCGCACCAGCTCCCGCATCCGTCCGTACGCCTTCTGCTGGAAGGCGAAGTCCCCGACCGCCAGGACCTCGTCGACGAAAAGCACCTCGGGATCGAGGTGCGCCGCGATGGCGAAACCGAGCCGCGCGTTCATGCCGCTGGAGTAGCGCTTGACCGGGGTGTCGATGAAGTCCGCGACGCCGGCGAACTCCACGATCTGGTCGAACTTGCGGGCGGTCTCCGCGGATGACATCCCCATGATCGCGCCCTGCAGGAAGAGGTTCTCCCGCCCGGTCAGGTCCTGGTGGAAACCCGCCGCCACCTCGATGAGCACACCCTGCCTGCCGCGGACATGAACGTCACCGTGGGTGGGCCGCAGGATGCGCGTCAGCAGCTTGAGGAGCGTTGACTTGCCCGCCCCGTTGGGTCCGATGACCCCGAGTGCTTCGCCGGGCCGCACCTCGAACGACACATCGCGCAGGGCCCAGAACTCCCGGGTCGGCCGGCGGCTGCCGGGCCGGCGGCGCAGCAGTGCCGGGAGGAGATCGCGCAGGCTGTCGTGATGCTCGCCGCGGCGGAACCGCTTCCACACCTGCTCGCACCGCACTCCGGGGTTGGTCATACGAACTCGGACAGGTCCGGCTCGACGCGATGGAACACCAGCGCGCTCACGAGTAGGCCACCGAGCGCCCAGGCCGTGCTGTAGGCAAGGTACCACGGCGACCAGGCCGCGACCTCGCCTCGCGAGGTGGCCGAGGCAAGCGGCATGAGCAGGTTCTGGCCTTCGAGCACCGCGAGCCGCATGCCTTCGAGCAGGGGAGCGAGCGGATTCAGCATGAGGACTCGCCCGCCGGTGGGGCCGAGCATCGCGGGCTCGTAGAACACGGGCGTGAAGAAGATGCCAAATGTGAGCAGCACCTGTACGATGTACTTCACGTCACGGAAGAAGACGTTCGCGCAGCTCAGGACCAGCGCCACGGCCGTGGTGAAGCAGAAGAGCAGGGCGACGAGCAGCGGCACCCAGAGCAGTCCCGTCGAGAGGGGTATCCCGAGCCACGGCGCGAGCGCAAGGAGCAGGAGGCTGCCGACGAGCGAATCCACGCCCTGCGCCAGGACGGCGGAGATGGGAAGCACTTCACGGGGGAAGTACACCTTCGACACGAGGTTCCCGTTGGTGGCGAGGCAAGGCGTCGCCACGCCGATGGCCCCCGCGAAGAAACCCCAGCCGAGACCCTTGAGGGCGAGCGCTGCGACCGTCGTGCGATCGAACGTCGCAGCCGTCACCTGGGACATGGCAAACCGGACCAGCACGCCGGAGAGTACCACCAGAGCGGGCATGAACAGCGCCCAGGCCGCTCCGAGCGCCGCCTGCTTGTAGCGGACGCGAAGATCCCGGATCACGAACTGCCGGAGGAGGTTGCGATACCCTGACAACTCCGCGGCAATCTCGCGCAGCGCCGTGCCCATGGAGATGCGCCGCGTTACCTCCGCTGGAGGAAGCGCTACGCCTGTCTGATCCGTTGAAGTCATCGTCGTCCCGGGAAGGGGGAACTCG
>JAGGAG010000101.1 GCA_017889745.1 Gemmatimonadota bacterium | reverse complement strand
CGAGGCCGACCCCAAGCTGATCGAGACCTACCAGAAGCTCGGCATCCCGCTTAGCGAGCAGAAGCTGCTCGCGGGCGTGGCGGTGGACGCCATCTTCGACTCGGTGTCGGTCGGTACCACCTACAAGGCCAAGCTCATGGAGCAGGGGATCATCTTCTGCTCGTTCAGCGAGGCGGTGCGGGAGCATCCCGAGCTGATCCGGAAGTACCTGGGCTCGGTCGTGCCGGCCAGCGACAACTTCTTCGCCGCGCTCAACTCGGCGGTCTTCTCGGACGGCTCCTTCGTGTACATCCCGAAGGGGGTGCGCTGCCCGATGGAACTGTCCACGTACTTCCGCATCAACACCGCGGAGACGGGCCAGTTCGAGCGGACCCTCATCGTGGCCGACGAGGGGGCGTACGTGAGCTACCTCGAGGGATGCACGGCGCCCAAGCGGGACGAGAACCAGCTGCACGCGGCGGTGGTGGAGCTGGTGGCGCTGCCCGGTGCCACCATCAAGTACTCCACGGTGCAGAACTGGTACGCGGGCGACGAGCGGGGCGTGGGCGGCATCTACAACTTCGTCACCAAGCGGGGCAGGGCGATGGAGCGGTCCAAGATCTCCTGGACCCAGGTGGAGACTGGCTCGGCCATTACCTGGAAGTATCCCAGCGTGATCCTGCAGGGCGATGACTCGGTGGGCGAGTTCTACTCGGTGGCGGTGGTGAACGGGAAGCAGCAGGCCGACACCGGGACCAAGATGATCCACATCGGGAAGAATTCCCGGAGCACGGTGGTGTCGAAGGGCATCTCGGCGGGCCAGGGCAACAACAGCTACCGGGGCCTGGTCAAGATGCTGCCGAAGGCGGCGGGGTCGCGGAACTACACGCAGTGCGACTCGATGCTGATCGGCAACCGGTGCGGGGCGCACACCTTCCCGTATATCGACGTCCAGAACGCCACGAGCGACGTGGAGCACGAAGCGTCCACGTCCAAGATCGGCGAGGACCAGATCTTCTACTGCAAGCAGCGCGGGCTCAACACCGAAAACGCCATCTCGCTCATCGTGAACGGCTTCTGCAAGGAAGTCTTCAAGGAGCTGCCGATGGAGTTCGCTGTGGAAGCCCAGAAGCTGCTCGGCGTTTCACTTGAGGGGAGTGTTGGATGAGCATGCTCGAGATTCGCAACCTGTCCGCGTCGGCCGGCGACCGGGAGATCCTTCGCGGCGTGTCCCTCACAGTGAACACCGGAGAGGTGCACGCGATCATGGGGCCCAACGGGTCGGGCAAGAGTACGCTGGCGCAGGTGCTGGCGGGACACCCGGCGTACACGGTCACCGGCGGCGAGGTGCTCTACGAAGGCGAGGATCTGCTCGACCTTGAGCCGGAGGAGCGGGCCCGGAGGGGCGTGTTCCTGGCCTTCCAGTACCCGGTGGAGATCCCGGGCGTCACCAATGCCTATTTCCTGCGCGCCGCGTACAACGAGATCCGGAAGGCAAAGGGGCTCGAGGAAGCCGACCCGATGGACTTCCTGGACGTGCTGGAGGAGAAGCTCAAGGTGGTGGAATGGGGTCCGGAGATCATGCAGCGCTTCGTGAACGCCGGCTTCTCGGGTGGCGAGAAGAAGCGGAACGAGATCCTGCAGATGGCGGTGCTGGAGCCCAGGCTCGCCATCCTGGACGAGACCGATTCGGGCCTCGACATCGACGCGCTTCGCATCGTGGCGGGCGGGGTCAACAGGCTCAAGCGCCCTGACAGCGCCACCATCGTGGTGACGCACTACCAGCGGCTGCTCAACTACATCGTGCCCGACTTCGTGCATGTGCTGGTGGGGGGGCGGATCGTGAAGTCGGGCGGCAAGGAGCTGGCGCTCGAGCTCGAGGCGCGCGGCTACGAGTGGATCGAGGACCTGGCCGACACGGCGGCCACGACATGACGGCAGTGGCGGACCGGATCGACACCACCCTGCCGGCATGGCTCGTGGCGCTGCGGCAGCAGGGTGGGCAGCGCTTTGCCGAGCTGGGCCTCCCCAAGTCGAGGGACGAGGAGTGGCGGTTCACGCCCATCTCCCCGATCGCCTCGGCGACGTTCGGTGCGGCGCCTGAGGCGACTGTCTCCCTCGAGTCCCTCACGCCCTTCATGTTCGGGCATGCCGAGTGGCCGCGGCTCGTGTTCGTGAACGGCCGGTACAGTGCGGAGTTGTCGTCGGTGGCGGTCGGGGCGGGGATCCGGGCCGGGAGCCTGGCGCAGGCGCTGGGCTCGGATCCCGCCCTGGAGAAGCACCTGGGCCGCCACGTCGCGCTCGATGCCACGCCGTTCGTGGCCTGGAACACCGGCCAGATCGCCGATGGCGCGTTCGTGCACGTGCCGTCGCGCGCCGAGCCGGCGTACCCGATCCACCTGCTGTTCGTGACCGCGCCGGGCGCGGGCGAGTCCGCGGTGTACCCGCGCAACCTCGTGGTGGTGGACCGCGAGGCACGGGCATCGATCATCGAGAGCTACGTCACGCTGGCAGGCGGCGAGCGCTACCTCACCAACGTGGTCACCGAGGTGGTGGTGGCGGAGAACGCCTGGGTGGAGCACACCCGGATCCAGCGCGAGGGCGAGCAGGCGTTCCATGTGGGGCTGACCCACATCGCCCAGGAGCGCGACAGCCACTATCGCAACTTCAGCTTCGCCATGGGCGGGGCGATCGCGCGGCACGACCTGCGGAGCCACCTGAACGCCGCTAACGTGGAGAGCCTGCTGTACGGCCTCTACTTCGGGCGGGGCGAGCAGCTGGTCGACAACCACACGGCGATCTTCCACGACCATCCCAACTGCCGGAGCTGGGAGGTCTACAAGGGGATCCTGGACGGGCGGTCGCACGGGGTGTTCAACGGAAAGATCTTCGTGACACCGGAGGCGCAGAAGACCGACGCGAAGCAGACCAACCGCGCGCTGCTGCTCTCGGAGACGGCCAAGATCGACACCAAGCCGCAGCTGGAGATCTTCGCGGACGACGTGAAGTGCACGCATGGGGCGACGGTGGGTGCCCTCAACGAGAAGATGCTGTTCTACCTCCAGAGCCGGTGCATCCCGCTCGCGGCGGCGCGGCGGTTCCTGACGTACGCATTCGCGGCCGAAGTGGTGGCGGAGGTGGCGCTGGAGCCAGTGCGCGCAGAGCTGGACCGGCTGGTTCAGGAACGCGTCGGAGTTGGGCTGGGCGGGTAAAGGCGCGGCGAATCGACCTGAGGACGCGAGGACGTGAAGAACTCCGTGGGCGAGACGACGTTGGCTAAGGGGGCGGACGCAGAGACCAGCGTCCAGCCGCCTCACGTCCTCACGCGCTCACGTCTTGATGTCCGGGACCAGTTCCCGATCTTTGCCATCCATCCGAACCTCGTCTACCTGGACAGCGCCGCGACGTCGCAGAAGCCGCAGCGGGTGATCGACCGGCTGGCGCGCTTTTACGCCGGGGAGAATGCCAACATCCATCGCGGGGTGTACGCGCTAAGCGCCGAAGCGACGGCGACGTACGACAGTGCCCGGGCGGCGGTGGCACGGTTCATCGGCGCCGCCTTGCCCGATGAGGTGATCTTCACGCGCGGTACCACCGAGAGCATCAACCTGGTGGCGCAGAGCTGGGGCCGCTCCGTCGTGAAGCCGGGCGACGAGATCGTCGTCACCGAAATGGAGCACCACTCCAACTGGGTGCCGTGGCAGATGCTGGCCGACTCAACCGGCGCCGTGCTCCGCATGGCGCCGGTCACCGAGGCCGGCGAGCTCGACATGAGCGCGATGGCGCGACTGGTCACGCCGCGCACGCGCCTCGTCGCGGTCACCCATCTCTCCAACGTGCTCGGTACCATCAACCCGGTGCGGCGCATCACCGACCTGGCGCACGCCGCCGGCGCCCTGGTGCTGGTGGACGGGGCCCAGTCAGTGGCGCACGGCGCGGTGGATGTGCGCGACCTCGGGTGCGACTTCTTCGCCTTTTCCGGGCACAAGCTGTTCGGGCCCACGGGGATCGGGGTGCTTTACGGGCGCGAGGCGCTGCTCGAGGAGATGCCGCCCTGGCAGGGCGGCGGCGGCATGATCGGGACCGTGGCGCTGGATGGCATCACCTGGGCCGAGGTTCCGATGAAGTTCGAGGCAGGAACCCCGGCGGTGGCCGATGCCGTGGCGCTCGCCGAGGCGATCGCGTTCGTGGAGTCGGTGGGGGCCGAGGCGATCGTGACGCACGAGGCGGAACTCCTGTCACTCGCCACCGAGCGGCTGTCGGCGATTCCGGGCGTGCGGCTCATCGGCACGGCAGCGCACCGGGCGTCGGTCATCTCGTTCACTCTCGAGGGAGTGCACCCGCACGACCTGGGCACCGTGCTAGACGAGGCGGGGATCGCGATCCGTGCGGGACACCACTGCGCCCAGCCGCTGATGCGCCGCTTCGGGCTGGCCGCCACGGCGCGGGCCTCCTTCAGCGTGTACAACACTCCCGACGACGTGGAGGCGCTGGGCCGCGGAATCGAGCGTGCCCGGGCGCTGTTCAGCTGATGTCGTCCGTGAGCGAGCTGTACCAGAGCGTCATCCTGGACCACAACAAGGCGCCGCGCAACTATGGCCGCCTGGAGGGCGAGGCGGCGCGGCACGCCAAGGGGCACAATCCCCTCTGCGGGGATGAGGTGACGGTGTGGCTGGAGCTGGAGGGCGACGTAGTGAAGGACGTGCGCTTCGAGGGCCAGGGGTGCGCCATCTCACGGGCGTCGGCGTCGCTGATGACGGTCGCGGTCAAGGGCAAGACGATCGCCGAGGTCGAGCGGCTCTTCGCGGACTTTCACGGCCTCGTCACCGGCGAGAAGTCGGAGGCAACGGAGGCGCTCCCCGCCCGGCTGCAGGTGTTCGCGAACGTGGCGCAGTTCCCGGTGCGGGTGAAGTGCGCGAGCCTGGCGTGGCACACGATGAAGAAGGCGCTGGACGACACAACAGCAGCTGCGTCAACGGTGAACGGTGAACGGTGAACGGTAAACGGGAGATCCGTTCACTGTTTACCGTTCACTGTTCACGCTTTCCTTCGAGGAGCAATACAAGTGCCCTATTCTGAAATGATGGTCAAGCCCATGCGCGAGGAGATGGTCGCGATGGGTGCGCAGGAACTCAGGACAGTCGAGCAGGTCGATGCGGAGCTGGGTGACCAGCGCGGCACGACGCTCGTGTTCGTCAACTCGGTGTGCGGCTGTGCGGCCGGCAATGCGCGACCGGCGCTACGGCACGCGCTCAAGCACACGGCGAAGCCGGATCGCGTGGTGACGGTGTTCGCCGGCCAGGACCTGCCGGCCACGGCCCGGGCGCGGCAGTACTTCGCCGACTACCAGCCGAGCTCGCCTTCGATCGCGCTGTTCAAGGATGGCGAGGTGGTGTCCTTCCTCCACCGGCACCAGATCGAGGGCCGCGGGCCGGAGGCGGTGGCGGCTGAGCTGGTGAAGGCGTTCGACCAGTTCTGCACCGCGCCCGAGGCATCGAGGGCGGCGAGTTGAGCGGCCACGTCTTTCATCCCGGGCACGAGGACCTGCACGGGATCACCGTGGTGCTGGACGGCGTCTCGGGGCGAACGTACGTCGGCCGGTACCACGAGCGGACTGATGCGGGGCTGCTGCTGCACGACGTCGGCGTGCATGATCCGACCGGGGGCCTGACGCGCGAGGAGTACCTCAAGCGCACCAACAAGTTCGGCATCCGGGCCGATCACAAGCTCCTGGTGGTGCCGCACGACGAGGTCGCCGGCCTGGTGCGCCTCAACGAGGTATTCGGCTAGCCGGCTGTCCCGGGGCGGTGCCTGTCAGCACGCCGCCCAGGTCCCCCCTTTCAAGCAATTCGGGCAGGGCGCGCGGTGGCTGGACGCCCGGCAGTTGCGGCGCCAGTGGCCGATGGAGCCAGAGGACGTCGTGCCAGCGACCGAACTTCTGCCCGATTCCCCGATAGACCCCGATCTCCTCGAAGCCCATGGCGCGGTGGAAGCCCTCGCTGGCCGGGTTGGGCAGCGTGATGCCGGCGTAGGCGTTGACGAACCCCTGAAGCTCGAGGATCCGGAAGAGCGCCGAGTAGAGCGCCCTGCCCTGCCCGGTACGATGGAGACCGGCATCGATGTAGGCCGAAACCTCGACCGACCACTGATACGCGGGGCGGTCGCGATGCGGGCTGGCGTAGGCATAGCCGATCACCAGCCCGTCATCGTCCTCCGCAACCAGCCAGGGCGTGCGGGCGAGAAGCGTGGTGACCCGCCGCGCCATTTCGGCGGCGTCGGGAGCGGTGAGTTCGAACGAGGTGGCGCGATCGGTGACGGCCGGCGCGTAGATGGCGGCCAGCCGCGCGCCGTCGGAGGGATCAGCAAGTCGGAGCATCGGCAGTCGAAGCCTGACAGAGGTGTCCCAAACTAGCAGCGCGCGCCAGTGCCCCCGAAACAACCTGCCACCCCCAACCGTAGGACAGCGCGCTTCGGGGAGGCCCGAGATCCACGCCCTCCGCATGGAGAATTCATGTACCAGAACGCGATCGAGCTGGACGGCATTTCCAAGCGGTTTGCCGGCCATACCGCGGTGCGGAAGCTGTCGCTCACGGTGCCGCGAGGCGGGATCTACGGGCTGCTGGGTCCGAACGGCGCCGGCAAGAGCACCACGATCCGGATGATCCTGAGCATCATCCTGCCCGACGAGGGCCGGGTGACTCTCTTCGGGGGCGAGCCGGCGAGCCGCGGGCTGTCGGAGCGGATCGGCTATCTGCCGGAGGAGCGCGGACTATATCCCCGGATGCTGGTGGCGGAGCAACTGACCTTCCTGGGCGAAGCAAAGGGCCTGCCCCGCAAGCGCGCACGGGCCCTCTCGGCGCAATGGCTGGCGCGACTCGGCATCGCCGACTGGGGCAACAAGAAGGTGCAGGACCTTTCCAAGGGGATGCAGCAGAAGGTGCAGTTCATCGGTTCACTGCTGCACGAGCCCGAACTGGTGCTCCTCGACGAGCCCTTCAGCGGCCTCGATCCCGTCAACAGCCAGGTGATGCGCGACGTGGTGGTGGAGATCGCGCGGGCCGGGCGCACGGTGCTGTTCTCGACGCATATCATGGAACAGGCGGAGAAGATGTGCGACCGGATCGCAATCATCGCGCGAGGCGAGAAAGTGGTGGACGGCCGGCTGGCGGACATCCGCAGCGAGGCGGGCGGGCGGCACGTGGCGCTGTCGTTCCACCGGAACCAGGAGGGGGCGGCGCGGGTGCTGGCCGATCGCGCGCTGGTACACCGGGTGGACGACTATGGCGCGAGCGCCGAGGCGGAGCTGGCGGAGGGCGCGGCGAGTGACGAACTGCTGCGCGCACTGGTGAACGCCGACGTGGGCATCTCGCGGTTCGAGGTGGTGGAGCCTTCGCTGCAGTCGATCTTCATCGCGAAGGTGGGAGCGGACGCTGCGAGCGCGCCGGCGACGGAGGACATGGCTCATGCATAAGATCTGGGCGGTGATGCGGCGCGAGTTCCTGGAGAAGGTGCGCACGCGGGCGTTCGTCATCGGCACCGTGCTCTTCCCCGTCCTGATGGTCGGCCTCACGGTGCTGCCGATCCTGCTCGACCGCCGGGAAACCGAACCCAAGCGGGTGGCGGTGGTGGACGGCGCCAGCGGCGACGTGGGCATGAAGGTGACCGAGGCGCTGGCCGCATCGCGCCGCGAGGGAACGAACGGGGCAGCGCGCTACTCGGTGGTGCGGGTGCCGGCGCGGGAGCGAGTGGAGGGCGTCCGCGACTCGTTGATCGCGATCACGGGCGTGCACAAGGATGGCGTCGAGGGCCTGGACGGCATCCTGGTGCTCACCGACGAATCGGTTGACGGCGGGCGCATTCCCTATCTGGGCGTGAACGTCGGCAGCATGGCGGACATGCGGAAGCTGGAAACCGAGTTGCAGACCACGCTGCGGCAGGAGCGGCTGCGGCGGGCGGGGATAGACGTGTTCACGGGGATGAAGGCGTCGCGCTCGGTCGATGTGGTGACGTCCAAGGTCACGGCGGGCAAGCTGACCGGTGAATCGGGTGCGACGTCGTTCATGCTGGCCTACGTCATGGGCTTCATCCTGTACTTCGCGATGCTGCTGTACGGAGTACAGGTGATGAACTCGGTGATGGAGGAGAAGACGAACCGGATCGCCGAGGTGCTGGCATCGAGCGTGACACCGTTCCAGATGATGCTGGGCAAGGTGGTCGGCGTGGGTGGCGTGGGCCTGCTGCAGCTGGGGATCTGGGGCAGCACCGCGATGCTGGTGACGACATATCGCGCACCGCTCGCGAGGTTGTTCGGCGCGTCACCGGACGCGCTCACGGCGGTGAAGCTACCCAGTGTGCGACCGGACCTGCTTGCGGTGTTCCTCATCTACTTCGTGCTCGGGTTCCTGCTCTATGCCGCGGCGTACGCGGCGGTGGCAGCGATGTGCAACTCTCAGCAGGAAGCGCAGCAGGCCAACACGCCGGTGACGCTCTGCATCGTGGCGGGATTCATGGCGATGTTCGCATTGCTTAACGAGCCGAGCGGATCCCTGGCGCGGACGCTGAGCATGATCCCTATACTGGCGCCCTTCGTTGTCCCGGTACGGTACTCGCTGGCCCCGATTCCAATTGCTGAGCTGCTGCTGTCGATGGCGCTGACGTTCGGGGGTATGCTCCTGGTGGTCTGGATTGCAGGGCGGATCTACCGGGTGGGTATCCTGATGTACGGAAAGCGGCCAAAGCTGTCGGAGATCTGGCGGTGGGTGAGGAGCTAGGACCGCGTGGACGGTGAACGGTGAACGGTGAACGATGAACGATGAACGATGAACGGTGAGCGGTAGGCGGTAGGCGGTAGGCGGTAGGCGGTAGCCGGTAGGCGGGGCGATCTAACGATCGCCCCGTTCTTGTTGCGGCGAACATGTTGATGTAACCGAACAGACGCCGAAAATTGCGCATCTCGCAAGTGTATGATTGATAGTAACTTAACTAGATGCTGACATTCTTCTGGGGGAGGCGTTTCACGTGAAACATTGGTCCTGGCTCCGGCAGGAGTGCTCGGTGTTCGAGCTGGAAGTTACGACTCACTGATGGCCGGTCACTCTGGAATGGGCGCAGCCTTGGGACTATGAGCAGGGGTCCAAGGCTGCGGTCCATAGCCAACATGTCACCGCGAGCTCCGGACCCCAAGGGAAGGGGCGTGGTCCGGTGGCTCGCCGGGCGCGCGGGGACGGGTCGAATGGGCGAGTCGCTTCCCTTCCCTCGCCAGTCGTGATGGCAGCGGGGGCCCCTGGACGCGCGTCGGCGGTGCGCCGGCTGGGGCGCGTTTGCGCTCCTCAACCACACCGACCGGGTTGTCCACGGCGACGAGCGCTTGATCGAGCTCACCAGCGGCGTGACCGTACGGACCGTGAACCGGCGAGCTCAATGATCGAAACTGCCTGTGCTGGAGGGAGACTGGATGCGGCAGTGAACGCCTCACCAGCGCGCAGGGGCTTGGCAGTGAGGCGGATCATGGCCACCGGGCGCCATGGCTACCCCCATTGAGGGAGCTTTGGCTGCGCAATCGTGGGCCGCGTTCGTCATGCTGTTTCACGTGAAACAACCCACACCAGATGTAGTGTGCGCCAGGTCGCTTGCCGGCTGAAAGGTGGCGAGTCCCCCGTCCTATCAAGACTGCCGACAGTTGTCGGATCTTCGGAAGTACATATATTGACTCTCCCCCGTTGGCGCCGAGCTCTCACTTGCGGTAACTCGGAGCGTAAATCATTGCCATATAAGCTTTTACGTTGATGGCTAGAATCATTGCTATCGCCAACCAGAAGGGCGGCGTGGGGAAGACCACCACGGCGGTCAACCTGTCCGCGTCTCTCGCCATTGCGGAGAAGCGTACGCTCCTGGTGGACGCCGACCCGCAGGGAAACGCCACGAGTGGCGTGGGTCTCAGCAAGGGCGAACTCGACGCGTCGCTGTATGACGTGATGGTGGACGGCCGCGATCCCGACGAGGTGATCGCGCGCGACGTGGGCATTCCCTTCCTCGATGTGTTGCCGGCGACGCAGGATCTCGTTGGCGCGGAACTCGAGCT
>JAGGAG010000100.1 GCA_017889745.1 Gemmatimonadota bacterium | reverse complement strand
CTTCAGGGCATCTGGCGCACTGTGCCGTGGGACAGGGTTCAGGACGTGGCGGGCCAGGCCCCGGCGCGGGTCGAGGGCGTCCCGGTCGAGGAGGTCCAGGTGCAGGCCAGCCGCCAGGGTGGGTCGCCGATGATGGTGGTGGCGCAGCGGCTCTCGTCGGGCGAGGTCATCCAGACCATCGAGGGTCCGGCCGCGGACGTGTCGCAGCTCCTCTCGCGGCGCGGTGACGGCGGCCTCGACTCCGCGGGCCGTCCAGCCGAGTCGATGCAGCGCGGTGATCGCATGCTCGTGGTCACCGGCGAACTGCCATCCGATTCCCTGCGGGCCATGGTGCGAAGGGTCAACGCAGCGAGGCGAGTGAGGTAGGGGCTGGCTGGCAGAAGTAACGAGGGCGGCTCATCCATCTGGATGGCCGCCCTATCTGCTTGTACCCCGCCGCCCGGTTGGATTCGCTACTTGTCCAGATCCCCCTCGTGTACGAAATCCCGCTCCTGGTCCTCGTGATCGAAGGTTTCGAGCTCGAGGTGGTGCACTTCGCGCTCGAGGGTCGCCTCGGCCAGGCGCGGCGAGACCATGGGGTACGTCCGCGCCCACAGCGCGTACGTAACCAGGAACAGGCCAAGGAAGAGCGCCGTGGGCGCAAGCTCCGGCATCCCGAAGACGGGGCCGCTCTCCTCGCTCACCGAGGGGATGATCATCAGGTACCGCTCAAGGAACAGCGCCGACAGGCTGACGACCGCCACCGAGCCGAGGATCGCGCGGCTCTTCTTGGGTGCGACGCCGAGCAGCACGGCGAACGGGATGAAGAACATGCCCGACAGGACAGCGCGGGCCACCGGGATCCACGGTCCCCAGAGGCGCGCGAAGACGAAGCCGGTCTCCTCCGGCAGGTTGGCATACCAGATCACCTGGAACTGGGCCCACATGAGATAGGTCCAGAAGACCGAGAAGCCGAAGCAGAGCTTGCCGAGGTCGTGCCGCTGCTTGCCCGAGATCAGGTCTTCGACGCCAAGGTGCTTGCCGCCATAGATCATGTTGAGCGCGAGGAGCATGTGCGCGCCCAGGAACGAGCCCATGAAGTACCAGCCGCCCAGCAGGTTCGAGAACCAGTGCGGCTGGAGCGCCATCATGCCGTCGAACGCCACCATGCTGAACACGAGGGCGTAGAGGATGACGTAGACCGGACCGAGTGTCTTGAGCCGGCGGTCCACCCGCTCGATCGCGCCCTCCGACCCGTCGAACTTCCCCGTGAGACGCTCGAACATCGCGCGGCGGCCGCCAGTGGCGAGGCCCTTGGCCGCGAAGACATCGGGAACGAGGTCCGTTCGGATCAGCTTCCAGCCGACCCAGTAGAGCACCACCAGGCCGATGAAGACGCGGGCGAACATGACGTCATGCGACAGCCACACCGCCTTGCCGTGCGACAGCGCCGGCAACTGCTCCTGCATGTGCCCGTAGATGTGGGGATAGCCCACCGTGTACACCAGTACGCACCCGAGGAGCGACACCGGCGCGAACGCGACCACCGCCTCGGCGAACCGGATCAGCAGGCCGGACCAGCGGGCGTTGACGAGCTTGTGCACCGCGGCAAAGGCAATGCTGCCTCCGGTCAGGCCGGTGAAGTAGATCCAGTTGACGTGGAACATCTGCCAGGCGCGATCGGCGCCCTCGCCCCTGAGCGCCAGCGGGAACAGCACCAGGCCGAGCAGCGCCAGGCCGAGGCCCACGCCCAGGTGGATGTCATACCGGCCGGCCAGCGACGCCTCGACCAGGCGCTGGCGGAGCTTGCGCGGCGCCATCACGGCTTCCCTCCCGTCGTATCCGCGGGTGGTGTAGCGGCCTGCAGGGCCCGCACGTGGTTGACGATGGCCCAGCGGTGGGTGGGATTGGGCAGCTTGTCGCCGTACATCGGCATCAGGCCGCGGCCATAGCGGATGATGCTGTACAGGTAGCCGTCGGTGTAGCCGCGTGCCTGCGGAGTGAGCAGCGACCGGATCCCCACCATGCGGGCCGACACCGGGCCATTCCCCGCCCCGGTCTGGCCGTGGCAGGTGGCGCAGTAGGTGGTGTAGAGCGTGTCGCCCTTCGCGGCGAGGTCGCCGGGAATGACCGGAAGGTCGGGGCCCGGCCGCGCCGCGACCCCGCCCGTCGTGGTGGGGTTGGGCAGCTTGTCGGCAACGACCGCATCGAACGCGTACGCCCCGACCGAGGGATCGCCGGTTTCCCAGCTGGGCTCGCTGCCACCGATCGGCACGGTGCCCTTCACGGAATAGCGCGGCACGTCATTGCTGGAGTACGGGCGGATCGACCGCATGTAGATCATCTGGTCGAACCACGGGATGCGGTACCAGAGCTGGTCGGGCGACGGGACGGTGTTATACCAGTAATCGCAGCCGGCCGATGAGAGCGCGAGCAGCGCGAGCGCTGCCGTGCGCCAGCGGGAGCTATGCCGCACGCTTCACCTCCACGGCCCCGGCATCCTTGAACATCTTCTCCAGCGCGGCCGCCTGCTCCGCACCGGCCGGCACGAACACGCCGATCCGGTCGTCGCTGAAGCGGCCGTCGTAGGTCACGCCCTTGTGCCGCAGGATCGTGGACAGGAAGAACACGCCGAAGAGGGTGCACATCGCCCCGATGAGCACCGTCAGCTCGAACCCGATCACCACGAAGGCGGGAATCGCCACGGTCGGCTTGCCACCGACGAGCAACGGCCAGTTGCGGTTCATCCAGATCTGCATCGCAAAGGCCGCGATGGTGCCGGTGAGGCCGCCGATGAGCGTGAAGAGGCGCACCGGGCTGACGGAGTGCCCGCATGCCTCCTCGAGTTCGTGGCTGGGATGCGAGTAGAAGACCGTAATGTCCTTCCGGCCCTTCGCGCGGAGCGCGCGGATCGTGTCGCAGGCGACGTCGATGTGCTCGAACGACGCCAGGACGCCCGGAGTCACCTGCTTGGCCGCCATCAGTGATGCCCCGCGTGAGCCGCGTGCTTGCGCGGCATGGGGATGAACTCCTTGATCTCCTGGATCGCCACGATCGGGAAGTTCTTGGCGAACAGCAGGAACCACATGCCGAACCAGCCGAATGAGCCCGCCAGGATGCCCCAGTCGGCCCAGGTGGGCGTCATGACGTCCCACGCATACGGGACATAGTCATTCGACAGCGACGACACGATGATCACATAGCGCTCGAACCACATCCCGATGTTGATGAAGATCGAGATGACGAACAGCGACGTGAGGTTCGTGCGGATCTTGCGGAACCAGAGCAACTGCGACACGAACGCGTTGCAGATGATCATCGTCCAGCCGCCCCACCACTGCGGGCCGAAGGCTCGGCGCCAGAAGGTCGTCTGCTCGAACGTGTTGCCGCTGTACCAGGCGACGAAATACTCCATGCCGTAGGCGTAGAAGAGGATCGTGCCGGTGAACAGCGTCAGCTTCGCCATGTTGTCGAAGTGATAGTCGCTGATCATGTGCTCGAGCCTGAGGTACCTCCGCAGCGGGATGATCAGCGTGAGTACCATGCCGACGCCGGAGTAGATGGCGCCTGCCACGAAGTACGGGGCGAAGATGGTGCCGTGCCAGCCGGGAATCAGCGAACTGGCGAAGTCCCAGGACACGACCGAGTGCACGGAGAGCACCAGCGGGGTCGCGAGCGCTGCCATGTAGAGGTACGCGCGCGAATAGTGGCGCCACTGGTTGTCCGTGCCCTGCCAGTTGAGCGACACCGCGCCGTACACCTGCTTGCGCCATCCCGACGCCTTGTCCCGCACCGCCGCGACGTCGGGAATCAGGCCGAAGATGAGGAACAGCGTGGACACCGTCAGGTAGGTCCCGATGGCGAACACGTCCCACACCAGTGGCGACTTGAAGTTGGGCCAGAGGTACCGCTGGTTCGGGTACGGCAGCAGCCAGTAGAACACCCACTGCCGGCCGATGTGGATGATCGGGAACAGGCCGGCGGTCATGACCGCGAACACCGTCATCGCCTCGGTGGCGCGGTATACGGCGGTGCGCCACGGGGAACGGAACAGGAACAGGATCGCCGAAATGAGCGTGCCGGCGTGGCCGATACCGACCCAGAACACGAACGTGGTGATGAACACGGACCAGAAGATCGGGGGCTGGTAGCCGGCGAGGCCGAGGCCGTCGCGCAGGACCAGCGTGAACGTCACCACCCCGACGAGGAACAGCCCGACGGCCCCGAAGAGCATCAGGTAGTAGCCGGGCGTCGCCGTCGAGAGGGTCCCGACGACGTCACGGGTGACGTCGGCGTGCGTCTGCGTCGGAGGAGGCTGGGCGATGACAGCCATCAGTTGTGCTCCCCGCCGGCGGCGGCGTGTGCGACCGGCTCGCTGTGCAGCACCTTGGCCAGGTACGTCACGGCGGGCCGGACGTTGATTTCTTCCAGGATGTGGTAACCGCGCGGATCCTGCTTGACCTTCAGCACGGCGCTGTCCGGGTTGTGCATGTCGCCGAATGTGATGGCGCGCGACGGACAGGCCTGCTGGCAGGCAGTCACCACGTCGCCGTCCTTGAGCGGGCGATCCTCCAGCCGCGCGACGTGCTGCGCGCCCCGGATCCGCTGCACGCAGAAGGTGCACTTCTCCATGACGCCGCGTGCCCGCACCGTGACGTCCGGGTTGAGCTGGAGATTGAGCGGCTCGGGGAAGGCCTTCTGGTTGTAGGCGAGCCAGTTGAAGTAGCGCACCTTGTAGGGGCAGTTGTTGGCGCAATAGCGCGTGCCGACACAGCGGTTGTACACCTGGCCGTTGAGGCCGTCGGGTGTGTGATACGCCGCGTACACCGGGCAGACCGGCTCGCACGGCGCGTTGTCGCAGTGCTGGCACATCATGGGGACGAAGCGCGCCTCGACTGGCTCGCCGTCGGTGCCGCCCTCCCAGTATCGCTCGATCCGCATCCAGCTCATCTCGCGGCCGCGCATGACCTGCTCCTCACCCACCCACGCGATGTTGTTCTCGGCGTAGCAGGCGGTGACGCAGGCGGAGCAGCCGGTGCAGCGCGACAGGTCCACCGCCATGCCCCACATGGGATGCTCGCCCACGTAGTTGCCGAGCCGGCGGCCCTCGCCGTCCTTGCGGCCGACCTGGCCCTCGCGCCAGCCCTGCAGCGCCTCCAGTTCGCGCGGCGTGTTGATCTCGTGCGCCGCGTGCCCCGCCGCCTTCGCCGACTGCTCGACGGTCATCCCCTTCGCGGCATGCGCGAGCGGCATCGCCTCGGCGATGCCGCGGCCAAGCTGTCGTGTGTTGCCCTCGGTCTTGGCGACCTTCCGGTAGCCATCGGTGCGTTCCACCTGCACCTTGACCGACACGTACGGAATGAAGGGGCCGGCGACCGGTCCGAGGAGGTCGAGGTAGTTGACCCCGCGGCCCTTCGCGAACTCGCCGAACTCGGTGTGACCGAGGCCGAGCGGCATCGCGATCACGTCGGACCGGAGGCCCGGATAGATGTACGCGGCCGCCTCCACGGAGCCGTGAGGCGACGTGACCTTGAGGATCTCGCCTTCGCGGACGTTGATGCGTGCCGCCGCGTCGGGGCTCAGTTCCACCCATGACTGCCACGTGATCTTGGTGACGGGGTCCGGGTTCTCGGCGAGCCAGGGGCGGTTGGCGCCGCGGCCATCGAAGTAGAGCGACGACGCGTAGGGCAGCAGGGTGAACTCGCCGGTGCCCTCGAGCGCGGGAGCCGCCGGGGCGACCGCGGCACTCGCGACCTTGACCTGCGCGACCAGTGCCTCCTGGTACATGCCGCCGCGGGCCAGTGCCGCGCGCCACATCGCGTCCCCGCCCGGGAAGCGCGCCTGCCAGGTCGACTTGAGCTGCGCTTCCCAGGTGGCCGCGGAGAACTTCGCCAGCGATCCGCCGGCCTTCTGGGCCGTCTTGAGCAGGATGTCGCCGGGCGCCATGGTGTTGAACACCGGGGTCAGCACCGGCTGCATCAGCCCCCAGTGGCCACTGCGCGGGTTGAGGTCGTCCCAGCGCTCGAGCGCGTGGTGGCTCGGCAGCAGCAGGTCGCACGCTGCGGCCGTTTCATCGAAGTACAGCCCGGTCGAGACCTTGAAGGGCACCTTGGCCAGCGCCTCGCCGAATTTCGTGCTGCGCGGCGCGGTGTAGACCGGGTTGGCATCCTGCACCAGCAGGAGCTCGACCTCGCCGGCCGCCATCGACCGGGAGAGCCCCTCGAGCGCACCAAAACCGTCGCCATGATCGAGGTCGGCGCCGAAGCGGACGGTCTGACCCACGTTGCCGGCCGCGAAGTTGAGCAGGTTCACCGCGGCACAAAGCTCCGTGGCGCCAGCCGTCTGACTCCCGATGCCACCCGCCACCGCGAGGCTCGGGCCGGCCGCCGCGAACTCCTTCGCCAGCCGCGTGATCGTTTCCGCGGAAACGCCCGTCGCCTTCGCGGCCTCGTCCACACTGACCGATGGCATGCCGGACACGCTGCCGCCGCGCTGCTGCAGGAGCACGCCTGCCATGGCGAGTGCCAGGGACGTCTCGGAGCCGGGAACGACCGCATGCCACTCGTCGGCATTGAGGCCGGTGAGCGACGCACGGGGCGCGAAGTACACGTGCTTGGCAGGCTCGCGTCCCTGGGTGAAGCCGTGTGACTCGGCGTAGCCGAGCTGGTACTCGGTGCTCGAGCCGAAGGTCTCGAGGAACTCCGCGCCGAAGGAGACGATGTACCGGGCCGCACCGAAGTCGTAGGCCGGGATCTCATCGCGGCCGAAGACGCGCGCATTGGCGGCGCGCACCGGCTCGAGATCGAACGGCTGATAACGCACCACGCGCCCGCCCGCCGCCGCCGCCCAGTCGCCGAGGAAGCTGGAGTAGCTGCCCCGCCCTGCGCCGGAGATGACGGCGAGCTTGCCGCCTGCCGCGCCGACCTTCTGCGCGAGCATGGCGATGGCATCGTCCCAGCTGATCTCCTTCCAGCTGCCGCCCTGCTTCACCATCGGTGCGCGTACGCGCCCCGGGTTGAAGAGCCCCTGCAGGCCGGCCTGCCCCCGGGCGCAGAGGGCGCCCTTGTTGATCGGATTGTCGGGATTGCCCTCGAGCTTGACGGGGCGCCCTTCGCGAACTCGCACGTGCACGCCACACCCGGCACTGCATTCGGTGCACGTGCTGGCGTACCAGGTCGGGATGCCGGGCACCTGATCCTCTGACTGGACCAGGTACGGAATCAGCTTCTCGACCTTTTCCGTCGAGCAGCCGGACAGCACCGCCGCGCCGGCACTCGTGGTGCCCAGGACCGTGAGGAAGCGCCGGCGGGAGACTTCGGAAGACGGTTCGCGTTCGTCGGACATTCAGGCTCCGATGCGGCGTGAGGGCCTGAGCCCTAGTAATGACACGCCGTGCAATCGCGGTTCACGCCGCGCGCGAGATGGCAGTTGATGCACCATCCCATGTTGTTGATGTTGTTGACCTTGTAGACCTGCGGCATGCGGGTCACGTCGCCATGACAGGTGGCGCAGGCATTCGGGCCCATGCCCTTGATGTGCTGGGAATGCGGAAAGTGAACGTGTCGCGCGAGCGAGTGCACCCGAACCCACTCGATCGGCTTCTTCTCGTTCCAGGACTTGCGCACGAGGTCGATCTGGAGCTGGTTGGCGCTGTCACTGCCGCCGACGATGAGGTGACAGCCCATGCACGTCTGCATCGACGGGATGCCGGGCTCGGCGTCGATCGCGACCGAGTAATGGCAATACTGGCAGGTGATCTGGTACTGACCGGCGTGGATATCGTGGCGGAAGTAGACGGGCTGCCGCGGTCCCATGAACCCGGCCGAATCCGACCCCGCCAGCACGACGCTCGGCGGAGCCGCTGGCTGCTGGGCCCCGGACGGTCGTTCGATGACCGCGAGCGCGACGATGGCCGCCGAACCCGCACCCAACGCTATCCAAGCCGACTTCCGCATTATCGCTTCACCGCTCAGGGGAGAACCGACCGCGCGAATGCCGCAGCGGACCGCCGCGGCACATACAAGATTATCAAGCTTGTGAAAGAAATCACAAGGGTGTCGCCCAAGCACACCCTCGAAGGCCCGCTAAGGTACAGTCACCAATGGTGATAACACAACCCGCCCGTGTCGCGGAGCAGCAAGGGCGCCTTGGCCAGGGTCCGGAACACTACTCCCCCCGCTCCCCGCTCGTTCCCGGAGCCCCTGCGCCGGTAGCCGATGCGCCTTCGGCAAGGGGGGCCACAGCCACCTTCGGCGACGATCCCGGCGGCCCGACCTCGGGCAACAGCACGCCCATGCGCCGAAGGAAATGGATCACCTCGATGCTCATGGCCCGGAACAGTTTCGCCTCGCGCTGATCGAGCCCGGCCCGGAACAGCGTTTCACGCAGCGACCGCACGACGTTGTCGTACTGCCGGGTCTTGAAGAACTCGATGGCGTTCAGCGTCCGCTCCCAGTCGTTGAAGAGCAACTCGTGCTCCGCGAGCGTCGCCGGTGGTGCCTCACGGCGCGGCGACTTGAACGGGATCGCATCGCCGCCGGCGGCGGTCCATAGCTCGTAGCACATCACCGCGATCGCCTGCGCGAGGTTGAGCGATGTGTAGCTGGGGTCGGTGGAGATGGTGACCAGGGTCTGGCAGCGATCGAGTTCCTCGTTGCTGAGGCCGTGGTCTTCCCGGCCCGCAACCAGCGCCACGGGACCGCTCTTGCCCCACGCCAGCAGCTCGGGAGCCGCCTCCCGCGGGCGCATCACGCGCCGCTTCGCCGCGCGCTCGCGCCCGGTGAGCACCATGGCCTGCACGCAGTCGGCGAGGGCCGGCTCGAGCTGGTCGTACACCTGGATCCGGGAGATGAACTCGGCGGTGTTGTGTGCCACGCCCTCGATGCGGTAGGCATCGAGCTCCACCTCCGGCGCCACCACGCGCATGCTCGCGATGCCGAAGTTTCGGCAGATGCGCACCGCGCTGGCGACATTGACGATATCCTGCGGCGCGATCAGGACGAGGTGGACGGGAACGGGGAGCATCTTAGGAAGCGGCGGGTGGCAGCAGGTTCATCCGCGAATCTCCACGCCCGCCTGCCGCTCGATGACCTTGATCGCCTCGAGATAGTCGGCGTCCTCCCCCAGCCTGGCGCGGGCCTCGCCGTACAAGCGGAAGGCCAGCTCGATCATCGGGCCGGACACCTGCGTGTCCCGGAGCAGGCCGGCGGCGATACCCGCATCCTTCTGCAGCAGCGTCAGCTTGAATGTCCTGGGAAATGCACCCGTCAGGACGCGTTCGGGCACGAGCGTCTCGCTCACGAACGAGCGTCCACTCGACGCGTTGAGGACATTGAGGGCCGTGTGCGCCGGCACGCCCGCCTTGACCAGCGCGGCGAGGCCCTCACCGACGGCCAGGATGTTGACGGCCAGCAGCGCGTTGTTCACCGCCTTCATGGCGTGCCCCGACCCGACCGGCCCCATGCGCACGATGCGCGAGCCGAAGGCCGAGAGGACCGGCGCGGCGCGATCGAACAGCTGCGGGTCGCCCCCCACCATGACGGTGAGGGTACCGGCTTCGGCGCCGTTGGTGCCGCCGCTCACTGGCGCGTCGACAAAGCCGACGCCGAGGGGCTCCAGCCGGCCGGCGAGCCGGCGGCTGGTCGCGGGATCACCGGACGTGCAGTCCACCAGCAGCGAGCCGGGAACCAGCCCGGCGAGCAGGCCATCGGGCCCGTCCAGCAGCGCCTCCACCTCGGCCGACGTGGGAAGGCAGGTGATAATGACGGCAGCGCCCTGTGCCGCCTCGCGCGGCGTGGCCGCCGCGCGGGCCCCGACCCTGGCGGCGAGCGCCGTGGCGCGCGCGCCCGTGCGGTTCCAGACCGCCAGGGAAAAGCGTGCGGCGACTCGCGCCGCCATCGGCTCGCCGATGGCTCCAAGCCCGAGGAACGCGACCCCGGTCACCGGGAAGCCCCGGATACGTCAACCATGATGTCCGCCACCTTCCTTCTCGTGATCGCCGCCGCCCTCGGTCTTGCGCTGGCCCAGCTCACGATCCAGCAGCAACAGGGCCGGCCGGTCACCGCCCACCATCTTGAGCTGCTCGACGATGAGTTCCGCCGTCTTCTCCTCCTCC
>JAGGAG010000200.1 GCA_017889745.1 Gemmatimonadota bacterium | reverse complement strand
TACCCCTTCACCTTCCTGAGCGACGCGGGTGGGGCGGTCGGGAAGCTCTACGGGGCGTTCAACTCGAAGTACGGGCTCGACAATCGCACGCTGTTCGTCGTCGCGCCCGACGGCACCATCAGCTACGTAGCGGCGCCGTTCCGGGAGGTCGATCCGACGAGCTACACGGAACTCGGCGCGGCGGTCAGGAAGAGCGTGAACGGTAAGAGTGAACGGTGAACGGGAACCGCGGCGCCAACCGCGACTCCCGTTCGCTGTTTTCCGTTCACCGTTTACGCTCTTTCAGTACCCTTTCCACGTCCCTCAAGTGCGACTCTATCTCGACGGGCCGGTTCGCCTTCGCGGGCGCCGGCTCCATCTCCTGGTGGTAGCGCAGCAGTATCCCGGGATCCTTGAGCACGTGCCCCGTGAGCACCGCCACCACGCGCTCGCCGGGCCGGATCGTTCCCTGGCGGACCAGCTGGCGAACGCCCGCGACACTCGCGGCACTCGCCGGCTCGCAGCCCACTCCACTCGCGTCGATGACCGCCTTCGCCTCGAGGATCTCGGCGTCGCTCACCGCAAGCACGACCCCGTCGGTTTCCCGAATGGTCCGTACCGCGCGATCCCATGACGCCGGATCGCCGATCTTGATCGCGGTGGCGACCGTCTCGGCTCGCACCCGGTGACGCACCGCAAAGTCCTCGGCGAACGCCGCCGCGAATGGCGCCGCGCCGGACGCCTGTACCGAGGCGATGCGCGGAACCCTGGCGATGAGTCCCAACTCCTTCGCCTCGCGCAGCGCCTTCCCGAACGCCGCCGTGTTGCCGAGGTTGCCGGCCGGCACCGCGATCCAGTCGGGCGAGTGCCAGGCGAGCTGCAGCAGCAGCTCGAGGACGATCGTCTTCTGCCCCTCGAGCCGGAACGGGTTGATCGAGTTGAGCAGGTACACGCCCAGTTCCCGGTGGGCGGCCTCCACCAGCCGCAGGCAGTCGTCGAAGTCGCCTCGCACCAGCAGGGTGCGCGCACCATAGGCCAGCGACTGCGCCAGCTTGCCGAGGGCGATGCCGCCGCTGGGGACGAAGACCAGGGCCGGCAGGCCGGCCTGCGCCGCGTATGCCGCCAGGGAGGCCGATGTGTTGCCAGTGGAAGCGCACGCGACGGCACTGGCGCCGATGCGCTGCGCCTGCGTCACGCCCACGGTCATGCCCCGGTCCTTGAAGGAACCGGTCGGGTTCATGCCCTCATGCTTGAGCAGCAGGCCCGGGCACCCCGCCCATTGCTGCACCGCCGCCCGGTCGAGGAGCGGCGTGTTCCCCTCGGGCCACGATACCGGTGAGGTCGCGGTGGGAAGCACGATGTCCTGGAAGCGCCAGACGCCAGACGCCACCGCGCCATGCGCCGTGACCGGATGAGCCAGGAACCGTTGCTTCAACTGCTCGGCGCTGAGCGCGGTGCCCGCGTGGAGGATCTCGAGCAAGCCATGGCACTCGGGACAGCGCGTTTCACGGGCGAGTTCACCGATCTCGTGGCCGCAGTCGGCGCAGCGCTGCCAGGTGCGCCGCAGGACGCCGGTCATTCGAACGTACCGGGCTCGGCGACGAGCCGTGCGCCCACCGAGTCTACCGGGCCGGTTCGCACCACACACTCGATACCTGCCGCAGCATAGGCCGCCACCATCGCCGCGCCGATCCGGGTGGCTGCTCCCTTGCTGCTCGCCAGCGCGAAGGCGGTAGGGCCGCTGCCCGAGATCGACGCACCCAGCGCCCCGGCATCGAGAGCGGCGCGCTTCGCCGCCACGAAGCCGGGCAGCAGCGGTGCGCGGGCGGGCTCGGCGATCCGGTCGTCCAGCGCGCGACCGAGCAGGGCCAGGTCGCCGGAGTAGAGGGCGGCCACCATCGCGGCCACCTGGGCCATCTGGTGAATCGCCACGTCGCGCGTCACCGAGGCCGGCAACGCGGCGCGCGCGTCGGCGGTGCGCATCCGCTGGTCCGGTTGCGCAAGCACCACCGTGAGCCCCGCCGGAGTCGGCAGTGTCACCACGTCCGGAGGATCGACCGATCGCACGAGCACAATGCCGCCGAGGAGGGACGGGGCGAGGTTGTCGGCGTGCCGACCTGCGACCGCCGTCTCCGCCTCGAGGCATGACTCGAGCAGCGCGCGCACGCCGAGCGGACGGCCGAGGCACTCGTTCGCGGCCACTGCACCCGCCACGGCGGAAGCGGCGCTGCCGCCCTGTCCCCCCGAGAGCGGGAGTCCCTTGAGCACCCAGAGCGCCAGGCCACGATGCGCGCCCGCGCGCTGCAGCACGGCGGCGGCCGCGAGTGCCGCACTGTGCCGGGCAGGGTCGGCTGGGAGGTCGGGATGGCCCGGGTCGCGAAGCTCGATCCCGCGCACGTCGAGCAGTTCGGCCGTGACCCAGTCGCCGGCGCCCGCCACCGCGAGCCCGAGCACGTCGAGGCCCGGGCCCACGTTGCCTACCGATCCCGGAGCGAACGCGGTGAGCCGCATCAGGCCGGTGCCAGCTTGAGGATGTCGTTCATGACACCGGCCGCGGTCACGTCGAGCCCGGCGCCCGGGCCGGTGATGACCAGCGGATTGTTGCGGTAGCGGTCCGTGGTGAAGACCACCTGGTTGTCGGTGCCGCGGAGTGCGCCCAGTGGGCTCTCGAGCGGCACCGATGCCAGGCCGACCCGAATCCGTGCACGGGTCACTGCTGCGACATAGCGCAGCACCTCCCCGCGTTCTCTGGCAGCCGCCCCGCGCTTCACCCATTCGTCGTCGAAGCGGTCGAGGGTGGCCAGGAACTCCGCCAGCGGCACGCCCCGCGCCCGCTTCGGGACCAGTGATTCGACCGACACTGCGTCGATGCCGCCGGAGAAGCCGAGCAGGCGACCGAGAATCAGTGCCTTCCGCGCCACGTCCATTCCCGACAGGTCCTCGCGGGGGTCGGGTTCGGCGTAGCCGCGGCGCATCGCCTCGCGTACCGTGCTCGAGAACGCGCGTCCCGCCCCGACCTCGCTCAGCAGGAAACCCAGCGTGCCTGACAGGCAGCCGTCGATGCGGCGGATCCGGTCGCCCGATTCCAGCAGCTTCCAGGCGGTGTCGATGACCGGGAGGCCGGCGCCGACTGTCGCCTCGAACAGCAGGCGGCGTCCGTGCGCCCGCGCGGTATTCTGCAGGGCGTCGGCATCAGGACGGCGGTCGGTCAGGGGCCGCTTGTTGGCCAGTACCACGTCCATGCCGGTCTCGAGCACGTGCCGCAGGATGGCCGCGGTGTCGTTCGCCGTAACGTCCACCACCACGGGCCGGGGCAGGGCGTGCTTCGCGATGAACGCGAGCGCATCGGTCGAGTTCGAGGCGACGCCTCCGCGCGCGCGACGGAGCGGCTGCCCACGCGCCTTGTCCTCGGACAGCTGCGACAGCCGTTTCGGCGTGAGGCCCGATGGGTCGAAGACGAACCCGGTGCGGTCGATCGCCGCGGCGATCTCGAGCTGGATCCCCGGACGCCGCGCCCGTGGAATGAGCCGCGCCAGCGCCCGGCCCACCTGGCCGAAGCCCAGCAGCACGACCGCGACCCGCTCTGGCGGGTTGACGGTGCCCCCGCCGATCTTGGCAAGCTGGAATGCGTCATGGATGCGGCGCTGTGCTTCGGCGGCATCTCGCTCCTCGATGACGAAGGAGATATTGAGCTCCGACGAGCCCTGCGCGATCGCCACGATGTTGACGCCGGCTTGTGCCATCGCGCCGAAGACGCGTGCCGCCACGCCGCGGGCGCCCGCCATGCCGCGGCCCACGACCGCGACCGTGGCCATGCCCC
>JAGGAG010000199.1 GCA_017889745.1 Gemmatimonadota bacterium | reverse complement strand
TACTTCGGCGGGCTCACCGTCGAAGAGGCAGCCGAGGTGATCGGCGTCTCACCCAGGACGGTCAAGCGGGAGTGGGTGACGGCCAGGAACTGGCTGCTCGGAGAAATGTCGCGCTAGACACTGCCATGGACTCCGACCGCTGGGCGCGGGTCAAGGAGATCTTCCACGCGGCACTCGAGTGTGAACCCGAGCAGCGGGACTTCTTTCTGCGGGAGGCATGCGCAGGAGACCCGTCCCTGCGCGAAACGGTCGAGTCGATGCTGGCGCGCGAGTCCCGGGCCGCCGGCTTCCTCGAATCG
The DNA here is from genome assembly GCA_017889745.1 of Gemmatimonadota bacterium. Taxonomy (GTDB): domain Bacteria; phylum Gemmatimonadota; class Gemmatimonadetes; order Gemmatimonadales; family GWC2-71-9; genus JAGGAG01. The sequence continues at coordinate 3,788 of JAGGAG010000199.1, read as the reverse complement.
CCCGCGCTCGAGGCCGAGGCGAGGGCGATCGCCGCGGAACTCAGCGGCGCAGGGCCCGCCAGTGAAGAGCCGTCCTCCCCACCCCCACCGGCGCACCCCCACCTGCGGCGCCGATTCTCGAGACGTCCGCCGTGGTGGATGCTCCTGCTCGCGACGATCTTCCTTGCCGACTCCCTGCTGAGGGCGTGGTGCCACGTGGCCGGTCCGGCGGGGTTCGGCTTCGCCAGTGAACTCCAAGACGGACGGGACGTCGTGACCGCAGTTGCCGCCGGTGGCCTGGCCGAGGAAGCCGGCATCAGGGCGGGCGATGTCATCATCGCCCGCGACGGTCAACCGTACGGGCGCGTGTCGAACGCGAGGGTGACGCGGCCCAACCTTGAGGTGGGCCGAACGTACGATTTCGAGATCGAGCGGGACGGGCGGCGCTCCACTGTCGCGATCCCCATGCGGCGGATGCCCGTCTTTGGCGTTCAGTACTGGGGCTCCATCCTGCTGTGGCAGTGTGCCACGCTCGCGATGCTGGCAACCGCCTTTCTGATTGCTTTTGCCAGGCCCTCGGATCCGATGGCCCGGCTTGGGGCGCTGACACTCGCCACGCTGGGCGTCAGCTTGTGGATATTCAACCTCCCTCCCGGGTATGCCGCCATCGTCCGCAGTCTGCCGTGGGGCCTTGCCGCGCTGTCCCTCGTCCCGAACCTTGCCGTCGCCCTGGTCGGCCCCATCGGCTTGACGTTCTTCCTGCTCTTTCCTCGCCCCCTCTTTCGGGCAAGGTGGCCCTGGGTTGTCGTCTGGCTGCCTGCGCTGTGCTTCGTGCCCGCCTTTGTGTACGCAAACCTCGTCATCTACTGGCCCGAGGAAGCTTACATCCGGAGCGCCATGTCCGCGTGGGTTCGTCCACCGGCCGCCACAGGCTTCGCGGCGTACGGCCTGATGATGCTGGCCGCGATCACCGCGAACTACCTCCGCCTGAGCGATCCCAACGAAAAGCGCCGGTTGCGCGTGCTGGTCGCGGGCGGCGCCCTCGGAACGCTTCCTGGGCTAGTCCGGATCGCGGTCGCGGTGCTGGGACCGCAGTCCGCCCTCAGCGGATTCTTGATGTACGGATGGCCGGACCCCGTGATCGCAGCGGCTTTCCTCCTGTTCCCGATCTCGTTCGCGTACGCGCTGCTGCGGCACCGGGTGCTCGGCGTTCGTGTGATCGTCCGCCTGGGGGTGCAGTATGCCCTCGCCAAGGGCCTGGTGATCTCGTTCGTGCCGGTGCTGGGCGTGATCCTGGTCGCCGACGCGCTGATCCACGGCGACCAGCCCCTGATCGAGATCGTGCGGGAACGCGGATCGGTCTACGGGGGGCTCGCGGGGCTTGCGGTGCTCGTGCACACGCAGCGGCACCGGATGAGCCGGGCGATCGACCGGCGCTTCTTCCGCGAGCACTATGACTCGAGCCACCTGCTGCGCGAGGTCGCCGCGCAGGCGCGCCGGGCTGGCAGCCTCGCACGCGCCGGTCCGGCCGTCGTTGCCCGGATCGAGGCGGCGCTTCGCCCGGAGTTTGCCGCTCTCCTCTTCCGGCCGTCGGGTGAGGCGGAGTTCCGGCCGGTGGCCGCGGCCCCGGCCGGGATGGCCCCACCCACCATCGGCGCGGACGATCCGGTGCTCGCGCGGTTGCGCGCAAGCGACCGGCCGTTGGAGGTCGGCGACCGGGATGAGGACGCGCTCGAACCGACAGTCCCCGGGGATGAAGCAGGCGGCGGGCATCCACCACGGGTGGCGCTGCTGGTGCCGATTGCCATGAGCCCGGAGTTTCACGAAGCCCTGCTGACGTTCGGCGCGAAGAGGTCCCAGGAGCCCTACACCCGGGAGGACCTTGACTCGCTGGCGGCCATCGCGTCGAGCCTGGCGTTGCTGCTCGAAGGGCCGACGCCGATGCCGGATCGGCTGGGGAGTGCCTTCGAGGAATGCCCGCGGTGCGGGTCGTGCTACGACTCGGGCGTGGCGCAGTGCGCGAACGAACAGGCGCCGCTTGTGGCAATCAGCATGCCGCGCACCCTCGCGGGCCGGTACCATCTGGAGCAGCGCCTCGGGCGCGGCGGCATGGGCAAAGTGTACGAGGCTGTCGATGTCGCCCTCGATCGACGTGTTGCGGTCAAGGTGGTCCGCGACGAGTGGGTGCACAGCGCCTCGGCGGCGGCGCGGTTCCGGCGCGAGGCGCGGGCCGTGGCCGGCTTTGCCCACCCGAACGTCGTCACCGTGTACGACTTCGGCGTCGAGGCTGGATCGCGGGCGTTCATCGTCATGGAGCTCCTGCACGGCGCCACGCTGCGCGAGGAGCTTCGCCGCGCGGGGCGGCTTGACGCCGCCCGGACGGTCGCGGTGTTTCGGGGCGTGTGCGGCGCCGTGGAAGCGGCGCACCGCCACCATCTTGTCCACCGCGACCTCAAGCCGGAGAACATCTTCCTGACTGACGGGACAGGCAGCGGCGGTCGGATGGTCAAGGTGCTCGACTTCGGCGTGGCCAAGCCGCTCGCCGGCAGCGATGAGGCGGGAGAACCCGACGCCGGGGCGGCCGACACGGAAATCGGCGTGCTGGTGGGCACCGTCGGGTACATCTCGCCCGAGCAGCTGCTGGGCGAACGCCCCGGCATCTCGTGGGACCTGTGGGCGCTGGCCGTCGTGGCCTACGAGGCGCTGACCGGCGCCCTGCCGTTTCCTGCCGCCTCGCGGGACACGTGGCGGCGAACAGTGCTCGCCGGCCGGCACACGCCGCTCACAAAGCACCTGCCCGACGCGCCGGCGAGGTGGCGGGACTTCTTCGTCCGGGCGCTGGCGGTTGAGGCGTCCGTGCGCCCCGGCTCGGCCGCGGAATTCCTCCGGGAGCTGGAGTCGGCGCTCGCCTGATCTGGAGCGGTCCACCTCTCGATCACCGCACGTCCGGCCCTCCACGGCAGATCGGCCAGACACCACACCGCCGCCGACGACCACCGCCAGCACGAGCCGCCGCTTTCCCGCCCTGCCGGCGGTGTGATGTCCCCTTTTTCCCTCAATTCCCGCATTACGTCATGGGAGCGCCGTCCGCGCTACGGTCGGTTGAAGGGAGGAACCATGATACGGGGAACGCCGAGCGTGATAGCCATCCTGGTGTTCGCACTGGCGTGCGTGCTCATGCCGCACGCGGCGCTGGCGCAGATCACCACGGCAACGGTCATCGGCACGGTCAAGGATGCCCAGGGACCAACATCCAGATGGACGGCATCTCGGCGATGGACACCGGCAACAACGGGCAGATGCTCAGCATGAACACCGAGGCCGTCGCCGAGGTCAAGGTGCTCACCTCCGCCTACCAGGCGGAGTACGGGCGGTCGAGCGGCATCCAGGTTCTGTCGATCACCAAGGGCGGCACGAACCAGTTTCGCGGCTCGTTCTACGACATCGAGCGGCACTCGCAGTGGAACAAGAACTCCTGGGCGAACATCCAGAACGGAACCCCGCTGGCCAAGTCCGACCAGCGCGATTGGGGCTACTCGATCGGCGGCCCGGTGGGCAAGCCCGGCGGCAACAACAGGCTATTCTTCTTCTACTCCCACGAGTTCCGGCCCCGCACCTCCGGCAACGTCGAGTACCTGATTCGCACGCCGACGGCGCTCGAGCGGCAGGGGAACTTCTCGCAGTCGCGGGACAACCTGGGGAACCTGTACCCGTACATCCGGGACTACACGACGGGGCTGCCCTGCTCAGCCGGCAGCACGGCGGGCTGCTTCCAGTATCAGGGCGTGCTGGGCTGGATCCCGCCGGAC
>JAGGAG010000016.1 GCA_017889745.1 Gemmatimonadota bacterium | reverse complement strand
GCCGGTGTGGCCTTCGTGTCGGCCACGGGCGGCGGCACCCTCAGCGGGAATGTCATCACCTGGCCTACCATCGCGAGCCTGGCCAACGGCGCGAGCCAGGCCTACAGCGTCACCGTGACGGCACCGGCCACCGGCACGCTGCTCAACATCGTGGCGAGCACGTCTCCCACGCTCGACAGCGACCCGACCAACAACAACGGTTCCGGCGCCGCGGCGCGCGTGACCACCGTGGTGCAGGAGCGGGCCGACGTGGTGACCACCAAGACCGGGCCGGCGACGATCAATGCCGCCACCCAGTTCACCTACACCCTGACGACGCGGAACCAGGGGCCGAGCACCGCGGCCAGTGTGGTGGTGAGCGACACGCTTCCGGCGACGGTGACGTTCGTGGCCGCCACCGGTGGCGGCGTGGTCGCGGGCAACGTGGTGACTTGGCCGGCCATCGCGAGTCTCACGAGCGGGGTGTCGCAGAACTTCGACGTGACGGTGACGGCGCCGCCCACGGGTACGATCACCAACATCGTGGCCAGCACGTCCGCGACCACCGATCCAGTGCCCGCCAACAATGACGGCACCGATCCGGCGAGCCGGGTAACCACCACGGTGACCGAGCAGGCCGACGTCGCGACCAGCAAGACCGGCCCCGCGCGGGTGAACGCCAACGACCTGGTGAACTACACGATCACCGTCACCAATCTCGGGCCGAGCGCGGCCGCGGGCGTGCTGGTGAGCGACCCGGTGCCGGCAGGTGCGACGTTCGTGGGCGCGTCGAGCGGCGGCGCCCTCAACGGAGCTGCGGTGCAATGGCCGGTGATCGGCTCCCTCGCCGCCGGGCAGACGGTTACATACACGCTCCAGGTGCGGGCACCGCTGCTGGGATCGCTCAGCAACGTGGTGTCGAGCACGGCGACTACCGCCGATCCGGTCCCGGCCAATAACGACGGATCGGCAGCGGCGGCACGGGTGCTGACCACCATCGAGCCGGTGGATCTCTCGGTGACCAAGACGTCGCTGCCAGAGTTCAGGATCGGCACGGTGGGCAGCTACACCCTGACGGTGCGGAACGTCGGCAATGCGCCGAGCGTGGGCAGCATCACGGTGGTGGACACGCTGCCCGCGTCGCTGCGGTACAGCTCCGCGGACGGCGCCGGGTGGAGCTGCGGCGCCAGCGGCGCCATCGTGACCTGTACCGCGGCGGGCCCACTCCCGGCCGGGGCATCGAGCGCGATCCAGCTCAATGTTGACGTGCTGCCGGCGGCGGCGCCGTCGGTGACCAACAGCGTCGCCGTGGCGACTGCAGGCGACACGACCACGGGCGGCAACAACGCCTCGAGCATCGCGACCGCGGTGCGGGCGCAGAGCCCGCTGGTGGCGCAGAAGGTTGCCGGATCCACCACCGCCGAGATCGGCGACGTGGTGGACTACACGCTCAGCGTCGAGAACCAGTCGGCACAACCGGTGCCGGCGGTGGTGTTCAACGACCAGCTGCCGCTCGGCTTCTCCTACCAGCCCGGTACGGCGCGGGTGAACGGCATCGCCGTGCCCGATCCCTCGGGCGCGCCCGGACCGACGCTCGGCTTCGCCCTGGGCACGGTCGCCGGCAACGCGACGACCACTGTCACCTATCGCGTCTACCTCGGACCGGGCGCATCGGCCGGTGACGGCCTCAACCGGGCGCAGGCGCTGAGCACCGTCACCGGCGTGGCGTCGAACACGGCCGCGGCAAAGGTCGAAGTTACGGGGGGCGTCTTCTCCGATCGCGGCATCATCGCGGGCAAGATCTTCGTCGATTGTGCCTGCGACCCCAACCGGGTGCAGAATGCGCGTGACATCGGCATTCCCGGCGTGCGCATCATGCTCGAGGACGGCACCTCCACGGTTACCGACGTGGAGGGCAAGTTCAACTTCTACGGCCTGGCGCCGCGGGTGCACGTGCTCAAGGTGGACGTGACCACGCTGCCGCCGGGATCGAAGCTGGCCGCCGTGTCGTCGCGCAATGCCGGCGACGGCTGGACCCGGTTCGTGGACCTGAGGAACAGCGAGTTTGCCCGGGGAGACTTCGTCGAGGTGAGCGGCAATCCCTCGGTGCTGGCGGCGGTGATCGCCCGCCGGAACAAGGGCGAGATCACCGCGGCTATTCCCGACGCGACGCCGATGGTGCTGGCGACCGATTCCCCGACGCCGACCAGTGAAACAGTGCCGGGCGCGGCGTACCAGCCGTTGCTGGGCGGGCTGGCGTCGCCGGTGACCGCCGAGGGTGCCGCGTCGCCGGTGCTGCGGCTGCCGCAGGCGGACCAGCCGGAGCGGCAGGCGCGTCCCACCGATTCGCGCCTCGAGATGATGGTGCCGGCGCAGGGGGTCCCGGCCGACGGCGCCACGTCGGTGCCGGTGCAGCTGCGCGTCGTCGCGGCCGATGGCGCGGTGATCACGACCCCGGCCACCGTGACGCTGGAGACCACGCTGGGCCGCTGGCTGGTGGAGGACCTCGACGCCACGCAGCCGGGAGTGCAGACCCAGCTTCGCGACGGCCAGGGCGAGTTCATGCTCGCCGCCTCTCCGCGCGAGGGGGTGGGTGAGATCCGCGCGACCAGCGGTGCCATGGTGCAGAGCGGTCGGGTGGCCTTCCTGCCGGTGGCGAGACCGCTCGCCGCGGTCGGCCTCATCGAGGGTCGCGTCGACCTGCGCTCGCTCGCGAGGGGCGCCCTCGTGCCCGCGACACCGCAGGACGGGTTCGAGCAGGAACTCAAGGACATCTCCATCTCGGGCGACAGCGGCCTGGACCGTGCCGCCGCTCGCGCTGCCCTCTACCTGCAGGGCAAGGTGAAGGGGAGCTACCTGGTCACGCTCGCCCTCGACACCGAGCAGGACCCCGGCAAGCGCTACATGCAGGACATCCAGCCGGATGAGTTCTACCCGGTGTACGGCGACGCCTCAGTGAAGGAGTACGGTGCCCAGTCGCACGACCGGTTGTACGTGCGGATCGACAAGGATCGGAACTACTTCCTCTATGGCGACTACCAGACCCCGTCGCCGTCGCAGGCGCGGCAGCTGGGCAGCTACCTCCGGAGCCTGACCGGCGCAGTGCAGCACTTCGAGAACAAGACGGTGCAAGCGAACGCCTTCGCGGCCTACACGCGCATCACCCAGGTGGTGGACGAGCTGCGGGGCATGGGCATCTCCGGCCCGTACCAGCTCTCGCAGGGCAACGCGCGGATCAACAGCGAGCGGATCGAGATCCTGACGCGCGACCGGAACCAGCCGGAGCGCGTGCTCAAGATCGTCCCGCTCACGCGGTTCACCGACTACACGGTGGAGCCGTTCACGGGCCGGATCCTGCTGCGTCAGCCGCTGCCGAGCCTCGACGCCGAACTCAACCAGGTGTCGCTGCGGGTCACCTACGAAGTGGAGCCGCAGGACGCGCCGCAGTCGTGGACCTACGGCGCCGATGCGCAGGTGCGCGTGAGTTCCTTCGCCGAGGTGGGCGGTGCCGTGGTGCAGGACGACAACCCGCACAACGCGCGGCAGATCTACACCGCCAACGGCAGTGCGCGGCTTGGCCGGAGCACGCAGTTCATCGCGGAAGGTGCCGTCACCAGCACCGATTCGCTGGGTGAGGGCTCGGCGGGGCGGTTCGAGCTGCGTCACCAGTCGGGCAGGTTCGGCGCGAACGTGTTCGGCGCCACGAGCTCCACGAGCTTCTCCAACCCGTCGAGCGCCTTCGGGGCGGGGCAGGTGCAGCTGGGTGCCCGCGCCTCCGTGCAGTTCGACCAGAAGAACGGCATCCGCGCCGAGGCGCTGCTGAGCGAAGATCGGGTGAACAACGGCCGGCGGAAGGGCGCGCTGATTGCCTACGAGCGCGCCATCTCACGGCTCTTCCGGGCCGAGCTTGGCTATCGCTGGGCGCAGGAGACGACCGCGCCGGTCGATACCGCCACGGCGATCACGCCGGGCGCCACGCCGAACGAGACCAACGCCATCGGCGTGAAGGTCACCGGCATGCTGCCCAACCGGCGCGGCAGCGCCACGATCGACTTCGAGCAGGACGTGGTCAACACCGACCAGCGCCGCGCCGCGCTTGCGGCCGAGTACTGGGTGTTCCCGCGGCTCCGGCTGTACGGCCGCTACGAGCTGTTGTCGTCCTTCGCCGGGCCATACGCGCTCAACGGCGCGCAGCGGCTGGCGCAGGCGGTGGTCGGCTTCGACCTGGCCTACTTCCGCGACGGGCAGTTCTTCAGCGAGTACCGCGCGCGCGATGCCTTCTCCGGCCGCGAGGCCGAGGCGACCATCGGTCTCCGCAACCGGTGGCAGGTGGCGCCGGGCGTGCGGCTCGATGCCTCGTTCGAGCGGGTGAGCCCGATCAGGGGTGGCGACGGCGCAGAGGCGACGGCGGTGACGGCGGGCGTGGAATACACCCGGAGCCCGCTGTGGAAGGGTACGCTGCGCGCCGAGTACCGGAACGCCGCCAGCGGCGACAACTTCCTCGCGACGCTGGGCTATGCCCGTAAGCTCACTCGCGACTGGACCTTCCTCGGGCGCGGTTTCTGGAACGCGCTGCCGAACGACCAGCTGCGCACGCGCGGGCAGTTGGGCCTGGCGTGGCGGCAGACGGACGAGAACACGTGGAATGGCCTGGCGCGCGTGGAGCACGGCGTGGAGCGCCTGCGCAACGGGCTCAACGGCGAGCTCACGTCGCGCCAGCTCGACATCGCGGTGGCGCAGCTCAACTACCAGCCGATCCTCCGGCTCACCCTCTCGGCGCAGTACGCGGCCAAGTGGATGCGCCAGGAGGATGCCTTCCGGTCGACCACCGCGACGCAGCTCGGGCAGCTTCGCGGCATCTACGACCTGGACCACAATTGGGACGTGGGCGCGCAGGGGAGCATGATGTGGGGCGGCGCCTTCAGGAGCATGCGCTACGGCGTGGGCGGCGAACTCGGCCGACGGGTGATCAACAACCTGCGCGTGGCCGCGGGATACAACCTGTTCGGCTTCAAGGATCTGGACCTGCGCGAGACCGACTACACCCTGCAGGGCGGGTACCTGCGGCTTGACTTCAAGTTCGACGAGTCGATCCTGCCCGGGCTCAAGCGGACCGAGGAGGCACCGTGAGGCGGATACTCGTGGTGCTGGCCGGATGCGCCCTCATGGCGGGGTCGCTCGCCGCACAGGGCCAGGACCGGCTGCTGCCGCAAAAGAAGCGGATCACCGATGAAGCGCTGGCCCGGGATCGCGCCCTGATCCAGACGTGGCTCGCCCGGGCGGAGGCGCTGCCGAGAAGTCCCGGCGACGTGTACGGCCGGTCGCGCGCCATTGCGCTGCTCGAGTTCGTGGCGACCGAATACGACCGCGCCAACCGGTCGGCGGTGCTGGATACGTCGTTCGTGCACGCCGTGGCGATCGTGGAGCGGATCCAGTCTGGACAGACCTGGTACGAAACGGTTCGCGAGCCGGCCGGCGTGGAGGCGGTGGCACCGGGCCTCTGGCACCAGCTCGACTCGCTGCAGGCCGCCGACGTGAACCATTGCGCCCAGGCGGAGATCGCCAAGGCTCAGGTGAAGCCGCTGCTCGCGGTGGAAGAGCATCGCACCGGCGGGTCCAGGTGTTCGGCCCCGGTCGCCGAAGAAGTGGCAGCAATGATCGAGGAGATCAAGCGACTCACCGCGGCGTGTGCCCCGAAGCCGGCCGATACGGTGCGGACGGAACCGCAGCCGGTGGTGCCCAGGGCCCCGGCGCCCGACACCGTCAGGATCCCGGGGCAGGTGCACTTCGCGTTCGATCGCGCGACCCTGAGCCCGGCCACGCGCCGCGTGCTCGACCAGGTTGCGGCGGCGCTCGTGGCGCTGCCCGATGCGCAGATCGAGCTCCATGCCTTCACTGATCCGGTGGGCACGGCAGCGTACAACCGGCGGCTCTCCGCGCGGCGCGGCGAGGCGGTGCGGAAGTACCTCGTGTCCAGGGGGGTCGATGCGGCGCGGATCAGCGTGGTGCCGCGCGGCGCATCGGCGCCGGTCACGGAGGGCGACACCCTCCGCGAGCGCTACGCGCTCGATCGCCGGGTGGACAACCGGGTCACGCCGGTGCCGAACGTCATCCTCGAGCTGTACGAGCAGCGGGCGGACCTGCAGCCCACGCGGGGGCTGCGTCGCCCGCGCGGGAGCGCGAAGGCGTCAACTACTCCAGTCCCCGGCGGTACCCGATGAAGTTCGCGTTGCTTCCCCTCGCCGTCCTCGCCCTGCTCCCGGCCGCGGCCGCAGCGCGTGAGGCTACTGGGTCCGGGTCCCGGTCGGCTCGATGATGGTTACCCGCACTCTGAGGGCGGTGCTCAACGAGTCGGCCACCCGGCGCGCCGCCGCCAGATTGGCGAATCCGCTCACGATCACCTTGTTGAGCGAATCGGTGGCGCTCACCGGCACCACGATGCTTACCGGCCAGGCCATGCCCGTCAGCCGATCGGCCAGCGCCGCGGCATCCCTCTGGTCCGTAAAGGACCCCACCACCAGCAGGAATTCCTTGTTCGCCTGGAGTGCTTTGGGCGCCGCCTGTCGGGGCTCCGACTTCGGCCACGCTGGCGCCGACACAAAGACGGTGTCGCCGCGCAGCCGCGGCGCGTGCTCGCGCAAGGTCTTCACGCCGAACGCCGCGGCGGCGAGGACGGCCGCCAGCAGCAGCAGCGTGGGAACGATCCTCCGGCGGCGCTGCGAATAGTCCGCAGCCCGCTCATCCGATTCCGTGGGGACGACGACGCGAGGCATGGTACCTCCCCTACTTGCCGGGCGGGACGACGACCGACTTCACGCCAAGCGACCGCGCCAGGGAATCCGCCGCCTGGCGCGCCTCATTCGCGCTGAGGGCTTTTACCCGCACGACATATAGCGTGGACGCGCCGCGCACCTGGGGAATCACCTTGGCAGTGTACCCCAGCGCCGATGCCCGCTCGCTCAGCTTCGTGGCGTTCGCCTCCGAGCCGAACGCGCCGATCTGCACCGTGTACCCGCTGCCTGCCGGGGTGGGCGGGGCAGGCGCCGGCGTCACGCTGGGCGTTGTGGGCGGGGCGGGGACCGTCCGGCGCGACGGCGCCCGCTGCGCCGTGGTGTCGTGCTTGAGGACCGGTGGCTGCGGCGTAACCACGACCGGCGCGGGCGGCGGCGTGGCCAGCGTGTCGATGGCTGGTTCCGGCGGGGCCGGTGCCGGCGCCGCAGCGGTGGCCGTGTCCGGCCGCATCACGGCGGCCAGATCGGACACCTTGGTGTGGCCGATGTCGAGCAGCATCCGCGCGACGAACGCCAGGATCACGAGCCCGGCGCCCGCCACGATCAGCCATCGGTTGGCGTTGCTCCCTCCACTGCTGCGGTGCCGCGACTCGAACATCAATATCCTCCTTGGGCCATGCCTGCCCGGACACCCCTACATGCCGGCCGGGCCGACGCTAAGTTTACGCATGGGTCGGGCCGTGTAACAGAATGCGAGGAGGTTCCATGGGTGTGAAGTACCTGCTGGTCCCGCTGGCGCTGCTGGTCCCGGCCGCCCTGTCGGCCCAGCAAGCGGGCATCACCGGTACCTGGGTGGCCAAGGTGAAGACGAAGGATGGCCCGCAGAAGGTCATCATCCGCTCCGACTCGAGCGCCAGTTGGGGTAACGAGACGGTGCGCTGGCGCTGGCCCACGCCCACCGAGATCCGCATCCTGCTGGGTGGCGAGTGGGAGGTGTACACCATCGACCTCAAGGGCGACAAGATGAAGCTCTCGGGCGCGGAGCTCGACGAGCCGGTCACCCTCAAGCGCGTGGGCCCTCCCAGCGCTCGTCCCGATTCTGTGAAGATCCCTTCCGACCCCGATTCCTGACATCGCGCCCTCGCGACTAGATCGCGAAGGTCATCTGGGCCCCGTCGCACCGCAGGAGCCGGAGCGGGCCAACGGGGTCGTCCTGCCGCGCGACATCCACCACGCCCCTGAATCCCTTCCGCCTGAGCGCGGTCTCCACCGTGTTCCGCGCCAGCTCCTCATTGTTACAGCGCTGGCTGAGGTGCGCGAGCAGCACCGTGCCGAGCCCGGGATGCATCGCCTCCACCAGGAGGTCGGCCGCCGCGCGATTGGAGAGGTGGCCCGCCGATCCGGCGATCCGCTGCTGCACCGATGGCGGGTATCCGCTGGTGCGGAGCAGGATCTCATCGTGATTGGCCTCGAGGATCACCGCCGTCAGTTCGCGCAGCAGCAGGCGCACCGCCGCCGTCGGGCGGCCGAGATCATACGCCACCCCGATCTTGACGCCATCGAGCGACTCGACCGCCACCGCCAGGGGCTCCGCCGCGTCGTGCGCGATCGGGGCGCCCCACACGGTGAACGGTCCCACCTCCACCCGGAGCGCGCTCCCGATGGCGCAGTGCGTTGCGCCTTCGTTGCCCGACCGCGTCAGGGCGCGCCACGTGCCCGGTGACGCGAGCAGCGGCGCGCCATGCCGTGCCGCGAGCCGCAGCGCCCCCGAGGCGTGGTCCCCATGCTCGTGGGTCAGCGCCACGCCTACGAGGCCGCCGAGGTCGAGCCCGGCGCGCTCCGCGCGCCGGGTGACCTCCTTGGCACTGAACCCGGCGTCGATGAGGAGGACGGCGCCCTCGCACTCGAGGGCAAAGCAATTGCCGCGGGATCCCGAACCGAGCGCAATGAGGCTCGTCGTCACCTGGCGGACAGTCGGCGGAAGATCGAGATGAGCGAGGCGCGACGCTCGGCCGTCACGGCGACGTCGCGGCGCGGCATCACCCGCTCGGCGATGCGGAGGAAGCCTTCCTCGGTGAGCTGCACGTCGCCGCTCGCGCCCCAGGAGAAGGGCGGCACGTACTTGCCGAGGCCTTCGCCGAACACGTTGGCGCCGGCGCCCACCACCGTGCCGGTGGGCAGCATCGTGCCGATCGCGGTCTTGGCGTGGTCGCCGATGAGGCTCCCCAGGAACTGGCGGCCGGTATCCACCGTGCGTCCCGCCACCACGAGCCGCACCGTGCCGTAGGTGTTCTTGAGGTTGGATGTCGTGGTGCCGGCACCGAGGTTGACCCAGTGGCCGATGACGCTGTGGCCCACGAACCCGTCGTGCCCCTTGTTGGCGTAGCCGTTGAAGATCGTGGCACTCACCTCGCCCCGCACCACCGACCTGGGGCCGAGGATCGATCCCCGGATGAACCCGCCGAGCACCCGCGCTCCCGGACCGACGTAGCACGGTCCCTCGAGCCGCGTGCCGCTCCCCACCTCGGCGCCGTGATCGATCACCACCACGCCATGGCGCACGTCGAACACCACGCCCGGTTCGACCTCCGCGCCCGACGAGCGCACCCGCGACGCGTCACCCAGCACGATGGTCTGCGTCGGCAGCGGATCGGTGGGGCCGGTGAGGAAGTCGGCACAGTCGTGCTCCAGCAGCTGCTCCAGCGCGGTGATCAGGTCGAACGAGCCGCGCAGCAGGATGCCGTCGACCTCCTGCGATGCGCCGAGCAGGTCGGCGTGCCAGGTCTCGCCCTCGGGAATGATCCAGGCCACCGTGATGCCGCCGGCCGTGAGGCGCCGCACCTCCGGCCCGAGCGACATCCGGGTGCCCGCGGGCGCGAAGTCGCTCCGCGCCACGATGAGCGGCCCGTGCACCGCCTCGACCAGCCGCGACTCCGGGGCGTCGATTTCGTGGAACCCGATGTTGTTGTCGCCCAGGATGGCGCTGGTGGCCACGCCGAGCGTTGCCTCCCAGCGGTCGCGGATGCGCCAGAGGCCGGCGCGCAGTTCGCAGATCGGCCGCGCGCCGTGGAACGGCGCCCAGGCGATGGCGTCCTCCGGCTCGAGCAGGACCAGCGGGGCGGTCACGGTCACGGAAGGTCGCGGATCGAGGGGGGGAGGGCGTCGAGCAGTTGCTTGAGCTCGGGCGCGCGGCGGCGGTGCGTCACCAGGATGCGGCCGTTGGCGCGCACCACGATGAGGTCGCTCACGTCGTTCAGCACGATCGGCTCGTCATCGCTCCACACGATGCAGTCGGTGGCGTTGTGCAGCGACGCCGGGCCTACAACGACGTTGCCCCGCGCGTCGCGCTCCCGGATGCGCCCGATCGCGTCCCACGTGCCGACGTCGTCCCAGCGGAAGGCGCCCCGCACCATCGCCACCGCATGGCTTCGCTCCAGCACGCCCACGTCGATGGACACCGGCGTGACCCCCTTGAAGAATCCCGCCAGGTCGCCGGCCGCGAGCCGGTCGAGCCATGGCGCAATCTCCGGCGTGTGCGACTTCACTTCGGCCGCGAGCCGCTCCGCCGTCCACGCGAAGAGGCCGCTGTTCCAGAGCGCGCCCGCCGCCATGAGGTCGAGCGCCGTTGCCGCGTCGGGCTTTTCCTGGAACCGCTCCACCCCCGTGGCGTCGGCGTCGAGCGCCGCACCCGGCACGATGTAGCCGTAGCCGGTCTCCGGGCGTGTCGGCACCATGCCGACCGTGACCAGCCGGTCGTGCACCCGCGCGGTGCGCAGGGCGAGGTCGGCCGCCTGCCGGAACGCCTCGGGCTCGCCGATCCACCAGTCGGCGTGCATCGACAGCACTGCCGCCTCGCCGTCGCGCCGGCGTGCCTCCAGCGTCGCCCACACGAGCGCCGGTGCGGTGGATGCCGCCCGGGGTTCGATCAGGATGTTGGCCTGGGGCAGCGCCAGCCGCTCGCGAAGCGGTTCGGCCAGGGCGGGGCCCGTCACCACCAGGATCCGTTCCCGGGGGATGAACCCTTCCAGGCGCTCCACCGCGGCCTCCGCGGTCGAGCCGGGCCCTGTCAATGGGAGCAGCTGCTTCGGTTGGCTGGGGGTGCTGAGCGGCCAGAACCGGGTACCGGAGCCACCGGCGAGGATGACCCCCCAGTTCACAGGAGCGTCGCGAGCGCGGTGCGATGCCGGCGAAGGTCGTAGAGCACCCGGCCGAAATTCGCGTCCGGCTCGACCAGCACGAGGAGCCAGCTCCCGGGCGCGGCGGGGGTGAGCAGGAGCGTGCCCTGATCCCCCTCGAGCGCGATGGTCTGCACCTGGCCCAGCGCTGCACCGTCGGCCAGCCGGCCGGCATGGCGGACCGCCGTCGCCGCCAGCGCCGCCACGGCATCAGGGTCCGAGGCGGCGCGCCCGTCGTGGGCGATCGGCAGGCCGTCCATGGATGCGACGACCACCGCCTCGACGCCCGGTCGGTCGGCCAGCGCGCGAACCACGTCGCTCAAGCTGCTCATGCAAGGCTCATTTCGCTGCAGGGGTGAAGCGCTCGGCATTCTATGGAGCGCCATGGGCGAAGTCAAGAAAAATCCACGGGTTGACCGCCCTCCGGACGCGGCCTAAGCTTCCCCGCCATGCACCGATTCCAGAGGGCCAGCCCGCTGTTTTGCACGCTGTTCTGCGCTGCCATCGCCGCCGCCTGTTCGAGCAGCGCCGCCCTGCCCGATCCGACCGACGCCAACCTCATCGACACCACCACGGTCTGGGCGCTCAACGGTACCGCCATCACCGATCCGAGCGGGTTCTCCATTCCCGATCGCGTCGCGGTGCGCACCGACCAGACCTCGGCGTTCGACTTTGCCTTCAACATCGACAATACGGGCAAGCCGGTCTTCCTGCCCATCGATCTGCTCGGGCTTGGTTCCGTCTCTGGGGTGAACCCCGGGCTGCTCCTCACCTCGATCCCGTTCGATTCGATCAGGACGGCGGTGACCGGAGACTCCTACGTGTTCAACGACACCGTGAATGTCGTTGTCGGCAGCAGCTACTACGCCCGCTCCCGGGTCGTCTGCAGCACCCTCGCCATGCCGATGTACGGCAAGATCGAGATCCTCTCCGTTGATCCCGCCGAGCGCTCGGTCACCTTCCGCTACCTCGTCGACAACAACTGCGGATACCTGGGTCTCGAGCCGGGATTGCCGAGGAATTAGGACGTGATCGACATCAAGCGACTGCGCCAGGACCCCGACGGCACCCGGGCCGCGCTGGCGCGCCGCATGGACCCGTCGGCCATCGCGACCTTCGACCGGATCCTCGACCTCGACCGCCGGCGGCGGGAGATCCTCGTCCGCGCCGAGGCGCTCAAGGCCGAACGGAACGCCGCCACTGAGGAAGTGGCGAAATTGAAGCGCGCCGGCGCGCCCGCCGATGCACTGCTCGCCTCGCTCAAGGTGTCGGCTGATGCGGTCAAGGCCCTCGACGCCGATCTCCGCGCCGTGGATGAGGCCCTGGAGCCCGAGCTGCTCACCGTTCCCAACCTGTTGCTGCCCGACGTGCCCGACGGCGACGTGACGCACAACCGCGTCATGCACACCTGGGGCGAGATCCCGAGGTTCGCCTTCACCCCGAAGCCGCACTGGGACCTGGGCGAGGCGCTCGGCATACTCGACCTGGCCAATGGCGCCAAGGTGGCGGGCTCCGGCTTCCCGATCCTCCGCGGCATGGGCGCGAAGCTGGTGCGGGCGCTCGCCAACTTCATGCTCGACCTGCACACGCGGGAACATGGCTACGAGGAGGTGGCGCCGCCCTACCTGGTGAACCGCGCCTCGATGCAGGGCACCGGTCAGCTCCCGAAGTTCGGCGATGAGCTCTACACCGTCGAGGCGGACGGGCTCTACCTCATTCCCACTGGTGAAGTGCCACTCACCAACATCTACCGCGACACAATCCTCGACGCGTCGTCGCTCCCGGTGGCCGTCTGCGCCTGGACTCCCTGCTTCCGCCGTGAAGCCGGTGCCGCCGGCAAGGACACCCGCGGGATGATCCGCGTGCACCAGTTCGACAAGGTCGAGCTCGTGCGCCTCTGCCGCCCGGAGGACACGGAGGCGCAGCACGAGCTCATCGCGCGCCAGGCGGAAACGGTGCTGGAGCGCCTCGAACTGCCGTACCGGCGCCTCGCCCTCGCGGCGGGCGACACCGGCTTCCACAGTGCCCGCACCTGGGACCTCGAGGCCTGGGCGGCTGGCGTCGGCACCTGGCTCGAGGTGTCGAGCGCCAGCACCTTCACCGATTTCCAGGCGCGGCGTGCCGGCATCCGCTTCCGCCCGTCGCCCGGTGCCAGGCCCGAGTTCGTGCACACGCTCAACGCGTCGGGGCTCGCGTTCCCCCGGACGATCATCGCCCTGCTCGAGAACAACCAGGAAGCGGACGGTTCGGTAAGGATCCCTGGCGCGCTTGCGCCATACCTCGGGACCGACCGGCTCGTCGCCCGTGCCTAGCAGGGGGATCCGGCGCTTCGCGCCCGCGCTGGTGGTGGTGCTTGTCACCCTCCTCGTGCTGCTCAGCGTCGCCACGAGCCTCTTCGTCGTGCGCCACTTCCGCCGCGAGGCCCAGAGCGCGAGCCGGCTCTACGCCGGCGTCTTCGCCGGGCTCAACGACCCGCGGCCCGGGGCCGAGGCCAGTGCGCTGCTGCGCCTCGGTGAGCACGTCAAGGAACTGGGCATGCCGCTCGTCGTCACCGACAAGACCGGACGGGTGACGGCTTTCGACAACGTGCCGTTCGCCGCGGGCGTCGACGATCCCCGGCTGCGCGAATACGCCGCCCGCCTCGACGCCCGGAACCCGCCCGTCGTTGATTCCCTCGTGGGCACCATCCACTACGGTGCCATGCCGGCCGGCCGGATCATCACCACGCTGGTGGTGTTCGAGGCGGTCACCATCGCCTTCATCATCGGCATCGCGATCTTCGCCTTCCGCGCCGCCATCGATTCCCAGCGCGACCGGGTCTGGGTGGCCATGGCCCGCGAGGCGGCGCACCAGCTTGGCACGCCGCTCATGAGCCTGCACGGGTGGATCGAGACGCTGCGTTCCCGCTCTACGCCCCCAGTTGGACTCGCCGATCACCTCATGGCCGATACCGAGCGTCTCGACCGCGTGGCCCAGCGCTTCGAGCGCATCGGCAATGCCCCGCGCAGCGAGCCCATCGGCCTGGGCGCGCTGGCCGACCGCGTCGCCGGGTACTTCCGGCCCCGGCTGCCCCGGCACGCCAACCCGATCGAGCTCCGGGTCGAGGCCGCCGGGGCCGGCCCCATGGTCAAGGGCGATCCCGTCCTGCTCGAGTGGGCCCTCGAGGCGCTGGTCAAGAACGCCATCGACGCCCTCCAGGGTCGCGGGGGCACCATTACAATCCGGGCGGATGCCGCGAACGGAACGGGTCAGCTGCACGTGATCGACGACGGCCCCGGCGTGCCGCGCGAGATCCGCCGCTCCCTCTTCGAGCCCGGCATCACCACCAAGGAGCGCGGCTGGGGCATCGGCCTGGCCCTCGCCCGGCGTGTCATCGAGGACGCACACCACGGCAGGATCGAGCTCGACCCCCTGGCCGACACCACGGCGTTCGTGATTCGCATTCCGCTCGCCGACCAGGAGGTCTAGCTGGATGGAGTGGCTTGAAGGACTGAATCCCGCACAGCGCGAGGCCGTGGAGCACGTCCATGGCCCCATGCTCGTGCTGGCCGGCGCCGGCTCCGGCAAGACCCGCGTGCTCACCGCGCGGATAGTCAACCTCATCGAGCAGCACGGCGTGCCCGTGCAGCGCATCTTCGCCGTCACCTTCACCAACAAGGCCGCCGGCGAAATGAAGGCGCGCGTCGGTCGCATGCTGGGGCGCGACCCGTCGGGCCTCTGGATCGGCACCTTCCACAGCCTCTCCGCCCGGCTCCTCCGCCGCGAGGCCGAGCTGCTCGGCTTCACCCGCGCGTTCACCATCTACGACGAGGACGACCGCGAGGCCCTCGTGCGTCGCCTGCTGGAGCAGAAAGGCCACTCGCCCAGGACCTTCACGCCCCGCGCCGTGGCATCGGTCATTTCCGCCGCCAAGAACCGGATGCAGTCGCCGGAAGACCTCGCCGCCTCGAGCCCGTTCGACCGGCTCGCGAAGGTGGCCGCCGACGTCTACGCGGCGCTCGGTCCCGCCATGCGCGACGCGAACGCGATGGACTTCGACGACCTCATGCTCCATCCGCTCGCCCTTTTCCGCGAGCATCCCGACCGGCTCGCTGCCTGGCGCGACCGCTTCGCGTTCATCCTGGTCGACGAGTTCCAGGACACCAACCGCGCCCAGTACGAGATGGTCCGCGCGCTCGGCGGGCACGGGAACGTCATGGTGGTGGGCGATGACGACCAGTCCATCTACGGCTGGCGCGGCGCCGACGTGAGGAACATGCGCCAGTTCCAGGAGGACTTTCCCGGCACGAAGGTCGTGCGGCTGGAGGAGAACTATCGCTCGTCCCAGGTGGTGCTCGACGCCGCCAATGCCGTCATCGCCGAGAACCGCGGGCGCATGGGCAAGACGCTGGTCACGCGCCGGCGGGGCGGGGAACAGGTCACCCTGCTCACCGCCGCCGACGAGCGCGATGAGGCCGAGTGGGTGGTGCGCGAGCTCGCGCGCCGGCGCCAGTCGAACGAGTTCGAGCCCCGCGACATGGCGGTGCTCTACCGCACCAACGCGCAGTCGCGCGCCATGGAAGAGGCCTTCCGCCGCGCGGGCATGCCCTATCGCCTCATCGGGGCCATCAGCTTCTACGACCGGCGCGAGGTAAAGGACCTCCTCGCCTATCTGCGCCTCATCGCCAATCCGCGCGACGACGCGGCCTTCCTGCGCGCGGTCGCCGTGCCCCGGCGCGGGCTGGGCGACACCAGCCTCGCCATTCTCACCGAGGTGGCCGCCGCCTGGAAGCAGCCGCTCCTGGCCGTGGCCCGGGCCGCCGACCGCGCCCCCGAGCTTCGGCCCAACGTGCGCGCCGCGCTGCAAGCGTTCGCCGGGCTCATCGACTCGCTCGCCGGGCAGGCGCAGACCCTGCCGCCGGCCGAGGTGCTGGAGCGCCTCATCGAGGCCATCAAGTACGAGCAGGTGCTCATGGCCGAGGGCCCCGAGGGCGCCGACCGCTGGGAGAACGTGCGCGAGCTGGTGGCGAGTGCCGCCAATTGGTCCGAGGAAGTGGGTGGCGACGAACCCTCCACCCCGCTGGAGAAGTTCCTCACCGAGGCTGCCCTCCTCTCCGGCAACGATTCGATCGTCGGCGCCGAGGATGGGGTGACGCTCATGACGCTGCACACCGCGAAGGGCCTCGAGTGGCCCCTCGTGGTGCTCTCGGGTCTCGAGCACGGGCTCTTCCCGCTTGCCCGCGCCGAGGAGACGCCCGGCGGCCTCGAGGAGGAACGGCGTCTCTGCTACGTCGGTCTCACCCGGGCGCGCGACAAGTTGTACCTCACCTGGGCCCAGACCCGTCGCCGCGGTGGCGAGCTGCGCCACTCCATTCGGTCCCGGTTCGTGGAGGCGGTGCCGCCCGAGGTGGTGGAGGAACAGCGGAGTTCGCTGGTATTTTCCGTCGGACGCCAGGGCGGCGGCATGACCGCGGGCCGCTACACCGGGTGGGGACGCCAGCGCGCGCGCGACGACGCCGACGAGGCCTTCATGCCAGCCGGCCGCGCCGCGGCCCCGGCCCCCGAGGAGGCGTCGCAGGATACGCCCCGCTACGTGAAGGGCGAGCGCGTCCGCCATCGGCGCTTCGGCAGCGGAAAAATTCAGGGGCTCATCGGCACCGGACGCGACCTCAAGGTGTCCGTGGCCTTCGATGACGAGACGATCGGCGTCAAGCAGCTGCTGGTGGCCTACGCCGGCCTCGAACGCGATTGGGAGGGAGCATGAGCGGCATCACCCGCAATGATGTACTGCACGTGGCCAGGCTGTCGGCGCTCGAGGTGCCGGAGGCGGAACTCGACCACCTCGTGGAGCAGATGCAGCGCATCGTTGCCATGGTGGAGCAGCTGAACGAGGTCACGGTCGCCGGGAAGGCCCCGCCGTTCAACGCCGGGCCGGCCCAGGCCGAACTGCGCCCCGACGTGGTGGCGCCACAGCCCCTCGCGCATACCCTGGAGACGATGGCTCCCGGGTTTGCGGGCGAATTCTTTGCCGTGCCCCGCCATACCGCGATGGAGGAGGCATGAAGGCCGCCGCCATCGCCCGCGAGGTCGCCAGCCGCCTCGCCGAGACCGACTCCATCGGCTTGAATGCCACCCTCGACTGGTCCGCCGACCTCCTCGACCGTGAGGCGGCCCGCGTCGACGCCATGCTGGCGCCGATGCCGCTGCACGCCATGCCGATTGCGGTCAAGGACAACATCGTCACCGTCGAGCAGCCCAGTACCTGCGCCTCGAAGATCCTCGAAGGCTACGTGAGCCCGTACAACGCCACCGCCATCGAGCGCCTCCGCGCCGCCGGCGCCATGGTGGCCTGCAAGGCGAACATGGACGAGTTCGCCATGGGCTCGTCCACCGAGAACAGCGCCTTCGGCCGGGTCAAGAACCCCATCGATCACTCCCGGGTGCCCGGCGGCTCCAGCGGCGGGTCCGCGGCGCTCGTGGCGGCCGGCGTCGTGCCCACTGCACTCGGCTCCGAGACCGGCGGCTCCGTGCGCCAGCCAGCGAGCTTCTGCGGCATCGTCGGCATCAAGCCGAGCTACGGTCGCGTGAGCCGCTATGGGCTCATCGCCTTCGGCTCGTCCCTCGACTGCATCTCCGTCTTCGGCAACAACGTCGCCAACGCCGCGGCGGTGCTCGGCGTCATGAGTGGGCACGATCACCTCGACGCCACCACGGCGCGCGAGCCCGCGCTCCCGCTCTCGCCTGGCGACCTCCCCGACCTCAAGAACCTCGTCGTCGGGCTGCCGCGTGAGTACTACCCGGCCGATCTCGATCCCGGCGTCCGCGCGGGGCTCGATCGCGCCATTGCCGCCGTCCGCGCGCAGGGCGCCGAGGTGCGCGAGGTGTCGCTCCCGCACTCGAAGTACGCGGTGCCCACCTACTACATCGTGGCGCCCGCCGAGGCGGCGTCCAACCTCGCGCGGTTCGACGGCGTGCGGTACGGCGTCCGCCGCCTCAAGGATGGCGACGACGTCGCCGACATGTACCGCCGCACCCGCGGCGAGGGCTTCGGCCCCGAGGTGCGCCGCCGCATCCTGGTCGGCACGTATGTGCTGAGCGCCGGCTACTACGATGCCTATTACGGCAGGGCACAGGCGGTGCGCGCGCTCATCGCAGAGGACTTCCGGAAGGTCTTCTCGGGTGGCGTGGATCTCCTCCTCACGCCCACCACGCCCACGCCCGCCTTCAAGGCCGGCGAAAAGGCCGACGATCCCGTCGCGATGTACTACGCCGACGTCTTCGTCTGCGCCATCAGCCTCGCGGGCCTGCCCGCCATGAGCATTCCCGTGGGACGGAGCGACGGGCTCCCCATCGGTGCCCAGATCATCGCGCCGATGTTCCAGGAGCAGCGCATGCTCGCTGCCGCGCAGGTGCTGGAGCGGGTGGTGAGCGCCACCGGGGAGGTGCGCTGATGACCTGGGAATGCGTGATCGGTCTCGAGGTCCACGTGCAGCTGGGCACGAACACCAAGATGTTCTGTGCCGCCGCCAACTCGTACGGCGAGCCGCCCAACACCCTGGTCGATCCCTACACGCTCGGCCTTCCGGGCGCGCTGCCCGTGCCCAACGCGGAGGCCGTGCGGCTGGGCACGCGCGCGGCACTGGCCCTGGGATGCACCGTGCATCCGGTCAGCATCTTCGCCCGCAAGCACTACTTCTATCCCGACCTGCCCAAGGGATACCAGATCTCCCAGTTCGAGGAGCCGCTGGCCACGAAGGGGGCCGTCACCATCGAGTCGCCCGAGCGCGGCCGCATCAGCATCGGCGTCACTCGGCTCCACCTCGAGGAAGACGCCGGCAAGTCGCTGCACGACCGGCTGCCGGGGCGCACCGCCGTCGACCTCAATCGCGCCGGGGTGCCGCTCGCCGAGATCGTGAGCGAGCCCGACATGCGGAGCGCCGCCGAGGCGCGTGCCTATCTCACGCTCCTGCGCCAGTTGCTGGTGTATGCCGGCGTGTCGGAGTGCAGCATGGAGAAGGGAACCCTGCGCGTCGATGCCAACGTCTCCGTGCGCAAGGCCGGCGACCCCAATTTCGGCACCAAGACCGAGGTGAAGAACCTCAACAGCTTCGCCAACGTCGAGCGCGCCATCGAGGTCGAGCGCGAGCGCCAGATCGCGATCCTGGAGCAGGGCGGGCGCATCCATCAGGAGACACGCCTGTTCAACGCGAATACCGGCGCCACCAAGGCGCTGCGATCGAAGGAAGAGAGCCACGACTACCGCTACTTCCCCGATCCCGACCTCCCGCCGCTCGTGCTGGACCCGCTCTGGATCGACGAACAGCGCGCGACGCTGCCGGAACTGCCCGAGGCCAAGCGCGCGCGCTTTGCCAGCGAGCATGGCTTGCCCGCGTATCACGCGGCCACGCTGACGCTGGAGCAGCCCGTCGCCGAGTTCTTCGAGCAGACGGTGAAGGCCGGCGCAGAGCCCAAGGCCGCCGCCGACTGGGTCCTGGAGACAGTGCTCACCGTCTACAACGAGAGCGGCACCTTCCCGGTCACGCCCGGTCGCCTCGCGGCGCTCGTGGGCCTCGTGAAGGACGGCACCGTCAGCAAGCAGGCGGCGAAGCAGGTGTACGCGGAGCTCGTCACCACCACCGAGGCGCCGCGTGCCATTGCCGATCGCTTGGGCCTGGTCCAGGTCAGCGACACCGGCGCCTTGGGCAAGTGGGTGGACGAGGTGCTCGCCGCGCATCCCTCCGAAGTGGCTCGTTTCAAGGGCGGGGAAGTGAAGCTGATCGGGTTTCTTGTGGGACAGGTGATGAAGAAGAGTGGCGGCAAGGCCGATCCCAAGGCGGTCCAACCGGTGCTGCAGGAAAAGCTCCGCTAGTCGATTACGCCTCCGCCCGGCGCTGCTTCCGTTCCCGCGCTGGGGCGGGGGCGCGCCACGGCAGCGGCCGGATCCGCTCCGGCCAGAACGCGAGCTTCGTCCCCGGCAACCCGAAGTGCTCTTCCGCGGCATCCAGCAGCCGGCTCGGACGCGTCCGGGCTCCCCCCTGCAGCACCTGCCGCCGCACCGCCTTCGCCACGTGCAGCGGCTGGTCGCCCGACGGATCCAGCCGTCTCGGCACCGGCGCCTCGGTCGACAGCAGGTCCACCATGTAGTCGTAGGAGAGGCCCAGGTGCCGTTCTACGTCCAGGTCGGTCAGCGACCACCGGCTCCGCCCCACCGCCGCCCTGAGTCCGCTCTGGAACCCGCGCGTCTCGGCGAGGTGCACCAGCCCCTTGAACAGCCGCCGGTTCGTCCCCACGCTGAACAATGTCGGTGAGATGATCTGCGCCAGGTGCCGGTCCGCCTGCCGCGTGTCGCTCAGGATCACGTCTTTCGCCGCCCGCGCGTACGCGCTCCCCAGGTGCGTCTCCACCCGGCTCTCCCAGTACGCGTGCCCCACCGCCGCCGTGCTCGCCGTCAGCACCAGCTGTCGCGGCACGAAGTAGTTGTGCGCCACCGTGTCGGCCGCGAGATGACACAGGTACCCGAGCCCGAACGCGCGCAGCGAATCGTGCTGCGCCTCGTCGTGGATCTCCTGTCCCACGTGCCAGTAGTGGCAATGCCGTCCCACCGGCGCGTACTTCTTCGCGATGGAGGAATCAGCCGCGATGTTGCCGTAGAGAAAGTCGAACGGGAAGGCCCGCAGCAGCTCGGCGGTCGCCGCCGGCAGCAGGTGCAGGTTGGCGAGGAGCGATTCACCCAGGTAGATGTGCGTCCCGGGGGTCCACGCATGCGCTGAATCGGGAAAACAGACCGCGACGAGCGCGACGATACCGAAGGAAAGGAAGACCCGGAGGATCACCGTCAGCGGCTCAGCCATCTGCGCATGACGCGCATCACCGGGTTCCGCCTGAAGGTCCGCACGCTCGCCGCCACGTCGAGTGCAGTGTCCGCTACTTCCTCGTAGACCACGTCGTACAGCGCCTCGATGTCCTGCAGCCGCGTCTGCACGTGTTCGGCGGCGTCCAGCACCTTGCCCCGCAGTTCCTCGCCCGTGCTGGCGAAGCCTGCCACCTGGTCGTGCACCAGCGCCGTCACGCCCCGGATGTCCTTGGCACCCTTCCGGATCGATTTCATCGTGCGCTGCAGGTCGTCCTGCACGCCGGCCATCTGGCCCCGGAGGTCCTTGAGTTGTCTCGAGAGGGCCAGGCCAAGGGCGGCGACCACGATGCCGATGATGGCGAAGGCCAGGGCAATGATGGCGAGCGAGATCGCCATGGTCGGCCCGACCCAGGCCGGCGTGTCCTGCGCTTGGAGCAGCATGATCTAAACATCGACTGCGGGCGCCCAATCGCAAGTGCCACCTGTGCTTGACGCCTTGGAACGCGCTGGTACTGTTCCCGCATGCCACTTCGATACAAGGTCCGCGGCGGCCGCGCCCTCAAGGGCTCCATCCGCCCCGCTGGTAACAAGAACGCCGCGCTGCCCATCCTCGCCGCCACGCTGCTCGCCGACGGGCCCTGCGAACTCGAGAACGTGCCCCGCATCAAGGATGTGGAGAGCATGCTCGAGCTCCTCGCGCACCTCGGCGCCACCGTCGAGTGGTGCGGGCCCAACGCCGTTCGCGTGGATACCAAGAGCGTTCAGGCCAAGCCCCTCGATCCCCGGCTTTGCGCCCGGATCCGCGCCTCGATCCTGCTCGCCGGCCCCATGCTGGCTCGCTTCGGCCGGGTCACCCTGCCGCCCCCGGGCGGCGACGTCATCGGCCGCCGCCGAGTCGATACCCACTTCCTCGCCCTGGAGCATCTGGGCGCCGAAGTGCGCGTCGGTGCCGACTACACCGTCGAGGCCAAGGCCCTTGTAGGCACCGACATCTTCCTCGACGAGCCCAGCGTTACCGGCACCGAGAACGCCCTCATGGCCGCCGTGGCCGCGAAGGGCCGCACCGTCCTCCGCAATGCCGCCGCCGAGCCCCACGTGCAGGACCTCGCCCTTTTCCTCAACATCTTGGGGGCACAGATCGAGGGCATCGGCTCGAACGTCTACACCATCGAGGGCGGACGTCCCCTCACCGGCGCCCGCTACGCCATCGGCCCCGATCACATCGAGATCGGCAGCTTCATCGGGCTCGCCGCCGTTACCAACGGCGATGTCACCATCGAGGGTGTCCGTGGCGACGACCTCCGCGCCACGCTACTGGGCTTCGAGCGGCTCGGCATCCGCCCCCGCCTCGACGGCCATACCCTGTACGTGGACGCCAATCAGGAGCGTCGCATCCGCCCCGATCTCGGCGGTCACGTTCCCAAGCTCGAGGACGGCCCGTGGCCGGCATTTCCGGCCGATACCATGTCCACCACCATCGTCGCCGCCACCCAGTGCGAGGGCATGCTCCTCGTCTTCGAGAAGATGTTCGAGTCCCGGCTCTTCTTCGTCGACAAGCTCATCGGCATGGGCGCCCGCATCGTCCTCTGCGATCCCCACCGCGCTGTCATCTCCGGCCCTTCGCCCCTCAAGGGGGGAACCGTCGAGTCGCCCGACATCCGCGCCGGCATGGCCATGGTCCTGGCCGCCCTCGCCGCCGAAGGCACCAGCACCATCCACAACGTGGGGCAGATCGAGCGCGGCTACGAAAAGATCGACGAACGCCTCAGGGCCCTCGGCGCCGACATCGAACGGTTGGACGATTGAGCCCCACGACGCACGACCCGCTTCCCACGACCCTGCGCGAGACCCCAGTCGCCGGCGACGTGCCCCGCTTCGAGATCCCCGGCTGGCGGGCGAAGCACGGCCTGGTCGCCGGCATCACGGGGCGGGGAGCTGGCGAGCCCTTTGACCTCGGTCTCTGGTCCGGCCAGCCGGTGGGCGAGGTCATGACCCGCTGGAAGACTCTCCGCACCGCCGAGAGCTGTCTCGGCTCCACCGCGCTCGGCAACCAGGTCCACGGCGACCGCGTCGTCTGGCACGATCTCGGGTTCGGCTGGACGATTCTCGACGGCGTCGACGGCCACGCCACCGACAAGTCCGGGCTCATGCTCACCGTCACCGTGGCCGACTGTATCCCGGTCTACCTTGCCGCCCCGCGCCACGGCGGCATCGCCCTGCTCCACGCCGGCTGGCGCGGCACCGCCGCCGGTATCCTCGAGCGCGGTGTGGAAATCTTGTCCAGCCATGTGCGTTGTGAGCCATTCGACATCATAATGCATTGTGGTGTAGGTATTTCAGGTGATGAATATGAAGTAGGTTCTGAGGTCATGGATGGGCTCAAACTGCCTGCGGAGGGGAAGGGCCCATGGCACGTGGACCTGCGCTCGGTCCTGGCCGAGCAGGGACGCAAGCTGGGAATTTCGGATATAACAGTTTCCGAATGGTGCAGCGCCAGGGACAGCCAGCACTTCTTCTCCCATCGGAAGTCCGGTGGCACGGACGGGCGGATGGCGGCATATCTCGGTGCGCTGCCTTAGCGCCACCGCTCCAGCCGCGATTGCGGTGAGCCAGGCCCTGCGTGCCGAGCCAGCGTTCGAGCGCGGGTGCGGCATGGGCGATGACGGCGTCGCGAGCGCGAGCGCCTGCCAGAGGCACGCAGGGCCCGGCTCACCCTGCCGGCCTTAGGGCCCGGCTCACCCTGCGGGGCCCAGGGTCTGCCGTTTACGCCGTTGAGTCCTTGCTCCTCCCCCTCGGGGACAGTATCTTTTCAGCCTGCTGGTGGGGTGTGGTGCGGGATGTCGAAGGGTAGTCCGCCGACGACGTGGGGGAGGTTCCCCCACGTTTTTTTTGGACTCGCCGGGGGAGCATGTCCACCGATCCACTCCTCGATCTCGTGCTGAACCAGGTCGAGGGCGCGGGATTCGAGCTCGTCGACGTCCGCCGCACCGGAACTCCGGCTCGGCCGATTCTCGGTATTCGCGCCGACCGGCCAGACTCGACGCCCGGGCACGGCATCACCACCGAAGAGTGTGCCCGGCTCAGCCGGGCCATCGAGGCGGCACTCGAGGCGGCGGCGCTGGTGGGGCCGCGCTACGTGCTCGAGGTTTCGTCGCCCGGGGTAGAACGACCGGTGCGCTTCCCGGAGCACTGGCGCCGGTACGTGGGACGCCGCGTCACCCTGCACGTGGCGAGAATGCCGGGCCGGCCCGTCGCCGAGATCGTCGCGGTCCCGACGGACGACACCGTGACCCTTCGCCTCCCCACGGGCGAGGACGCCACCATCCGGCTCGCTGACATCCGGAGCGCCACGCTGGTGTACGACTGGCCGGCGCCCCAGGCCAAGAAGAAGCATCGCTAGCGGCGCGCAGGACGCGCTGCGGATCCTGGAGATCGACACATGGCTGGTTCACCCGAAGTCCTTGCCGCCTTCCGCGAGCTCACCTCCGCCAAGCAGCTCGACCGCGCGGAACTGCTCGACATGCTGCGTGATGGCATCCAGGCGGCCCTCGTGCGCCGCTACGGCCCGAACGTCAAGTTCGAGCTGAGCGTCGACGAGCTGCAGGGCTCCATTCGCATCGTCCGGCTCCGTCAGGTGGTCGAGACCGTAGAGGACCCCTCCTGGCAGATCGGCCTCGAGGAGGCCCGCTA
>JAGGAG010000198.1 GCA_017889745.1 Gemmatimonadota bacterium | reverse complement strand
ACACGGTTCCTGGGGCTGAGCCGGGCGCAAACCTCTGTTGCGCTGCCGGGTACATTGCACCGTGATCCTGCTCCTGTTCTCCCTCGCGTCCATGTCACCCCGGCAGGTCGACACCACGGCGGCATCCGGTGCTGCGCGTCCTGCCCGCCCTGTCATCGACATCGCCATCGAGCGCCGCGTCGCGGAATCGCTCGACCTGCGGATCGGCGACACGGTGCGGCTGGGCAGCACCCCGGACTCGCTCGATACGCCGGCGCGCGTGACCGCCATCTACGAGCCCGCCGCCGATCCCGCCACGGTGCTGCGGCGCGACCTCCGTGTTCGCCTCCACCTCCCCGATCTCGCCGCGCTGCTCGGTGCGCCCGACCGGGTGGACCGCTTCGGGCTGCGGCTCGCGCCGGGCGCACCCGCTGACAGCGTCGTACGGCGGCTCAACGCGGCCGCCTTCGGGTATCGCGCCTACGGTTCCAGCGAGATCGCCTCGGGGTCGTCCCAGACATTCAGCGTCATCAGCCGCTTCCATCGCGCCATCGCGGTCATCTCCGTCACCGCGAGCGCCATCTTCCTCCTCTGCATCATGCTGCTCAAGGTAGAGGAGCGCCGGCTCGATGCGGCCGTGCTCCGGTTCATCGGCATCCGGCGCCGCACCATCTTCCTGGCGCTGCTGCTGGAGGCGGCGATCGTCGCCGCGATCGGCTCGACCGCCGGTGCGGGCGTCGCCTTCCTGGCCAGCGCCGCCACCAACGCCTACTACCAGCGCTTCTTCGATACCCAGCTCATCTTCTCGCTGGTGACACCCGCAATCGTACGCTTCAGCCTTGCGCTGTCGCTCGTGCTTGGCATTGGCGCCGGGGCGCTGGCGGGGGCACGCCTGGTGCGCACCAGGCCGCTGGTGCTGTGGGGGCGCGGCTGATGGACCTCCGCTGGAGCATTCGCAACCTCCGCCGTCACCCGTTGCGCTCGATCCTGTCCATCGCCGGCATCGCGGTCGCGACAGCCATGCTCTGCGACATGATCATGCTGCGCGGCGGGCTCGAGACGTCTTTCGAGAAGCTCATGCTCCTGCGCGGCTACCAGGTCCGCGTCACGCCGCAGGGGACATTGCCGCTCGACAGCGAGGCGACAATGCCGGGTACCACCGCGCTCATGCGCGCCATCGCCACCGACTCCGACGTGGTCGCAGTCGCTCCTGTCGTCGCGACTTCCGTCTACGCGATGGCCCGCTCACCACTTACCGCTCACCGCTCACCGGACTCGCTGGTGTCGGGGCTCCGGACGCTGTTCGGCTACGGCATCGATCCCGCCCACCAGGGTCTCTACGAGGTCCAGTCGGGCGCCGACCTGGCCCCGGGCGATTCGGCGGGCGTGCTGCTCGGTGCCCCGGCGGCGCGACTCATCGGCGCCGGCGTTGGGGACACCGTCACCCTGGTTGCCCGGCTCGATCCACAGGTGGCCGGTGCCGGCGCGGAACGGCGCCTGGTGGTGCGTGGCATGGTGCGATGGCTCTACGATCATGAGGGCCAGCCGTCGGTCGGCACCATCGTCCCGATCATGCAGGAACTCGGCGGCCTCCGTGCCGCCGACCGGGCGTCGGTCCTCATGGTGAAGGTGCGCGATGGCGCCGACGTGCCCGCGGCGGTGGCGCGGCTCCGCGGTGCGCACCCCGGAGTCGAGGTGAGCGGCATCGACGACCTGGTGCGGCACTTCCGGGAGCGCATGGTCTACTTCCGCCAGCTGGCGCTCATTCTCGGAACGCTGAGCCTCGGCATCGCGACGCTCCTCATCGCGACCCTGCTCGCGATCACCGTCAACGAGCGGCTGGCCGAGATCGCCACGATGCGCGCCATCGGCGTGCGCCGCGGAAGCATCATTCGCGACGTGCTGGTTGAGGGGGCCGCCCTCACGCTGGCGGGTGGCCTGGTGGGAGTCGTGCTGGGCCTTGCGACGGCGCGACTGCTCGATCGCATCCTGACGAGCTTCCCCGGCCTTCCCGCCGCGTTCTCGTTCTTCGTGCCGCGGCCGGGCGCGCTCGCCGCCGGCCTCGCGATCACGCTGCTCGCGGGGCTCGCCGCGGGGCTCTATCCCGCCTGGCTCGCGGCCCGCGCGCCGATCGCTGCCACGCTCAGGGCCGAGGCAACATGACGCTCATCGCGGGCAGGGAACTGCGGAAGATCTACCACCTCGAGGAGCAGGAGGTGGCGGCCCTGCGCGGGGTGACGCTGACCGTCGCGCGAGGAGAGTACGTCGCCATCCTGGGACCATCGGGCTGTGGCAAGTCCACGCTGCTGCAGCTGCTGGGCGGCATCGACACCCCGACCTCGGGTTCGGTGGAGCTGGACGGCGTGCGCATCGACACGCTGGGCGACCGGGCACTCACGGAATTTCGCCTCAGGAACATCGGCTTCGTGTTCCAGCGCTTTCACCTGCTGCCGGTGCTGAGCGCGGCGGAGAACGTAGAGCTGCCGATGGCCGAGGCCGGCATGGCGCCCGCGATGCGCCGGGCCCGCGCCCGCGAACTGCTCGACTATGTCGGGCTCGGCGCCCGCTCCCGGCACCGCGCTACGCAGCTCTCCGGCGGCGAGATGCAGCGCGTGGCGATCGCGCGGGCACTGGCCAACCGGCCATCGCTCATCCTGGCCGACGAGCCCACCGGGGAGCTCGATGCCGCCACCGGTGCCGAGATCCTGGCGCTCTTCCGCCGCCTCAACACGGAGGGAACGACGCTCGTGGTGGTGACGCACGATGACCGGCTGGCCGCCGAGGCGAGCCGGGTGGTCCGCATGCTGGACGGGCGGATCGTGGCGTGATCGTCACCCTCGCGGTGCGCCACCTCCTCGTTCGCCGGGTGCGGGCCCTCGTGCTGCTCGCCGGCTTCGCGCTCGGCGTCGGCGTCATGATCGTGCTTCTTTCGGTCGGCGAGGCGATGCTGGCGCAGGCGCGGGACGTTTCCCTCGTGGGAGGGGGCGAGGTGACGGTGTTGCCGCTGGGCATCGACATCGAATCGATGCGCACGGGCGGGATGAGCGGGATGTTCTTCGGCATCGACCGGGCGCGCTTCGTCACCCGGAGGCTGCTCGGCGGGCCGCGGCGTGCCGGCGAGGTTGCGGCGGTATCTCCTTCGATCGAGTACAAGCTGCTCTACCTGGGGCGGGGCGATCGCGTGGTGCCGGTCAAGGCGGGAGCGGACGTGCCGAGCCGTGCGGCCGCTGTCGGTGCCGCACTCGACGTGCGACAGGGCACGTGGAGCGACTCGCCCGCCGATTCCGCCTGGATCGCCCCGACCGCGCAGCAGTTGTACGACGAGCTCGACCACTTCCACCTGCCACCACGCCCCGACTCCAGCTGGGGCGAATGGCACTACTTCAACCTGCTCGTGGCACCCGACGAGTGGTGGTACGTCACGTACCTCGTGAATGGCGAGGTGCCGATGGGGCGCTGGGGTGGCCAGCTGCTGGTGACCCGACGGCGCCCGGATGGCCGGTATGAGCGGTTCAGCACGCGCGCTCCGTCCACCGAGGTGCGCCTCGATACCCTTCGCGCCGACCTGGTCCTGGGCGAGAACACGGTGGTGCAGCGGGATGGCATCTACCGCCTTCGCGGTCGCGCCACCGGCCCCGATGGCGCGGTCAGTGTCGACCTGAAGGTGCGGCCCGATCCGGCGCGGTACTTCCCCCCAGTCGAGGTGCGCCGTGACGAGTTTCTGTCGGGCTATGTGGTGCCGGGGCTTCGCGCGGATGCGAGCGGGAGGGTCTGCGTCGCCGACAGGTGCCGGGAGCTGGACGGCGTGCCGGCGTATCACGATCACAACTGGGGCGTGTGGCGCGACGTGACGTGGGAGTGGGGC
>JAGGAG010000099.1 GCA_017889745.1 Gemmatimonadota bacterium | reverse complement strand
TACTTGCCTTCGGCTCCTGGTTCGAGCAGTGCGGCGAACGGCAGGTAGTGGAGTTCCGCCTGCGGCGCGATGATCAGCGTACGGATCCCCTGCAGCGCACCCGATGCCTCCACCGGTGCCACCAGCATCGCGTGGAGCGCCCGTAACGGCGCCCGGTAGTCGGGTGCCGCACCCGGGTTCCTCGTGGCCGCGATCGCGCCCCGCGCAAAGTCGATCAGCGGTGCCAGCGCCGCCCGGTCGGTGGCGAGGTCGATCGACCGCACACCACCTCGGGTCACCACGAACAGCATCGCGGCCGAGTCGGAAACCAGGTATTCGAGCAGCGCGGCATCGGCCGACAGCGCGCCGGCCACCTCGCGCCAGCCCGCGCTCGGACCGGTCACCAGGCGCGCGTAGGCGGGCTGCCGATCCCGGAGCGCCGTGAGAAGCTCCGCATAGCGCGACTCCGCCTGCGCCAGCGCTTCCAATGCGGCGCCGGGCGTGCTGACCGCTGCGCTTGGCCCGCGCAGCATTCCGTTGGTTGCAGGGCTTCCGTCAACCTCCGCGGCGAGCTGGGTGATCGCGTGCCGCAACTCCTGCTCCTGCCGTACCAGCGCCGAATCGCCATCGGCGCGCCAGGGAATGCGTCCGCGCGCCAGCGCGTCCCGCATCTCCCGCGCACGCATTCGCTCGCTTACCTCCAGCGCGGTGCTGTCCCGTCCCAGTTGGGCCTCGAGTCGCGCCAGTCGGTCATAGGCATACCACTTGTCGGCGAGATAGCGCGACCGGCGCTGCTCCGCCGGGATGCGCAGCGCCGTACCGTCGAGTACAGCCACGGCCTGCCGCATCGCCACCGCCGCCGCCGCTGGCGCCTTCTGGTCCGCCATGGCGTCAGCCAGGCCTGCCCGCAACTGCCACTCGACATTGGGGGCCTGCCGCCCCTGGAGGATCTGCAGCCCCTCTTCGTAGAGCGTCATCGCGGCCACCGGCCGGCCACCACCGCGTTCCAGGTCGCCCATCGCCACGAGCGCCGCGGCCTCGCCCACCACGTCCCCGCTCCGTCGCAGGGTGTCGCGCGCCTCCGAAAGCTCCGCGCGCGCCCTTCCCGCCCGCCCGGCGCCGGCATACGCAAACGCGAGATCGACCCGCGCCAGCGCGGCGTCCCGATGTGCGCCCGAGAGGTCGAGTGCCACCACCACCGGTTCGAGGGTCGCGGCCGCAGCCGCCGGCTCGTCTCGCACCAGCTGCAGGTAGGCCAGCCCCTGACGCGCCTGCGCGCGACCGGCGCCATCGCCGGCCTGGTGGTAACGCCATTCCGCCTTCCGGTAGCTCAACTCCGCCTCGTCATAGGAATTGAACTCGATCGCCAGGTCGGCCGCGGCCAGTTCCACCAGGGCCGCTGCGCTCGATTGCGGGTCGCGGTTCGCCTCACTCCGTGCCCGCTCCAGTTCCACCCGGGCCTGGTCCAGTGCACCCGCCGCAGCCAGCGCGCGCGCAAGCTGTGCTCTCACTTCGGCGATCGACGACGCCGGCCCCGTCTCCCGGTAGATCGCGAGGCCGGAGCGGAACCGCCGCGCCGCCGCCGCGTAGTCGCCCTGTCGCATCTTCAGCAGCCCGAGGTGTTCGAACACCAGCGCCTGGCCCGGCCGGTTTGCCGCCGCCTCGTAGTGCATCCGTGCCGCCGCGTACCTCAGGTCCGCCTCCGCGAACTCCGCGCGCAGGCTCGCGAGCTTGCCCAGGTTGAGCAGGCTGACCGCGGCCGGTTCGTCCATCCCATACTGCTCCGCGATCGCCAGGGCGGCCAGGTACGCGTCGCGCGCGCCGGCCATGTCACCCAGCCTCTCGTTCAGCGCGCCGATGTTGTTCCGGTCGGCGGCCATGCCGCGCACGTCGCCGATCCTCGCCCGGAGCGCCAGGGCGCTGTCGAACAACTGCTGCGCCACACGCAGGTCGCCCCGTTCCAGCGCCACGCCGGCTGAACCGCCGAGCGCATTGAGCGCGGTGCGCTGGTCGGCCACGCCCCCCGCCAGCGTGGCGGCCCTCGCGTAATAGATCGCGGCACTGTCCAGCTCACCGGCGCGATAGTAGCCGGTCCCGATGTTGCCCAGGGCCGCCGCGAGTCCGGCGCTGTCATGCATCGCCGACGCCCGGCGTGCGCTCGCCTGCCACAGCACCAGCGCGCGCGCGAAGCCCGCGCGCCCCATTGCGGCATTCCCGGCGCGTCGCAGGCTGTCGATGACCACCTTCTGCCGGCGCTGTGCCACGGTCCACCCGGCGTAGCGCGTCACCTGGCTTCGCGGAAACGAGTCGCCCAGCTGCGCCGCGATGGCGTCCGCCAGACGCGCTGCCGCATGGAGCGCACGCACGCCATTCGAATCGGGCAGTGTGGCCGACGCGAGCAGCAGGGACACCGCGTCACGCGCCTGCGCAGGCGCATCCCGGACCGACGCGCGCAGCACCGCATCGCTCCCGTGCATGGCCACGGCGCGCAGCGAGTCCGGCCCGGGCGCGGCAGGCGTCGCCTGGACGATCGTCAGCAGGAAAAGGAGCGCGAGGGTCATCTAGGGGACTGCGGCACCGCCAACGATCCGGAACCGTGTCAGTGAAGACGTGCCGCGTCCAGGTCAGCTCGGTCAGGGTGGCGACGTCCCCGGTGGGCGTGGCTGGCACCGGCGCCGGCGCCGTCACCACCCCCGGCTCCCGGTCCACCACCGCGCCAGGTTGGTGAACCCTGGGCAGCAGCAGCGCCGTCATGACGGCCGCGGCCGCCAGCGGCACGAAGTACAACGGTCGCCGCAACGCAGTCGCCCCCGGCGCGGTTCGGAGCACCTGGTACGACTCCAGCAACTCGACCCGGCACTCCGCGCACAACGCGCAATGCGCCTCGATCGCCGCCCGCTCCAGTCCGGTGCAGCCGTCGTCCAGGTACTTCGCCTGCTGCTGCGGGTCCGGATGACTCAGGCCGTCCATGCAGTCCTCGGAAGAGAGTGGGCCGATCGACCTATATCAAACGGCGGCTATCACCGACTTTTGCGCTGTCACCCCACCAGCCCGTCCACACCGGCGTGGCCCAGCGTCCGGCGCAGGGTGCCCAGGACGGTATTGAGCCGCCGATAGACATGGAACGGGGTCGGAAACCCCATGAGCCGCGCAATGGCAATCGCGGTCTGTTCTTCCTTGAACCGGAGCGCCAGCAGCATCCGGTCGCGTGGCTCGAGTCCACCCACCGCTCGCTCCAGCGCCTCCAGTCGCTCACGCTCCTCCAGCACGACGTCTGCCGGCTCCGCGCTGGAAGCGAGCGCCGCCGGGTCCAGCACGCCACGGCGTTCATCGTGCAGCGCGTGGCGCACCTTCTGGCCCGCGCTCGTCTCGCCGGCGGTCGCCCGGCCGTAGCGGCGCCGGTAGCTGTCCACGCATAGACGCCGGGTCACAACCACCAGCCACGTCGTGAACTGGGTTCGCCCGTCGTCGGTGAAGTTGCGGAGCCGGGCAAAGTCGCTGGCCCGGAGCCGCTCCAGCACCTCGGCGTAGGCGTCGCGCGCATCATCCTCGTTCCGCAGCACCGTCCGCGCGGTGTGCAGCAGCAGCCGGTGGAATGCCGCAAGAAAGCCCGACCAGGCCGTGTCCTTCTCCGGGTCGGACCCTGCCTCGAGGAGGTGCTGCAACTCACGTGGGTAGGAAACGGCGACTACTCCTTGCTCGCCTGGCGCAGGCAGGTCATCGGGCGTGACGGCCGGCCCCGACTTGCCAGGCACAACCCTATGAAACGTCGCTCCACGATAGTATTGCGCCCGCCGCAGTTCCCCGCCACGCAAGCGCCCGGCCGCACCGTCAATCGAACGCCGCGCCCGCCACGAACGGATCGCACGCGGCGATTTGCGTGCGGCCGCGCGCCGGAGTGAGAGCGCGAAAACGCTGCCGTTCAATCACACCGAGTTGCTCGCCGCAGCGCGTTGATTGCGCCGCTTCACTGCAGCAAGGAGGTGTTGCATGCGACCGTTCATGGCTGCCGCGGCTGTCGCGGCGATCGCGGTGCTCTGGGCACCGCTCTCCGGGTGCTCGTCCGATTCCAGCTCGGATTCCACCGTCGGGGCGCTCACGATCTCCGTCACCACCACCGGATCGGTTCCCGACCCCGATGGCTATACCATCACCGTCGGCGACCGTTCGCCACAGACGATTGGCGTCAACGGCACGCTCAGTGTCAATAACCTGTCGGAGGGACAGTACACTGTCACCCTCGCCGGGATGGCGGACCAGTGTTTCTCCAGCGGGGACGATCCGGTCGTCGTGGCCGTGGATGGCGGCACCACCAAGGAGGTGCACTTCTCGGTGGCGTGCCCCGGCGGTGGGTCAAAGGTTGCCGTCAATGTGATCGTGACCGGCGCCGATCCCGACACCAACGGCTACATGCTCAAGATCGGTGCGGCCGCACCGCGTCACATCTTCCCGGAGGGCACCACGACCGTCGCGAGCGACACGATCGGCACCCTGCCACTGGTGCTGAGCGACGTCGCGGCGAACTGCACTCCCGATCCCACGAACCCGACCTCGGTGAAGGTCGTGGCCGGGCAGACGGCGCAGGTGACCCTCAAGCTCAGCTGTGCCCCGACGACCGGCGCCATCCGGATTGCCGTCACGATCTCCGGCAGCGACCTGCCGGCCCTGGGCTACCTGTTCGCGCTCGATGCGAAGGACACCGTCTCCACTGGTGATTCGACCGCCACGGTGGCGCACCTGGCGCCCGGCGCCCACGCCGTCATCGTCGTGCAGCAGGCGAAGTACACGGACCCCGGGCTGCAGCTCAACTGCACCGTAAGCGGCGGTAACCCGCACAACGCGACCGTGGTGGTGGGAGGCACCGTTGACCTGGCGCTGACCGTGACCTGCGCGCCGCTGCCGGTCGTGACCGCCACCGTCACCAGCAGCGGCAACCTCTCCGATATCGACGGCTACGAGCTCACCCTGAAGGGCCCGACCGCGGCGCTGACCCATGTCCTGGCCCTCCCGGTCAACGGGTCGGCCACACCGCTCTCCCTGCTCAACGGGTCCTACGTGGCGACCGTGAGTGGCATCAAGGGCAACTGTTACCTGGTAGGATCCGAGAAGCGCACTGTTGCCGTGGCGGCGAGCATGTCACTGCCCCTCGCCGTGCAGTGCGACCCGGAGCGTCAGATTGCGGTCGTGCGCGGCCTGCGGTCCGGCGCCGAGATCGGGATCATCTCCACCGAGGGGTCCTACTCCCGGCTCACCAGCAATACCGTCGCGGATTCCAATCCCGCCTGGTCACCCGATGGGAACCGGATCGCCTATGCAAGTTCCCTGACCGGGAGTGGTGACATCTACGTGATGGATGCAGCCGGACAGGGCAACCAGCGCCTCACCGCGTCGCCCGCACCCGACTACCAGCCGGCCTGGTCGCCGGATGGCAGCAGGATCGCGTTCGTCAGCGAGCGGGACGGCGCGCGCGAGATCTACATCATGAACGCGGACGGCACGAACCCCGTGCGCCTCACCGCCGACGCCGGGTCCAACACCGAGCCGGCGTGGCTGCCCGGTGGCAACCGGCTGGTCTTTGTGAGCACGCGGACCGGCATTCGCGCCCTCTACCAGATGAACCCGGACGGTTCCGGGGTGAGCCTGCTGGCTGGCTATGCCATGAGCCCATCATGGTCACCAGCGGGCAATGCCATCGTCGTCGTCTCCACGCCCGACAACCCGAACAACGCGCCCGGGAGCACCGACCTCATCACGCTCGAAACGCTGAGCCCGTCGGGCACCCTCATCGCGACGCACAAGGCCAGCATCAGCGGCAAGGCCGTCGGCGAACCGGCGTGGGGACCGGATGGCCGGATCGCCTACAGCTCCGCCGGCACCTGCACCACGACGCAATGCTCGCTCCTCACGGCGATCAGCGCGGACGGTACGGGAAGGAACTTCGTTGCGGCCTTCAACGATGTGACGGAACCCGCCTGGCGGCCGTGACGTAGCGTCATCACTGCAAACGAAACGGCCCCGGTTCATCACCGGGGCCGTCTCGACTCTTAACCCTTGACTCCTAGTACATCCCGCCCATGCCACCGCCCGGAGGACCGCCCGGGGCCGGCTTCTCTTCCTTCTTCTCCACCACCACGCACTCCGTGGTAAGGAGCAGCCCGGCGATCGACGCGGCATTCTGCAACGCCGTGCGGGTCACCTTCGTCGGGTCGATAACGCCCGACTTGATCAGGTCCTCGTACGTATCGGTCTGGGCGTTGTACCCGAACGCCTTGTCCTTCGACTCCTTGATCCTCGCCACCACGATCGAGCCCTCGGCGCCCGCGTTCTGCGCGATCATCCGGATCGGCTCCTCGATGGCCCGGCGGACGATCTCGACACCGATCTTCTCGTCCTCGGTCAGGCCCTTCACCTTGTCGAGCGCGGTCTGCGCGCGGAGCAGCGCAACACCGCCGCCCGGCACGATGCCCTCTTCCACGGCCGCACGGGTCGCGTGCAGCGCGTCCTCGACGCGGGCCTTCTTCTCCTTCATCTCGGTCTCGGTCGCGGCACCGACATTGATCACCGCCACGCCGCCGGCCAGCTTCGCCAGGCGCTCCTGCAGCTTCTCACGATCGTAGTCCGACGTCGACTTGTCGATCGCGGCCCGGATCTCGCCGATGCGGCCATGGATGCCGTCCTGCTTGCCCTTGCCGTCCACCAGCGTGGTGTTGTCCTTGTCGACCACCACCCGCTTGGCGCGGCCCAGGTCGCTCAGCGTCGCGTTCTCGAGCTTGAAGCCCACTTCCTCGCTGATCACCTGGCCGCCGGTCAGGATCGCGATGTCGCGCAGCATTTCCTTGCGGCGGTCGCCGAAGCCCGGGGCCTTCACGGCCGCGACCTTGAGCGTGCCACGCAGCTTGTTCACCACCAGCGTCGCGAGCGCCTCGCCCTCGATGTCTTCCGCGATGATGAGGAGCGGCTTGCCCGACTGCGCCGACTTCTCCAGCACCGGAAGCAGTTCCTTCATCGCCGAGATCTTCTTGTCGTGGATCAGGATGTAGGGGTCGTCCAGCACCGCCTCCATCTTCTCCGGGTCCGTCACGAAGTAGGGCGACAGGTACCCGCGGTCGAACTGCATCCCCTCGACCGTCTCCAGCGTGGTCTCGAGGCCCTTCGCCTCCTCGACCGTGATCACGCCGTCCTTGCCCACCTTCTCCATCGCATCGGCGATCAGGTTGCCGATTTCCTTGTCGTTGTTCGCGGAGATGCTGCCGACCTGCGCGATCTCCTTCTTGCCGGCGCTCGGCACCGACATCGCCTTGAGCTCGGCCACGATGATGTCGACCGCCTTCTCGATGCCCCGCTTCAGCTCCATCGGGTTCGCACCGGCGGTGACGTTCTTGAGGCCCTCGCGGAAGATCGCCTGCGCCAGCACGGTAGCCGTGGTGGTGCCGTCGCCCGCCAGGTCGCTCGTCTTGGTCGCGACTTCCTTCACCATCTGCGCGCCCATGTTCTCGATTGGATCGCTGAGCTCGACTTCCTTCGCCACCGTCACACCGTCCTTGGTGACGGTCGGCGAGCCGAACTTCTTGTCGATCACGACATTCCGGCCCTTCGGACCGAGGGTGACCTTCACCGCCTCGGCCAGCTGGTCGACGCCCCTCTTGAGCTTCGCGCGGGCCTCGGTATCAAAAAGCAGTTCCTTTGCAGCCATGTCTTCAGTCTCCTGTGAGAATTACTGCTTAGCTGATCTTCGCGAGCACGTCAGACGCCTTGATGATGATCACTTCGTCACCATCGAGCGTGAACGGCGTGCCGCTGTACTTGCCGTAGATCACCTTGTCGCCAACCTTGAGGTCCATCGGGATACGCGCGCCCTTCTCCACCCGGCCCGGCCCGACGGCGATCACTTCGCCCTGGGTCGGCTTTTCCTTGGCCGTGTCCGGGATGTACAGCCCGCCGCGCATCGACTCCGCCTCATCGGACGGCTGGATTACCACGC
Organism: Gemmatimonadota bacterium; assembly: GCA_017889745.1. GTDB lineage: Bacteria > Gemmatimonadota > Gemmatimonadetes > Gemmatimonadales > GWC2-71-9 > JAGGAG01. The sequence goes on along the minus strand of JAGGAG010000099.1, from coordinate 4,856 downwards.
GGTCCTCGAGCGGGTGGATCTTGAGCGCCGGCTTTGCCTTCGTCGCAGTCGCCATCACCTGCCTCCTGATGCTTGGTGTAACTGATTGATTTGTAACAATTTGGCACTCTTGGTCGCTGAGTGCCAAGCCTGGGGCGTAAGATAAGGCGCCCCACCTGTGCGTCAAGCGCCTTGCGCCAGCCGGAGGTGCAAGCCCGGTGCCTGTGAAATGAGTCAGATTGGCAGAGAAACCCCGCGGCTCCGCGCCGGGTCTGCCGCGATCACCGATCCGCACGTCCCAGCCGCGGCGATCGTGACAGCGCTGGCGAGCGGACTACTTATCGGGTCAGGCTAGAGGAGGGGCCACCCTGCCGTCACCTCAGATCCTCAAGTCCTCACGACCTAAAATTCATCCGCCGCAACAGCGCCTCGAACCGCGGCATAGCCCGCAGCGGATCAAACCGCGGATCCCGTCCGAGGTAGCTCAGCATTGGCGACCGCTGCTCGTAGGCCTGCTCCAGCAGCGTCAGCGCTTCCTCGTTGCGACCCAGCCCCGTCAGCACCACCGCTACCTGGTAAGGCCGTACCGGGCCGGTCTGTCCTTTCGCCGTCAGCTCCTTCAGCACCGCCTCCGCCTCGCTTCGCCGACCTGACACCGCGAGGACATGTCCGAGCGAGGCCAGCCCATTCGACCCGCGACCCGCGATCTCCATCGATTTCTGGATGCTGGCAATCGCGTCGTCGTACTCGCCCATCTGCTCGGCCACCAGCCCCAGTCCCCAGTACGCGATGGAGAAATTGGGGTCCAGCTCCAGCGTCGCATGAAGCCGCCGACGCGCTTCGGCGTAGTCCCGGCCGAAGTAGGCAATGACGCCGATGTTGGCGTGCGCCACGAGCGAGAGCGGGTCGAGAGCGTGCGCCCGCTCCGCTTCCGCAATCGCATCGCTGATCTGGCCCCGCGCCGCGTGGAGCCGGCTCAGCGCGTGGTACACATCGGCACCGCTCGGCTGCAGTGCGAGGGCGCGGCGATATGATCGCTCCGCTGCCGCCCAGTCCCACTGGTCGTACGCCTGCACATAGCCCAGCGCTGCGTGCGCCTCGGGCAGGTACGCATCGAGTTCCAGTGCCTTGGTTGCCGCGGCCCGCGCCTTCGCGAACGCCTCGGTGGGCGGCGTATTGCCGTAGAACGGAAGCACGCTGTAGTACGTCGCCAGGCCGGCGTAGGCCGGCGCATGCGTCGGGTCGCGCGCCAGTGTCTGGCGGAAATAGTCCAGCGCGTTCTGGAGCCCTTCCGGCGTCCGCGTGGCGAGATGGTATCGGCCGCGGAGATACAGGTCCTGCACATCCCCGTCGTACGAGCGTCCCGCACCCCCGACCCGGTGCTGGCCGGCGAGTCTTCCGCCAATCTCCCGCACCAGTGTCCCCGCCACCGCCTGCTCCAGCCCCGAGACCTCACCGGCCGGACGCTCCAGCGTGTCGACGTGCCCCAGCGCACCGCCGGCCGCGATGAGACTAACCGCCACGCGGACTCCTCCATCGTGGCGATCGACCGAACCCGCGACCACGGCGTCCACGCCGAGCTCGCGCGCGATGGAATCCACCGGTTTGGGCGCCGTGCGATAGCCAAGTGTGGAAGCCAGCGAGATCACGTCCACGTTCTCGAGCCGGGCGAGATCGGCGATCAGTGCCTCCGTCAGGCCGTCCACCAGGTAGTTCTGGGTTGAATCGCCAGTGCGATTCTCCAGCGGCAGGATGGCGACGCGTGCGTATCGAGGTGGCGCGCTCAGCCACCTCGCTGCCCGGCCTGAGCCCACCGCCCAGAGAATCGCCCCCGCTGCTGCCACCACAGCCACCCAGGCGACGGCGTGGCGCGGCGCCTTCCACGCGCGCGTCACGGCGGCCGTATTGTCGGTGCCTTGGGCGAGCGCATCGGTGAACAGCGCGACGGTGGCGTAGCGGTCCGCCGGTACTTTGGCGAGGGCCTTCGCCACGACGCGGTCGAGGTCGAGGCTGACGGTCGCGCGGACCGGGCGCAGACTCGGAAGTGCACCCGTCAGCTTGCGGGCCAGTATCGCCTGGACCGTGCTGCCACTGAAAGGCGGGTCACCGGCGATCATCTCGTAGAGGACGCAGGCGAGGGAGTACACGTCGCTGCGGGCATCGATGTCTCGCTCGCCAGTGGCCTGCTCCGGGCTCATGTACTGTGGAGTACCGAGAGACAGTCCCGTCTCCGTCAGCCGGCTCCCGCCCGCCTGGCTCACCGCCAGCGCAATCCCGAAATCGGTCACTAGCGCCTTGCCATCCTGGATAAGGATGTTTTCCGGCTTGATGTCCCGGTGCACCACGCCCCGACGGTGCGCGTAATCGAGGGCGCCGCCGATCTGCCGGGCGAAGTCGAGTGCATCATCGAGCGGCAGCTGCTTCTCCCGGGCGAGCATTGCCCGGAGGGACTCACCCTCGACAAACGGCATCACGTAGAAGAGGAGTGGAGGTCCTGGCTGGTCCCCTGCGGGGACTTCACCAGAATCGAAAAGCGGGAGGATGTGCGGGTGCTGAAGGTTGGCTGTGACCTCGATCTCTTTGAGGAAGCGCTCGGCGCCGAGCACCTCCGTGAGTTCCGGTCGCAGCACCTTGAGCGCAACGTGCCGGTGATGCCGGAGGTCCTCGGCAAGGTACACGACCGCCATGCCGCCTGTGCCGACTTCGCGTTCCAGGCGATAGCGGCCGTTCAGTGCCGCGCTCAGGCGCTCGAAGGCCGTGGCCGTGACCGACCCTTGATTGGGGGATGAGGCGCCCGCTGCTGCGGGCGCCCGGAACATACGGCGGTAGAGAGGTCATGGCCACCTCGATTCCTTCGCCTTCACCATCAGGGGCGGCAAGGTCGTCGAGATCGAGTTGCTTGCCGACCCGGAGCGGCTGGCCGGGGTCGAGCTACCGGCCAGCCGCCAATAGCCGGCGCATCATGCGCTGGCGGCGGCCAGCTGTTCCCGGCCGAGCGCCGTCTTGATTCTGGCCAGGTGGTGCCACGCGTGCCGCAAGGGGTGGTCTTCCAGCACGAATTGCGCGGTCATTGGCGCGCCGAAGCTCAGTGAGAATGGGGCGGCCGTGTCGAGTTGAGCGTCGGTGAAGCCCCGCACCTCCGCCGCCGCCTCCTGGCTGTTCCGCTTGAGCAGCGCCAGCGCTTCCGCCTTGCCCACGCCGGCATGCTCCAGCGCATGCTTCGCGTTGATGCCGTTGACGTCCTCCCAGGTCACGTTCTCGACGGGCTGGCCGCTGGCGATGGCGCGGGCCACCCCCATCTCGATCGGGTACATGCTGGCGACATGGTGCACCACCACCCCAACGGTGCGCCCATCGCGCACCCGTGTGTTCCATTCGGCGTCGGTCAGGCCTCCCGCGAACCCCGCGAGCAGTGCCGCCCCGGCCTCGATCCGGGCGGCGAGCAGTTCTGCACGGTGACTCATCGAACCCTCCCTGTACGTGTACGACTGCAGTGATCCCGCGAACCCCAATGACAACGTACGGGAAGCCCCCGAAGTTTCCCATGACTGCGCGTCCGCACCTCCTGCCCCCACGTCCACGTCATCGACTCCCGCCGCGCGCCGGGCAGCGGTACTATATCGGCCATGGATCCGCTCTCGGACCTGCTGCGCGTCGTCCGCCTCGACAGCGCGTTCTTCTTCGCGGTCGAGGCCACGGAACCATGGAGCGTCGAGGCGGTGGCCGCCCGGGAGCTGTCGCCCCGCATCCTGCCACATGCCGAGCACCTCATCTCCTATCATATCCTCACCGAGGGCCGCTGCTTCGGCGGGCTGGTGGGCCAGGAACAGGTCGAGTTGGCGCCGGGAGACGTGATCGTCTTCTGCCATGGCGACCCGCACGTCATGTCGAGCGGCCGCGGCGTGCGCATCGGCCCCGACGTCAACAGTGCCGCGCCCGATCGCTATCCCCACACCGTCATGCTCGGCAGTGTCGGACCGCGCGGCGCGACCTTTGTCTGCGGATACCTCGGCTGCGATCGCCGCCCCTTCAATCCCCTGCTCTCGGCGCTGCCGCACCAGATCCATGTCCGCGGCATGTCGAGCGCCTGGCTCGGCAGCTTCGCCCGCCAGGTCACCGAGGAGAGCCGCCTCAACCGCGCCGGTGCCGACACCGTACTCACCCGGATGGCCGAGCTGATGTTCATCGAGGTGCTGCGTCGCCATCTCGATGAACTGCCTCCGGGGCAGACCGGCTGGCTCGCCGGCCTCCGCGATGAGGTGGTCGGGCGCGTGCTGACACTGCTCCACGGCCAGCCCCGGCATCCCTGGACCCTGGCCGAGCTCGCGCACGAGGCTGCGTCGTCCCGGTCGAGCCTGGCCAAGCGGTTCACCGACCTCGTGGGCCAGCCGCCGATGCAGTACCTCACCCAGTGGCGCATGCAGGTCGCGGCCAACCTCCTGGTCCAGACCGCCGCGAAGGTCGCCACCATTGGCGCCGACGTGGGCTACGACTCCGAGGCCGCGTTCAGCCGGGCGTTCAAGAAGGCCACCGGCCTCGCGCCCGGCGCGTGGCGGGAGGCGCGGCGACCTGCCCCCTCATAGGACGCTCGCGCAGGAAGTCGGGACGATAGGTCATTGGGTGAACTTTTCCCTCGTCGCACATTGGGCTCACGCGCCACGACGGCGCACCTTGACCCATTGACGAGGGAACTGGTATGCCAGCCGAAAGCACGCCCTGCCTCGACGGTCCCGGCACCCGTGGCGACGTTCGCGCCCGGACCGTGGACCCCCTCACAGCCCGCGCCGTTGCCGTATGGAGCGGCGCCGACTTCCTCCCGATTGCCCGCAGCTTCGCCACCGGCGCGGCGGAGTTCATCGACCGGCTCGCCCTCAAGC
>JAGGAG010000098.1 GCA_017889745.1 Gemmatimonadota bacterium | reverse complement strand
GCGGCTCCTGGCGGACGGGTTCTTCAACCAGCCCCCGCCGCGGAGCACCGGACGCGAACACTTCGGCGATGCGCTCGCGCGCGAGATTCACCGCCGAGTCCCCGGTGCCGATGGCGTGGCGACCGCGGTCGCGCTGACCGTCCGGTCGATCGCCGGCGCCATCCAGCGATGGGTCCCGGGCGCCCCCGAGGTCGTGGTGTCGGGCGGTGGGGCGCGGCATCCGGTGGTCTTCGAGTCCCTGGCGGCGGCGCTTGGTGCGCAGGGGCGCCAGTTGCGTCGCTTCGACGATCTCTTCTTCAACGGCGACGCCAAGGAAGCCGTGGCCTTCGCGCTGCTCGGCTACCTCACGCTTCATGGCCAGCCGGCCAACCTGCCATCCTGCACCGGCGCGCGCGGCGCGCGGGTGCTCGGGAGCATCACGCCAGGATGACGGCCACGCGGCTCATCTTTCCCGCCATCCGCTGGCGGGATGATACCGGATTCGATCACGAGTGGGAGTCCAACCGCCAGGCGCTGGCGCTCGGTGTGGGCGGGTTCATCATCTTTGGGGGCACGGCCGAGGCGGTGCGCGCCCTGTCCGCGCGACTTCGTGGCGAGGCCGGCCGGCCACTCCTCCTGGCCGCGGACCTGGAGCGCGGCGCCGGCCAGCAGTTCGACGGGCTCACGCAGTTCCCGCCGCCACGCGCGCTCACCGCACTCGATCGCCCCGAGGTCACGCGCTGGGCCGGTGAGGTCACGGCACGGGAGGCTCGGAGCGTAGGCATCAACTGGGTCTTCGCGCCGGTTGCCGACCTCGATCTTCTCCCGGAGAACCCGATCATCCAGACCCGCTCGTTCGCCGCGGATCCGCTGCTCGCCGCGCGCCATGTCGCCGCATGGATCGAGGGCTGCCAGGCGGGCGGCGCCCTTGCCTGTGCCAAGCACTATCCCGGGCATGCCCGGACGACCGCCGACTCCCACCTCACGTTGCCGGTGGTGTCCGCGTCGCGTGAGCAGCTCTCGGTCGACTTGGTGCCGTTCCGGGCGGCGATGGGTGCCGGCGTCGCGTCCCTCATGACGGCGCACGTGAGCTATCCGGCGCTGGACCCGTCGGGGCTTCCGGCAACCTTGTCGAGCACGATCATCGGGGAGCTGCGGCAGGGCGGCTTCGACGGCCTCGTCGTCAGTGATGCGTTGATCATGGAAGCAGCCCTTGCCGGGCGCTCGGAGGCCGATGCCGCGGTGGCCGCGCTCGTGGCGGGGGTCGACATCCTGCTCTATCCGCAGGACACGGCCGCCGTCGCGGCGGCACTCGCGGCGGCGCTCGCGTCGGGCACGCTGCCGGTGGCGAGGGTGGATGAAGCGCGGGGCCGGTATGAGCGGGCATTGCAGCGGGCGGAGCTGCCGCTGGTGCCGCAGCAGCGGGCTCCGTTCGACGGCGCGCCGGCTCTGGCCGATGCGCTCGTCGCGGCCGGTGTCACTCGCGCGCGACTGGGGCGGCTGCGCGCTCCGATCGAGCTGCTGACCGTGGACGACGACCTGGGCGGGCCCTACGCGCCGGTGCCGGGCGACACGGTGGCCGCGACGCTCACCGCGCTGGGCGTGCCACTGGGATCGGGTGGCAGCCGCGTCGTCCTCGCCTTTGCCGAGCCGCGAGCCTGGAAGGGCCGGGCCGGGTTTGGCGAGGCGTCACGGGCCGCGCTGAAGGAACTGGTGCCGGGGAGCGACCTGACGGTCCTGTTCGGCCATCCGCGGCTCGTGGGGGAGATTCCCGGCGACGGGCCGGTGCTCGTGGCCTGGCACCGCCAGCGGTTGATGCAGTCCGCGGCAGGGCGCTGGCTCAGCGAGCGGTCGCGCTGAGGTCGTCCGGTGGCGGCGCCGCGCGCGAGAGGAAAGGCAGGAGCGCGAAGCCCGGAAGCGCCAGCACGAAGGTGAACAGGAAGAAGGCGGCATAGCCGAACCGCTCGGTCAGTGATCCGGCAATCGGCCCCACCACTGCGCGCGTCAGCGCGAGCAGCGCGGATAGCAGCGCATACTGGGTCGCCGCGAAGCGCGGTTCGCACACCGACATCAGGTACGCCACGAACGCCGCCGTGCCCATCCCACCCGAAAAGTTCTCGAACAGCGCGGCCGCGATCATCAGCGCCTTGGACGGCGTGACCGCGGCGGCGGCCCAGTAGCCGAGGTTCGACACCGCCTGCAGCAGGCCGAGCGACCAGAGCGCGGTGCGCATGCCCCATCGGCTCGTCAGGTACCCGCCCAGCACCGCGCCGGTCACCGTCGCCACCATGCGGCCGGTGGTGAGCACGGCGCCGATCTCTTCCAGCGAAAATCCGCGATCGACCCAGAACGGCCGCGTCATCGGGTCCATGGCGGCGTCGCCCAGCTTGAACAGGAGCGCGAAGGACAGCACCCAGGCGACTCCGGGGCGGGTGAGCAGCGAGCGAAGCGGCAGCCAGAGCGACTGCCCCGACGGCGGACGCACCTGCCCGGCCCCGGGCAGCAGCAGCGCCGCCGCCGCGAGGAGGGCGGTGACCACCGTGGCCGTGGTGAAGGCCACCGGCCAGCCGCCCCGGCCGGCGAGCCAGATCAGGGCCCCGCCGGACACCAGCATCGCCACGCGATACGCGCCGATGCGCACCGAGTTGGCCAGGCCCAGCTGCGGCCGCGGGGTCGCCTGGATGGTGAAGGCGTCGATCGCGATGTCCTGCGTGGCCGACAGCATCACCGCAAGGATGATGAGCGCGAAGAACAACTGCCGATGCTGGGACGGGTCGACCCGCGCAATGAGGGGGATGACCAGGGCCATCAGCAGCAGGCACCCGGCGATCCACTGCTTCCGGGTGCCGGTGCGATCGAGGATCGGCGCCCAGAGGAACTTGAAGGTCCAGGGAAAGGTGGCCGCGGCTACGAGGCCGACATCAACGAGGTCGGCACCACGGCTCCGGAGATAGACGGGCAGGGCCTCGTTGACGAGGCCGAACGGGAACCCCGAAGCGAAAGCGAGGGCTGCGATCCAGGCGAAGGGTGCCGCGGGGCGCCGCTCAGCGGTCACCGGTGCTCCCGGCCAGGAACGCCGCGATCGCGGGGGCGGGCACCGCGTTCAGCAGCCGGTCATCGGGGCCACCGGGCAGCAGCATGCCGATGAGCGTGCCCGACCGGTCGAACACCGGGCTCCCCGGCGCGAGCGCACCGCCGAGCGGCTCGAGCTGGAGCAGGTTCTCGTTGGCGATCGTAACGGCCGCGAGCGCGGTCGCCTGCGCTGGCGCCGCCATCGCGCTGTCCTGTGGTGCGCTGGGATACCCCAGCAGCACGGCCGCCTGTCCAATGAGCCCGCCCCCGATGCCGGTCGCCAGCGTCGGGGGCGAGCCGGCATTGCTGCCCCTCGGCACCTCGAGGATCGCGGTGTTGAGCGTGCCCTGGGCCGCGAGCAGCCGGGTCTTGAGCGCGCGGTCCGTACCGGGCAGCCGCACCGTGATGGTGGTGGCGGTCTGCCCCGCGGAGTCGCGCAGGATGCCGTCGACCGTGACGAACACGAGCTTGCCGCCGGTGCCCGTGGCCGTGAAGGCCGCGGCGACGCGCCGCGTGCCGTCCTCGGAGGTCGCCTCGACCAGGGCCAGCGACGCCTCGTTTGCCCGCGCGATCTGCTGCGCGTCCAGCGCCGCGGCTGCAGCGAGGCGCTCGAAGCTCGATGCGAGGCGGTCCAGGCTGTCGCGAAGCGGCGCCAGTACCTGCTGGTCACGCGGTGCGCGGCGGATGCGCGAGCGGAGCCTGGCGGTTTCCGCCTTGGCGCCGTCGAGTGCGCCACTGATGCGAGTGTCGCGATGGCCGATCGCCTCGAGGGTGGAGAAGAGGCTGTCGGCCTGGGCCAGCAGGACGGCGCGCTCGTCGACGGCGCCCTTGCTCGCGCGCGCCCGCCACGTCGCCAGGCCACCGAGCGATCCCAGCACCGTGACGATGAGGATGGCAGCTACCCAGGGGGCGCGCTGCCGGGTCGCCGTCACCGGGACGACGAATCGCCCATCGTCATCGCCCGCTGCGGTCGCGGTGCTGAGGGGCGTCCTGGGCACGGCGGTGGTAGCATGAACTCGTTCGGGTTCGGCCGGCGGCTCGCTGGGCACCGGTGGCGGGCTGTCGGACGGTCGCCAGGTATCGCGTATCACGCCGAATCGCAGCATCGGTCCGCCGTCGCCAAGGCGGATCAGGTCCTGATCGCCGAGCTGGTGCTCACCCTTGATGCGCTCACCGTTGACGAACGTGCCGTTGGTGCTCGACAGGTCGCGAAGGATCCATTCGCCATCGCGGAACACCACGGCGGCATGCCGCCCTGACACCGGGAGGTCATGGTCGGGGCCGAAGCGCACATCGGCCTGGGGCGCGCGACCCAGCATCGCGTAGCTCTTCTCGACGACGACCGCCTGGCCCGCGCGCCCGCCGGTGAGGTAGGTGAAGACGGCCTTCATGCCGGTAAGGATCGCGTCAACGCAGGAGGAACCACACCACCGCTGCCAGCATGAGGGCCGCGATGCCATAGATGGCGGCGCGGTTCGCGGAGGGCGTGACGGCCGCCGCCTCCCGTGGCGCCGCCGGCACCGGGGCAGGGACGGGCGCCGGCGTGGGCTGCGGCAGGGGCGTCAGGCTGTCGTCCGAGGACGAGGAGGAGCCGGGAAGCCTCAGGATGGTGTGCTGTGGTTCCTCCTCCGAATCGCTCGCCTCGGGAAGGCCGTCGCCATGAAAGCGCGCGGCAACCACCGTGATGTTGTCGGGGCCACCGCGCTCATTCGCCAGCGAGATCAGCGTTTCGCAAACCTGCGCGAGGTTGCTGTCGCTGGTCACGACGGCCGCGATCTCCGTTTTCCGCACCAGGCCCGTGAGCCCGTCCGAGCAGACCACAAGTACGTCGCCCCGGTTGAGCTTCTGAACCGACAGCACGACCTTGACCCGCGGATCGGGGCCGAGCGCCTGGAGGATGATGTTCCGTCGTGCGTTGGTCTCGGCCTCCTCCTCGGTGAGTTCGCCCGCGTCGACGAGCCGCTGGGTGAGTGACTGGTCCTTGGTGAGCTGGAATGCCACGCCATCGCGTATCAGGTAGGCGCGGCTGTCACCCACCTGGGCGAGGAACAGGTTGGGCCCGTGCACGCCTGCCGCCGTGAGCGTCGTGCCCATGCCGCGCACCTCGGGATGCTCCGCGGCATAGGCGTGGATCTCGGCGTTGGCGTACTCCACGGCTTCGCGCATGCGCAGCGCGAACTGTTGCGGCCTGTTGTCGGGGTCGTGACTCCATACCCTGGCCAGGTGCTCGAAGATCTGCTGTGCTGCCATGGAGCTGGCGATTTCGCCAGCGGCCGCGCCGCCCATGCCGTCGGCGACCATGAACAGCGATCCGCGCGGCCCGATGGTCTGTTCCGCGACGGTGAGGGACGGCAGAACCTGGGGTGCGTCGAGGTCCGCAACGAGGAACGTGTCCTCGTTGTGGTCTCGTGTGCGGCCAAGATCGGTGCGGCCAAAGACGCTGACCCGGATGTCCTTCGCCATGTCCTCCTCAGCGGGTCAGGTGTAAGGTTTGGCAGAATCTAGGAATCCGGCCCCGATGCGTCAACGAGGAGCGATGGCGTAACTGTAATCGCACAAGTACCTTGCGCCGATGAACCGCCGTCGCCTGGGTCTCCTCGGCGCCCTGCTACTCGCCACCGCGTGCGCGCCGAACAAACCCACGACTCCCGGCGCCTCGGTCACCGCGCTTCCGATGGCACCGGTCGTCGGTCCCACCCGAATCGTGGTCCAGTACCCCGCGCAGGATGCCGTCATCGAAGCCCGCGATTCCACATTCCTGCTCGGCAGCGTCGGAACCGGCGACGCATCCCTCACCATTAACGGGCAGCCCGTCAAGGTCTGGCCCAATGGCGCGTGGCTCGCCTGGATTCCGCTTCCACCGCCCGACTCGGCTGGACTGCCGATGGTTACCCCGGCCGCCCCGGAGACCTTCACGCTCCGGCTGGAGGCCCGCTCGCCCCGCGACTCCTCCACGCTGCTCCTGAAGGTACGTCGCTCCTCCCCTTGGCGTCCTGACAGCGCCGGACCGTACATCGACCTCACGTCCTTCGTCCCGAGCGGCGTGGCGTGGGTTCCGGCCTGGGAGGGCCTGCGCCTCCAGGTGCGCGGGGCGCCCGGGGCACGAGGGACGCTGATCCTGGGGGACGGCGTCATCGTGCCGCTCGCGGAAGAGCGCGGTGGCGACGAGGTGCCACCGGGCATTCGCGCCTTCGATCGCGACACCACCAACCTGCGCCAAGCCACGCGGTCGAGCCGCTACGTCGGCGTCATTCGCGGCCGGCCGCTCGGTGACCCGCTGGGGCCAATGCTGGATCCTGCCGGGCCGTCGCCCACGCCGGGCTCCTGGGCTCGCGTCCGCCTCGAGTGGCCCAGCGGTACGCTGGAAACAGCCTGGCCCCTGCGCCTCGCGCTCACCGACACCATGCCGCAGGTGGTGCGGCTCGATGACGACCCGGCGCACGCCGGCGGCTCGGACAGCATTACCGTGGGGCGCGCGGCACCGGGGGGCACGTACTACTGGTTCTTCCCTACGGGCACGCGGAGTATCGCCGATCGGCGGCAGAACGGCGACATTCGCCTCCGGCTCTCGGCGGGCACGTACGCCTGGGTATCACTTGCCGACGTCCAGGCATTGCCACCGGGCACCTGGCCTCCGCTGGGCCGTGTGGGGTCGATGACCGCGAGCGCGGCTTCCGACCGCGCCACCGTGCGGATCCCCGTGGGGGCGCCGGTGCCGTTTCACTTGTCCGAAGCCGATCGCACCGTAACGCTGGAATTCTACGGGGCGGTCGCCGACATCGACTGGACCCGATACTCGCCAGGGGACACCCTGATCCGGCGCATCGACTGGCGGCAGGACGGCGACGTGGTTCGTATCGATGTGGAGCTCGCGCGCCCGCTCTACGGCTACCGCGCGCGCTGGGACGGCTCCGACCTCCTGCTGGAGCTTCGCCGCGCCCCGGTGATCGACCGTTCAGCACCACTCGAAGGACGGCGCATCGCGCTGGACCCGGGTCATCCTCCCGGCGGCGCGACCGGCCCGACGGGACTCCGCGAGGCGGAAGCGAACCTTGCCATCGCGCTCCAGCTCCAGCGGCTGCTGCAGGCGGCCGGCGCCACGGTGATCATGACTCGCAGCGCCGATGTGCCGCTCGACCTGGGGCCGCGCATCACGCTGGCCGAATCCAGCGAGGCCGACGTCCTCGTGTCCATCCACAACAACGCGTTGCCCGATGGGGTAAACCCGTTCACGAACAACGGAACGTCGGTTTTCTACAACCACGCCGCGAGCCTGCCCCTCGCCCGGGCCGTGCAGCGCGGCCTCGTTCGGCAGCTCGGATTACGCGACCTTGGCGTCGCCAGGGGCGACCTGGCCCTGGTGCGGCCGACCTGGCAGCCCTCCATTCTCACCGAGGGCCTGTACATGATCGTGCCGGAGCAGGAAGCCGCACTGCGTTCCAGTGAGGGACAGCAGCGGTACGCCCAAGGGGTGCTCGATGGCCTGCGCACCTGGTTCCTCGAAATAGCCCGTCAGGAAATGTGAACCCGGGATAGTCTCGGACGTCCCTGAATCTGAATGCGTCTCCCACACCAGATGCCCCTCCCCGCTGCTCACCCAGCCATCGCATCCACGCCCGTCGCGTGGCTGCGGGCCCTCCTGGTGCCCGGCCTCCTGGTAGCCGGCCTGGCGGCCCCCGCCGCGGCCCAGGACCCCGACCAGCGCGCGAGCCTCGAAGCGTTCCGCGACTCCGTTGCCGCAACGGTGGATACCATTGGACTGATGGCACTCGAGGACGAGCTCATCGCCGCCGCCAAGGCCGATCGGAGCAACCCGATGCGGCACCTCCGGCTGGGCTTCCTGGCGCTCCGCCTCGGGGATCTCGGTGGCTCGGGGCACTACGATGACGCCGCATCGGAGTTCCAGTGGGCGATCGACCTCCGACCCGACTGGCCCTACGCCTGGTACGGCATGGGCCTCGCCGAATTCGGTATCGGGGATTCGCAGGTCACGGTGGTGGCCGGCCTCAAGACGATGTTCGGAAAGGACGCTCTCGCGCGCTCGGCGGCAGCGTTTGCCAAGACAGCGGAGGTAGATCCTTCCTTCGTGCGCGGACTGGTCGAGTTGTCGAACACCGCGCTCCGGCAGCGCGTCAACATCAAGCTCGACGTGGCGCTCGATGCCCTGCGTCGCGCAGCCACCACGCCGGCAGGGAACAATCCGCAGGTGCTCCTGGCCCGCGGGCGGGTGGAACGGGACGTGGGCAGCCCCGATTCGGCCATCGCGGCCTTCACCCGCTACCTGCAGGGCGACGGCCCGAAGGCCATTGGGCAACTGGAACTCGCACGCACGCTGCTCTGGCAGGGCGACCGTGCCGCCGCGACCGGCTACTACCTCGCCGCCGCGAGCGACGACTCCGCCGTCGTTGCCATCATCCGCAACGACTTGTTCCCGATCGCGTCCGACAGCATGCTGGCCGACTACGACAGTAAGCGCGGGATCTACCGGGCCGCGTGGCTCGAGGAGTTCTGGGGACCGCGCGACGACATGGGCATGGGCACGGCGGGTGACCGCCTGGCCGAGCACTATCGCCGCTGGTTCTATGCCAGGCGCAACTTCGCGCTGGTGACGGTCTCGCGGCACTACAAGATCGAGGAGCGTTTCAAGTCCGGGAGCCAGGACTTCGACGATCGCGGTATCATCTACGTGCGACACGGTGAACCCACGTCGCGCGCGACGTTCAGCGGTTCGGGCAATCGTATCGATGACCGGGTAGAGCCGAACATCTCCTGGTTCTATGTGCGCACCGACGGCAACATGTACTTCCACTTCGTCGCCCGGGAGGATGTGCAGGATTTCCGCCTGGTCGAGAGCCTCTTCGACGTGCTCGGGTATCAGCGCGCGCTGGCGCTGCAGACCGGCGGGGACAACCTGGACATTGATCCCATGGCGAAGGACCTGCTCGTATCCCGGCAGGATTTCGCGCCGATCTACCAGCGGATCCTCAACACTTCGGGTACGGGCTTCCAGCGCGCCGTATCCGACGAGCGCCAGCTCGGTCGCAGCTACCTGGCGCGCGGCGTCACGACCGACACGCACGAAAAGCACTTTCCGATCGACCTCGACGGCTCCTGCCAGGTGCTGGCCGTCGGGTCACAGGGCGAGCGGCCCCTCCTCCACATCGGATGCGCGGTGCGGGGCAAGAGCCTGGTGCCTCAGCAGCTGCCGGAAGGCCTCCTGTACACCGTCCGGCTGCGCTTCGCCGCCGCCGATCTGAGTGGCCGGGTCGTGGCGAGCGTGGACACGACGCGCCGGTTCATCGCATCCCACCCCGTACCCGACAACGAATATGTCGTGGGCCTCGTGACCGTCCCGGCGCAGGCGGCCGGCGTGCTCGACTATCGCGTCATGCTCGCCGAGGGCGACAGTGTCGGGCACGTGTTCCCGATGGACGTCGTGGTCGCGCCACCGGCGCAGTCCGCCCGCCTGACCCTGAGCGACCTCGTGCTCGGCAACCGGAATCACAAGCTCGTCTGGCGCCCGACGCCCGCGGACACGGTGTACTTCAGTCCGCTCGGGACCTTCCACCGGAACGAGCCGCTCGAGCTGTACTACGAGATCGTCGGCGCCGATCCCTTTGAATCGCATACCACGACACTCGTGGTGCGGAAGGGCGCCGGAGCGGGGGCGAGTTTCATGACGGGACAGTCGTCGGCGGGATCGTCGCAGATCACGCTCAAGTTCGAGGAGCAGGCGCCTCGCGGACCGTGGACGGCACAGCGCAGCGTGAGCCTGGAGAAGCTCAAGCCGGGCAACTACACACTGGAGATCACGGTCACGGCAGCCAACGGCATGAAGGACGTGCGGCGCCGTTCCTTCCGCGTGGTCAACTGACGAGTCATCCGGACCCCGCTAGGAATGCGTGTCTCGGCGGTTGGGTTACTGCTCGTCATGTCACTGGGGCAGGTGGTGCCCCTCCGCGGGCAGACTGCTGCGCCGGCGGGTGGTTCACCGCGCCTGGAGGAGTGGCGGGCGTACCTCGCCGCTGAGAGCGACACGAACGCGCTGCTCCGGCTGGAGCAGGGCAAGGTCGCCGCCGCCAGGTCGCAGCGTGACAGTGCCCTGCTGCACCTCGAGCTCGGATTCCTCGCGCTGCGTCTCGGCGAACTCGGGGGGAGGAGTCACTTCGAGGACGCCGCCGGAGAGTTCGAGTGGGTCATCGAACTCGAGCCCCGCTGGGCGT
>JAGGAG010000197.1 GCA_017889745.1 Gemmatimonadota bacterium | reverse complement strand
GTCTCCATCGGGAGAGCCGCGAAGGGGATGGCGCGCCGGTTGCGCAGGCCGAGTCCATCGAAGGCCGTCATCGCGCGCCCCCTCCCCCGAGACCCCAGGCTGCCTCGGTGAGCACGCGCTGAAGCGCGGGCGGGATGTACACGCCGAGCAGGAGTACCAGCGCCAGCAGCACGATCGGACCGGCGACGAGGAGGACGCTTTCCCGTACCGGCGGGGCCTCGGTCAGTGGCGGGTCGTAGATCATCTCCAGCACCACGGCCGCCATGCCGACGAAGATGAGTGCAAGAAGGGCCAGCATCGCGGCCGCCACCCACGGGTGCCCCTGTCCAATGGCCGCATTCAGGATGGTGAATTCGCTGAGGAACAGCCCGAACGGCGGTGAGCCGGTCACGGCGAAGAGCCCGAGAAGGAGCAGGATCCCCGTTATCGGGGCGCGCCGGAGAATGCCGCGCGCCGCACCGGCATGCGACGAGCCCGTCACCAGCACGACGTTCCCGACGGCGAGGAACATCAACCCCTTGATCAGCGCGTTGTTGACGAGGTGAAGGACCGTCCCGTAGCGGCCTACGCCGCCCAGCCCGAGGCCGAGCACCAGCAGGCCCATGTGTTCCACGCTCGAGTAGGCCAGCATTCGCTTCAGGTCCGACTGGCCGATCATGAAGGCCGCCGCGACCACCAGCGACATGACGCCGAATGCCACGAGCAGGGGCTGCACGAACTCCCCCTGGCCGGCGGCCATCGTGATCTCGGTGATGCGCGCAAGCCCGAGGAACGCGCAGCTCGTGAGGGCACCTGCCATGAGCCCCGCGACCAGGCTGGGCGCCTCACCATAGGTATCGGGCTTCCACGCGTGCAGCGGCGCCAGCCCCATCTTGGTGCCGTAGCCGACCAGGAGGAAGATGAACGCGGTCTGCAGCAGCGCCGGCTGCAGGCTGCCGCTTCCCGCGATCATGTCCTCCAGCAACAGGGGACGCCCCGAGGTCTGCGCGGCGGCCAGGAAGAACGTCCCGAGCAGCGCCAGCGCGATCCCCACGGAGGACAGCAGCAGGTACTTCCATACCGCTTCCAGCGACCGGCGGTCGTGCCGGTGGTACACGAGGGGTGCGAGCGCGAGGGTGGTTGTTTCCATGCCCACCCACAGGAGGGCCATGTGATGGCTCACGGCCACCAGCGTGGCCGCGGACAGGAAGGCCAGCAGGCCGCTGACAAAGACCCGCCCTCCGCGCGGGGGTTCGGTTTGCAGGAACCCCGCCGCGTACACCGCGATCACGAGGAACAGCACGCTCACGAGTGAGACCACGAGCAGGCCCAGCGCGTCGATCGCAAGCCACCCGCCAACCTCCGGGGCGACGGTGCCGTTCCAGAGGCGACCCACCGCATACAGGTGCAGGACCGAGGTCCCGACCAGCAGGCCGAGTCGCAGGCTCAGCGGTCGCGCCAGGTAGGCGACCGCCGCCGCTGCGATCGGGACCAGCACCATCGGCAGGAGAATCATCAGTCCTTCAACTCGGTCAGGCGGGTCGAGTCCATCGAGTCGAAAGCCCGATTGATGTGGAACACCACGATTCCCATGATGAAAATGCCGACGAAGATGTCGAGCAGGACGCCGAGCTCGACGAGGAAGGGCACGCGCTCGGCCTGGCTCAGCCCGAACACGTAGATCCCGTTCTCCAGGATCAGGTAGCCGACCACCTGCGTCAGCGCCTTGTTCCGTGTCGTCAGCACGATGAGGCCGATCATCACCGTCGCCAGTGCCACCGGGATGAGGAGGGCGCTCTCCGATTCGGGCAGGGGAATGCGCTGGGCGATACCGAACGACAGGGCCACCACGATCGTCCCCAGCAGGAGCGAGCCGGAAAATCCGATCAGGGGCTCGATCTCCCGGCGCACGGCCGCCTCGCGGATGGCCCACGAGAGGAAGGTCGGCAGGAGGATGGCCTTCACCAGGAGCGTGCCGACCGCGAGTCCGATGATGTGCAGGGACCATCCCGGATGCAGCGCGACGGGCAGGGCCGCCAGCAGCGCCCCCTGGATCGCGGTAGCGCGGATGGCCGAGCTCAGGCGCGTGGTCCCCAGCACCCAGAAGTTGGTGAGGACCACGCCGAGGAGGAGCAGCTCATGAAGGTCGGACATGACTCACCGCAGCAGGAGGATCACGCCGACGACGGCGAGGGCGCCGGCCGCCACGAGGAACTGGGGAAGGCGGTTCATCCGCAGCCGCGCCATGCTCGCTTCGACGATGCCGACGCCGACCGCCATGGCCACGAGTCCGCCGAGCAGGATCAGCGCCGCCAGCGGGGGCGCCAGGAGGGCCCGCGGCATCAGCAGGCTCACCACCAGCGCCCCGAAGAGCGCGAGCTTCAGGGCGCTGGCGAACAGGATCATCGCGAGCTCCGGCCCGCTGTGATCGAGGACGATCACTTCGTGGATCATCGTGAGCTCGAGGTGGGTCCCCGGATCGTCCACCGGCACGCGGGAAGTCTCCGCGAGCGCCAGCATGAACAGCGCGACTGCCGTCAGGGCGAGCGACGGCAGCGTCAGGACCCAGACCGCCGCCAGCCGCTCCCCGAGCATGCCGGCAAGCGACAGTTCGCCGGTGGCGAGGACGAGGACGGTGAAGCAGAGGAACAGCACCGGCTCGGCGAAAGCGGAGACCGTGACCTCCCTGCTCGCCCCCATCCCCTCGAAGCTCGACCCGGTATCCAGGCCTGCGAGCACGAGCGCGAACCGGCCCAGTCCCAGCAGTCCGGCGAATGCCACGAGATCGCCGGAAAAGCTGAGCAGCGCGGCGTGGCCGTCCAGCGGGAGGAGCGTGGCGGCCACGACCGCCGTCGCGAGGGTGATGATCGGCCCGATGCGGAAGACCGTCGTCGTGGTCTCACTGTAGACGACATTCTTGCGAAGCAGCTTCGCCAGGTCACGGTACAACTGGAGCACCGGCATGCCACGGCGGCCCGTCAGGAACGCCCGGGTGCGCGTCGCAATGCCGGGCAACGCGGGAGCCACGGCCAGGACCATCACGAGCGTCACGACAGGCCAGGGCGTCATGTGCCGCCCTTCCACCGCATCAGGTGATAGAGCAGGATCAGCAGCGTTGAGATGACGGCCAGGAGGTACCATCGAATGCGGGCACCCACCAATGCGCGCAGGCGCCGGCTCCAGTCCTCGAGCGCCCGCCAGGTGGGCAGCACTACCTGATCCTGAACCCGGTCCACCGGGTGCGTGCGAAAAGTCCTCGGCCCTCGGATCTGCTGCACCGCCGCCAGCGACCCGAACGCGGTCAGCAGCGGCGCCGCGAACGAGGACGCACTGTACTGCATCCGCGGCGTCAACTGCGCCCCCGCGCACGCCCACGTCGCGCCGACGCGCAGTTCCCCCGCCCGGCGCAGGTACCCGCGGAAGAGGATCAGCGCGCCCGCAACCAGGATGACGCCCGCCGCGACGGCGGAAACGCCTGTCGCCGCGGCGGCCCAGGCCGGTACCGCGCTGGCGCCGTTCATCGTGTGCGCCACACTCGCGGCGACCAGCCGGGCCGGCGCAAGAACCAGCGCCGGCACGAGGCCAATAACCGCGCAGCAGGCCGCGAGTACCAGCGCGGGCACCACCATGCCCGGCCCCGGTTCGACCCCGGTGACGCCGTCACCGGGGCGCGCGCGCGCGTGCCCGAGAAACAGCACGCCGTCGAGCTTGCTGAAGCACGCCAGCGCGAGACCGCCGATCAGGGCCAGTCCTCCTGCCCCGAACACGACGAACCGCATGACCTCGCGCGACTCCGCGGCGGTGAGCAGCGCTCCGTACACCACCCACTCGCTCACGAAGCCGTTGAGCGGCGGCAAGCCCACGATGGCCACCGACCCGATCCCGAACGCCAGTGCCGTCAGGGGCATC
>JAGGAG010000196.1 GCA_017889745.1 Gemmatimonadota bacterium | reverse complement strand
CGCCTGGAACCGCGGCTCGTTCCGGAGGGGGGCAAAGTCGGGATCGAGGCGGAGCCAGGCCGGCGTAATGAACCAGGGGTTACGCATGATGCCCTCGATCAGGTCGAGGGCGCGATTGCGGTCGCCGACGAGGAGCGCGGTGCGCGCGGCCATGTGCTCGTAGAAAGGCTGGAAGGCCGCGTCGGGCCTGGCGCTGGAAAGCGTGAGGCCGCGCTCGGCTGATTCGGTGGCCTCGCCGGACCGGCCGAGCCGTGCGAGTGCCAGGGCGCGGACGAGGTAGCGCTGGGCGTCGTCGGGGGCGTCGCGAAGCTGGAGACCGATGTAGTGCTGGGCCGAGTCGGCCCAGGCGCGCGCGCGGGCGACGTCGCCGCGCCAGGCGTAGAGCTGGGTGCGGGCCATGGCGAGTGCGCCATGGTCGTCGTCGAAGGACTCGGGCCCGAGCGAGAGGGCCAGCCGCTGGCCGGCATCATCGAGCACCCATCCCAGGTCCCAGATGTTGGCCATGTACGCCACGAGTTCAGGCGGCGACGTCTCGCTGGACGCCGCGAGGACCTGCCGCGCGGCGGGGAGGTCGCCCTCGGCGAGGGCGACCATGGCGCGGCGCTGGACGTAGCCGGGGTTGGCGGGCGCGAGGGCCAGGGCGCGATCGGCGGGGGCGCGTGCCTCGGCGGGCCTCCGGGTCCAGAGGTACACCTGCGCCACCGCGGAGGCGCGCGACGCATTGCGCGGGTCGAGGGCATACGCGGCCTCGGCGTGGCGGAGGGCATCCTCCCACCGCCCGAGGGAGCGCTCGGTGGCACTCACCGCGCCGAGGAGCACGGCGTCGTTGGGCGAGCGCGCGAGCGCCGAGTCGAGTTCCGCGAGCGCGCGGGTGGCGTCGAGCTCGACCAGCGAGAGATAGCGGGAGCGCACGGACCAGGTCTCGACGCCGTCGGGATCGAGGGCCTGCATGCGGTCGACGGCGGCGCGGGCCTCACTCGCCAGGGCGGGCGTCGGGACGCTGTTGGCATAGAGCACGATGGACGTCATGGCGATCCCGCCCCACGCCGCCGCAAAGGCGGAATCGAGCGCCACGGCCTGCTGGTAGAGCACGCGGGCGCGCCGGACCGCCGCGGGGGAGAAGTTGGTACCGCCGTTCCAGGCGGCGCGCGCGCGCAGGTAGGCGTCGTACGCCGCCGGGACCCTGGTGGGCACGTCGGCCCCGGGCGCGAGCGCCGTCGCAGGGAGCGCCACGCTGAGCGCCTCGGTGACGCGATTGGCGATGTCGGCCTGCAGGCGGAAGACATCGGTGAGCGGCGCATCGAAGGGCTGTTGCCAGCGACTGGAGCCGGTGCCGTCGGCGCCGAGTTGCACGAGCTCGGGACGCACGAGGACATGGGTGGTGCCGTCACTGCCGCGCGCCCAGCGCACGGTGCCGGTGAGCAGGTAGTGCACGCCGAGTTCCCCGGCGATCTGCGCGGGCGTGAGGCGGGAGCCGGCGTACTGCACCGAGCTGGCGCGCGCGATGACCTGGAGCGCGGGCAGGAGAGTGAGCTTGCCGCGCACGGCGTCGGTGAGACCGTCGGCGAAGTAGGCCTCGGAGGTATCGCCCAGGTTCTCGAACGGGAGCACGGCCAGGCGTGTGGGGGCGGCGACCGGTGCGCCGGTGCGCGAGCGGAAACGCTGGAACGCGAAGGCGAGCACGAGGACCAGTGCCAGCGCCACGGCGGTTGTCACGGCGCGACGGGGCCAGGAGGTGGCGCGTGACGCGATGCCGGCGGATGGATCGGTGAGCTCGGCCTGGGCGGCATCGAGCATCTCGAGGAACGCCGCGGCCGATGGGAGGCGGTCGGCGGGCGCGGGCGCGAGCGCGTGCTGGATCCCGGCGTCGAGCGTGCGCGGAAGCTGGGGACGGACGACGCGTACGCTGGGCGGATCGAGGCTCAGGCGCTTCAGCATGATGGCCTGGGCCGTGGCACCGGTGAAGGGTGGCTCGCCCGCGAGCATCTCGTAGAGCACCACGCCGAGGGCGTAGACGTCGCTGCGGGCGTCCACCGTCTCGTCTCCCGCGGCCTGTTCCGGGCTCATGTACGCCGGCGTGCCGACGCTCACGCCGGTGCGCGTGAGCGGGCGGGCGGAGGTGTCGAGGGCGCGGGCAATGCCGAAGTCGGCGACGAGGGTGGTACCGTCGGCGGTGAAGAGGATGTTCTCGGGCTTGATGTCGCGATGGATGACGCCCTCGGCGTGGGCATGCTGGATGGCGAGGGCCATCTCGCGGGCGATGCGGATGGCGTCGCGTACCGGCACCTGAGGCTCGCGCTCGAGACGGGCGCGGAGCGAGCCGCCGGGGACGTAGGGCATCACGTAGAAGAGGAGTTCGGCGTGACGGCTCGAGGTCGTGGGTCGTGGGTCGTGGGTGAGGGGGACGGAGCCGCTGTCGAGGACGGCGAGGATGTGGGGGTGCTGGAGGCGCGCGGTGAGGCGGACCTCGCGCGCAAAGCGCTCGGCCCCGACGACGGGATCGAGATGAAGGCTCAGGACCTTGAGGGCGACGGGGCGGTCGTGCTTGAGGTCGGTGGCAAGGTAGACGGTGGCCATGCCACCCTGGCCGATCTCGCGCTCGATGCGGTACCGGTCGGCGAGGGCGGCCGAGAGCCGTTCGAGGTCGGTCAAGCGGTTTGCGCGGAAGAGTTCAGGACGGCGTCCGCCGGACGGTGCGCCCGACCAGGATGGTGATATTGTCGCTGCCGCCGTCTTCGAGGGCATCGTTGAGCAGGTCCTGACAGACCTGCCGCGCGGAGGTCATGGTGCGGAGGCGCTCGGCGATGCGCTCGTCGGAGACATGCTTGGTGAGGCCGTCGCTGCACAGCAGGCCCACCTGTCCCCAGAACTGCTCCATATGGGTGACCACCGGCGCCGCCTGGTGCCCGCCGATGGCGCTGGAAAGGACGTTGGCCCAGCGGGTGCGCGGCGCGTCGGTGCGGGTGAGGATGCCCTGGTCCACCAGCTGCTCGGCCATGGTCTGGTCGCGGGAGATCTGGATCAGCTGGTCGTCGCGCATGACGTAACAGCGGCTGTCGCCCACCTGGAGGAGGTAGGCGTGGGGCCAGATGCCGATCCAGAGGGTCAGCGTGGTGGCCATGCGGCGATGCTCCTCGTCGTCGTGCGCGTGCTCGAGGATGGCGGCGTGGACCTGCATCGCCGCATCGGCGAGGGCATCGGAGAACGCGGCGTCGCGGTTATTCTCGTGGCTGTGGTAGGCCTTGACGCACTGGGTGACGTACTCGGTGACGCGCTCGACGGCGAGCCGGCTCGCCTCTTCGCCCGATTCGGTGCCGCCGACGCCGTCGGCGACCATGGCCATGAACGCCAGGCGCTTGGCCCGGGGCCAGTGGGTGTCGGGCGGGAGGCTGGTGAGGTGGATCTCCACCGTCCGCCGGAGCGATGCGATGAGGAAATGGTCCTGGTTGTTCTTCCGCACCCTGCCGGTATGGGTGAGGCCGAACATGTCCAGTTCTTCGTCGGTTGGCCTGCGGGCCAGCTCGGTGGCCGTCGCGTCGGTTCCTGGCTCAGTCATACAGTAGGATGCCCCTTCGACGCGATCTGTGCAAATGCTGGGGGGTGAGGGGCCTCGGGCGGCTGACGGATTCCTGTACAGGGGTTGGTAACCCAAGTCACCGCGACCCGGTCGCGAGTGAGCGATACTGCCCGGGTCCGCAGCGCCCTGCCCACCTGAAGCAAGAAGAGCCATGAAAATCCGTCACACCCTGGCGACCGCACTGACCGCGGCCTCGCTCGCTTGCTCTCCCGCCACCGAGAACGACCCCACGCCCCCGATCGACGTCCCGGTGGTCATGCCAGCCGCGGTAGCGGGCTCCGTGACAATCGGCAACGCCGTGACCGTGAGTGATGTGG
>JAGGAG010000097.1 GCA_017889745.1 Gemmatimonadota bacterium | reverse complement strand
GCCCGCGCCCAGGAACAGCAGGCTCTTGAACAGCGCGTGGTTCAGCGTGTGCAGCAGCGCCCCCATGAATCCCAGCACCGCCACCACGGGGTGGCCATAGGCCATCCCCACGACCCCCACCCCGATGGCCAGCACGATGATGCCGATGTTCTCGACGCTGCTGTAGGCGAGGACGCGCTTGAGGTCCTCCTGGCCCAGCGCCCACAGCACGCCCAGCACGCCCGACACCAGTCCAATCCCGAACAGGGTCCACCCGAACCAGGCGGGCGCGAAGCCCAGGAGGTTGAGCACTCGGAGCAGCCCGTAGATCCCCATCTTCAACATGATGCCGGACAGCACCGCGGACACATGCGAGGGGGCCGCCGCGTGCGCGCCCGGCAACCAGAAATGCATTGGCACCATGCCCGCCTTCATCCCGAACCCGGCGAGGGCGAGCAGCAGTACGAGACCCCCTCGCCACGGAATCGCCGGTGCGGCTGCCGCCAGGGAGTCGAAGGTGAGGTCCGGAGTGCCGCGTCCCCACACGAGGAACATCGCGATCAGGGCGAGTGTCCCGGTATGCGTCAGCACGAGGTAGATCAGCCCTGCGCGACGGACTGCCGGGCGGTCGCCGTCGAACATGATCAGGAAGTACGCGCTCAGCGCCATGATCTCCCACGCCAGCAGGAAGAGCACGGCAGCATGGGCCGCGACCACCATCGCCATCGCGGCAAGCAGGAGGGCAAACACCGCGTGGGCCCATGCGACCTGTCGGTGGGCGCGCTCGTGCGCGAGGTAGGTCGTGCCGTAGCTGGTGGCCGCCGCACCGGCGATGCCGAGCACGATCAGGAACCACCCGGCGAGGGGATCGACCAGGATGGCCCACGGGCCCCCGGGCACGTGCGGCTGGACCGACAATGCGATGGGCGATGCGCCAAGCAGTACGGCCCCGCCCGCCCCGGCGCACGCCAGCAAGCCCGGAAGTATGAGCGCAGAATGGATCCGATCGCCGAGCCTGGGGGCACGCGCGAACACCAGCGACGCAACGCCGCCCAGGAGTACGAGTGCCACACCGCCGACCAGGAGGGTGGCTGGATTCATTGCCCGGGGCGCCGGGGAACCGCGAACGACCCGGTGGTCCGTTGCTCGAGCTCCCGGACGCGCTGCAGCAACTGCTCCGTCGGGGCACGATCCTTCAGCAGCTGCCGCAGTTCCGTGTCGCGCAGGGCGAACGCGAGCTGGGCCAGGATCCGGAGGTGCGACGGGACCGTTGCGCTGACCACGAGGAAGACTGCGTGAACGGGCAAGCCATCCATCGCCCCGAACTCAACCGGCCGGCGCAGCAGGCAGAGGCTCACGAACGGCTCATCCACGTGGAGCAGGATTGGATTGCGCACGTGCGGGATGGCGATGCCGTCACCGATAGCGGTCGACCCCATCGCCTCCCGCGCTTCAAGGACGGCCAGCAGGAAGTCGCGATCCACCTCGGCCGACAAGGGGAGCCGCTGGACGATGGCTGCCAGCACCGCGTTCCGGTCGTTCCCTTCCATGTCGCGATGGATGCCGCCCGTCTCGAGCAGGCTGGACAGGGGCGGCACTTCTTCCGGTGACCGGCGCGCCTCCTCCAGGAGTCCCCGGGACGCGGGCACTCCGTGCTCCACCGCCCACTGCCACACCTCGATCGCGTTCAGGTGAATGCGTTCATTCACGCGGTGTACCGGCAGGCCGCGCTCCTTGATCCAGCGGCGGAGAGTGGACTCCCCCACGTTGAGATAGCCTGCGGCCTGCCGAATGGTGATTTGCATGGTTATCGGTGGCGCCCCCGTGCCGCCGAGCAGGATGCGCTCGGAATCGCGCACGATCGACCGTGTTGAACGCTCGTTCAACGTACCGGGGCATGACAACGACTGTCAACCACCGCCACGGTATGCCAATACCCGGCCGGTCACCACCCGCTGCCGCGCCCGGGTTTCGGGTCGCCCGGGATCTCCCGGGTGATATTGACAACACAACTATATAACCATATAGTTGTGTTATGCTCGCTTCAACTCCTGGACGCCCGGCCTTGCGACTCCGCTTTGCGCTGTCCGCGGTGCTCCTCCTCGCGTCCACTCCGCTCGCGGCCCAGTCCAGGCTCACGCTGGGCGACGCGTTCCGTCGCGCCGACTCGGCCGCGTACGCCAACCGCATTGCTGGCGGTGACGCCCGGGCCACCGGAGCTCAGGCAACCGCCGCATTGCAGGGCATCCTCCCCACGGTGCGCGCCGAGGCCGGATTCGTCCGGTCCGACAACCCCCTGGCGGCCTTCGGCTACACCCTGCAGCAGCGTGGCGTGACACTAACCTCCTTCGACCCGGCAAGCCTCAACTACCCCGCCCCGGTCAACAACTGGAACGGCGGCTTCGTGGCCGAAGTCCCGCTCATCAATGTGGACGCCTGGCTCGGACGCGGTGCCGCATCCAGCGCCGCCGCGGCCGCCAGTGCCAGCAGCGCATGGACCCGCGAGGTCACGCGCGTGGACGTCGCGCGCGCCTACTTCGGCGCCATCCTCGTTGCGGAACAGGTGCAGACCCTCGTCGCCGCCGCCGACGCCGCGCGCGCCCATCTGCGCCAGGCGGAGTCGATGGTCACGAATGGAATGGCCACGCGCTCCGACGCCCTCCTCGCCTCGGTCCAGTCCGGCCAGGTCGAGGCACAACTCATCGGCGCGCGCGGCGATGCCGCCATCGCACGCCAGCGCCTCGCAGTCCTGCTTGGGCAGCCGGGCGACACTGCCTTCGTACTGCCCGATTCGCTCCCGTCAGCCGCCGCGATCCGGAGTCTAGCCGAGGGAACGACCCCCGACTCCGCGACCGCCCGCCTCGACGTCACCGCCGCGCGACTCGGTGTCGAGGCGGCAGAGCGCGACATGCGGCGTGCCAACGCGAAGTATCTGCCCCGCGTCAACGGCTTCGGCCGCTACGACTGGAACAGCCCGGACCAGCCCTTCGGCGGCGCCGGCAGCTACACCGTCGGCATCATGGCGTCGTGGACTCCATTCGCCGGTGCGTCCGAAATCGCGGGGCGCCAGGCAGCGCGTGGTCGCGCACAGGCGGCAGCCGCAAGCGCCGAGGCCGCGGAGGCATCGGCCGCACTCGAGCGCAGGGCAACGGCCATCCAGAACACGGTGGCTCTCGCGCGCCTCGGCATCGCCGAGATCGCGGTCACGCAGGCCGCCGAGGCCCATCGCATCGTGGCGCGCAAGTATGCCGGCGGCCTCGCGACCATCGCGGAGCTTCTCGGCGCGGCCGCTGCCGAAACCCAGGCCCGGCTCGGCCTCTCCGAGGCTCGATACCAGGCCATCGTGTCCGACGCCGCCGCCCGTCAGGCCGCCGGCAGCGACCTGATGGCCCTCACTGCGCTGGAGAACTGACATGCGAACGCTGATGCCGGCATCTGGCGCCCTGTTCGTGACAATGGTCCTGGCAGGCTGCGGTGGTGAGGCCGTTCCCGCCGCCATCGAGCGGACCACCGTCACCGGGGCTCCTGTTGCCGTGATCGACACGATGATTCCCGACGTCCTCGAGGCCGCCGGCACCGCGGCACCGCTGCGGCTCGCCACCCTGAGCACCAAGCTCATGGGATCCGTCACAGCGGTCCTGGTGCACGAGGGAGACCGCGTCGCGTCCGGCCAGTTGCTGGCCCAGCTCGACGCGCGCGATCTCGTGGCGAAGCGCAGCCAGGTGGACGCGGGATTGGCCGAGGCCACCGCCATGCAAGCCGACGCGGCAGCGCACGCCGGCCGCATCCGCGGCCTCTACGCCGACAGCGCCGCCACCAAGTCGCAGCTCGATCAGGCCGTGACGGGGCTCGCGCGCGCCGACGCGGCCGTGTCCAGCGCGCGTGCCATGGCGGCGGAGCTCGCGGCCACGGCCTCGTACGCCGAGGTGCGCGCACCGTTTGCCGGGATCGTCACCCGCCGCTTCGTGGATCCCGGCGCCTTCGCCGCACCCGGGGCGCCACTCCTCTCGGTGGAGGACGCCGCGACGCTCCGTGTCACCGTGAGCGCCGCGCCGGATGCGGTGCGGGGCCTGCGGCGCGGCAGTGTCCTCGAGGCCACCATCGGTGACGCGACCACCCGCGCCACGGTCGAGGGGGTGGTGCCATCAGGTGGCAACCTCTACACGGTGAATGCGCTTGTTCCCAACGCGGACGGGCGCTTCCAGAGCGGCAGCGCCGCCTCGCTCGCCCTGCCGCGCGGAACCCGGCGCGCCGTGCTCGTGCCGGTCGAAGCAGTCGTCCGTCAGGGCGACCTCACGGGCGTCCGCGTCACTTCTGCCGGTTCGTCGTCACTTCGCTGGGTCAGGCTCGGCCGCGTGCATGGCGCGATGATCGAGGTGTACTCCGGCCTCGCGGGCAGCGACACCGTGCTGGTCGCAACCGGGGCACGATAGTCATGGGCATCGCCGGACGCGTCGCACAGGCGTTCCTGCGCTCCAAGCTCACGCCGCTCGTCGCCGTCGCGTCGCTCGCCGTGGGCGCGCTGGCGATGATTGCCACGCCGCGCGAGGAAGAGCCGCAGATCTCCGTGCCCATGATCGACGTCATGGCGGCGCTCCCCGGCGCCTCGCCCGAGGAAGTCGAGAACCTCCTCGCGCGGCCCATCGAGAAGCTCATGTGGGAGGTGCCTGGCGTCGAGTACGTGTACGCCATGACCGGCGAAGGTTCGACCCTCGTCACGGTTCGCTTCCGGGTCGGCGAGGATCAGGACCGCGCCGTGAGTCGCGTGTTCGCGAAGATCGCCTCGGCGGCCGACCGCTCGCCGCCCGGCGCCATGCCGCCCCTCGTCAAGCCCCACTCCATCGACGACGTGCCGATCCTGGCGCTCACCCTCCATGGCGGCGGGTACGGCTCCGACGCGCTGCGCGTCATGGCAACCCACCTGGCCGATGACCTCGCCACCATCCCCGACCTGGCTCGCATCGACCTGATCGGGGGCGAGCCCACCCGGCTCCGCGTCACGCTCGACCCGGCCCGGCTCGCGGGCAGCGGGGTCACCCCCGGGGAGGTCATGCAGGCGCTGCGCGCCGCCAACGTGCAGTTGCCCGCCGGCGAGTACGCCACCGCCAACCAGGTGTTCCTCGTCTCGGTGGGCGCGCCCATCCGCACGGCCCGCGATGCCGGCGACGTCGTCGTCGCGAACGGTGCGGGGCCCGTGTACCTGCGCAACGTCGCCACCGTCGTCGAGGCGCCCGCCGAGGCCACTGATTACGTGACGCACGCGGCGCGGGGCGAAACCGGCGAGCAGGCGGTCACGCTCGCCATCGCCAAGCGGCCCGGGGTCAACGCCACGGACATCGCTCACGCGGCGCTCACGCGCGTGGACGAGACCCGGAGCCGCCTCCTCCCGGCGGACGTCCGGGTCGACGTGACGCGCAACTACGGCGAGACCGCGAACGAGAAGGCCAACGAGCTCATGCTCCACCTTCTCATCGCGACCCTCTCGGTCACGGTGCTGATCGGGATCTTCCTCGGATGGCGGGAAGCGATAGTGGTGCTGGTGGCGGTGCCGGTCACCCTCGCGCTCACCCTCTTCGTGTACTATGCGCTCGGGTACTCCCTCAACCGGATCACCCTCTTCGCGCTGATCTTCTCCATCGGCATCCTGGTGGACGACGCCATCGTGGTGGTCGAGAACATCTACCGCCACCTCCAGATGGGCGACCGCGCGCCGGAGCTGGCTGCCGTCGAGGGCGTGGACGAGGTCGGGAACCCGACCATTCTCGCCACTTTCACCGTCATCGCCGCCATCCTCCCGATGGCGTTCGTCTCCGGCCTCATGGGGCCGTACATGCGGCCCATCCCGGTGGGAGCATCCGCCGCTATGCTGGCGTCACTGGCGGTGGCGTTCATCATCACGCCGTACCTCGCCTTGCGGCTCCTGCGTGGGCACGTGAAGGCAACGACCGCGCCGCACGACCGGGCCCACGAGCGGGAGGAAGCCACCCGGTTCGCGAAGTTCTATGCCGGCATCATGACGCCGCTCATGGACCTCCCGCGCCGCCGCGCAGTGTTCTATGCCGGCATCGGCGCCCTGCTCCTGGGTTCGATGAGCCTCCTGGCCGTCAAGCTGGTCGAGGTCAAGATGCTCCCCTTCGACAACAAGTCGGAGTTCCAGGTGGTGCTCGACCTGCCCGAGGGTGCCACGCTCGAGACCTCCAACGCCGCGGCACAGGCGGTGGCGGCCTACCTTCGCACCGTGCCCGAGGTCGTGAGCACGGAGTCGTATGCCGGGACCGCGGCACCATTCAACTTCAACGGACTGGTGCGGCACTACTTCATGCGCCGCGCGCCCAACGTCGCCGACGTGCAGGTCAACCTGCGGCCCAAGGGCGAGCGCCGCCGCCAGAGCCACGCCATCGCCGTGGCGGTGCGCCCGGCGGTGGACTCGATCGCCCGGAACTTCGGCGCCAGCGCCAAGATCGCCGAGATCCCTCCCGGCCCGCCGGTGCTGTCGACCCTGGTGGCCGAGGTCTATGCCGCCGATGACAGCACGCGCCTCCTCGCGGCCGAGCGCGTGAAGGCCGTGATGCTCGCGACTCCTGGCGTGGTGGACGTGGACTGGACCGTCGAGGCACCGCAGGCGAAGCGGGTGTTTCGCGTGGACCGGGTGCGTGCCGCCGAGGCCGGCGTGTCGGTGGAGCAGGTGGCGCAGGTGCTCACGATGTCGCTGTCGGGCGCCGGGGCCGGGCTGGCCAGCGTGCCGACCGCCCGCGAGGGGGTGGCTATCGTGCCGCGCCTCGGGCTCGCTGATCGCAGCAGCCTCGAGGCACTGCTCGCCGTGCCGGTCGCGACGCCGCGCGGCCCGACGCCGCTGGCACGATTCGTCACCGTGGATTCCACCACGCGTGCCCCGCTCCGGATGCGCAAGAACCTGCGGCCGGTCATCTACGTCACCGGTGACGTCGCCGGCAGCGTTGAATCGCCGGTCTACGCCATCCTCGCCATGAACCAGGCGCTCGACACCGTGCACGTCAATGGCGCCGCAATCAGCCGCTATAACGCCACCGCCCCGACGCGCCTCGACGAGACGGCCATCAAGTGGGATGGCGAGTGGCAGGTCACCATCGAGGTGTTCCGCGACCTCGGTATCGCCTTCGCCGCCGTGCTGGTGCTGATCTATGTGCTGGTCGTGGGCTGGTTCCAGTCGTTCAGGATCCCGCTCGTCATCATGGCGCCGATTCCGCTGACGCTCATCGGCATCCTGCCGGGACATGCGCTCACCGGGGCCTTCTTCACCGCCACGTCGATGATCGGCATGATCGCGCTCGCGGGCATCATCGTGCGGAACTCGATCCTGCTGGTGGACTTCATCCAGCTGGCGGAGGAGCGCGGCCGCCCCCTGCGCGAGGCGGTCCTCGAGGCGGGTGCCGTGCGCTTCCGGCCCATCGCGCTCACGGCGGCCGCGGTGGTGATCGGCGGGCTGGTGATGGTGCTGGATCCGATCTTCCAGGGCCTGGCCGTGGCCCTCATGAGCGGCGCGATCGTGGCCACCCTGCTGACGATGGTCGTGGTGCCCCTGCTCTACTGGGAACTGAGACGCCGGGAGGGACAGACAACGTGAAGATGCTGGTGCTGACCTACAGCGGCGCCGACCCGGAGCGCGTGAGCACGCTGCTGGACGCCGCGGGGGTGCCGGGACACACCTGCCTCGAGGGAGCGCGGGGCCACGGGCTCACCGGCCCCCGCGCCGGCACGCGCGCGTGGCCCGGGACGGTGACGGTCTGTTTCGCGGTCATGGACGATGCCATCGCCGCAACGGCCGCGGCGCGGTGCCGGTCCGCCGAGCTTCCCCCCGGCGAGCGGCTGCATGTAGCGCTGCTGCCGGTCGACTCTTTCAACTAGTTCTGGAGGTGCAAGATGTGCAATGATGCCGTGATCCGGCGGATTGCCGGGATCTTCGTGATGACGTCGGTGGCGCTGGCCGTCTGGGTGCACCCGGCCTGGCTGTGGTTCACCGCCTTCGTGGGCTTCAACCTCTTCCAGTCGAGCCTGACCGGCTTCTGCCCCCTCGAGCGGATCCTCGGCCGTGCCGGCTTGTTCGGCTGCACGCCCCGGAAGGCGTGATCCTAGCGGCGGCGGAGGAGCTTGCGCTTGCGGCCAAGCTCCTCCTCCAGCCCGCCACACACCAGGTTGCACATCGTGAAGACCTCCGGGTCGGTGATGCGGTACCAGCTCGTGGTGCCCTCCTTGCGCCGGTCGACGTACCCCTGCTGCAGGAGCACCTGGAGGTGCTTCGACACGTTCGCCTGGCCGCCACCGGTGCGCTCCGCCAGTTCACCCACCGAGCGCTCCCCGGCGCGCAGTGCCTGCAGCAGGCGCAGCCGCATCGGGTCCCCGAGGGCCTTGAACCGCTCGGCGATGAACTGGGCATTGGCTTCACTCAACTCGACCATGACCACCGATCTCCTGCTCCATGACTATGTGGTAATATAGTGGTGCAGGCCGCCGCTTCACACCGGCGCGGCCCACGCCCCATATTGCAGGCTCATCATCAATCCTCGAGGACTCGTCGTGCGGATCCGCTCATCCCTGGTACTCGCCGCCCTCCTGTTCGCCGCAGCCCCAGCGCCGGCGCAGCAGGCTTCGCCGAAGGAGTACCCCGGCCTCGAAACCGGGAAGATGTGGCAATTCGATGTTCCGCCCCTGGAGTACTGGAACACGCGCTACGGTTTCCAGCCCGCGTCCGGCTGGCTCGACCACGCGCGCCTCTCCGCCCTCCGCTACGCCGGGAACTGCTCGGCGTCGTTCGTGTCGGGCCAGGGCCTGGTGATGACCAACCACCACTGCGCCCGCGAGTGCATCGAGAGCGTCAACCAGACGGGTGAGGACCTCCTCGCCAATGGCTTCGTCGCCCCCACCATGGCCGATGAACGCCGGTGCAAGACCGTCTTCCTCGACCAGTTGCAGGAGATCACGGACGTCACGGCGAGGGTGCAGGGCGCCGTCGGCGGCGCGAAGCCCGAGGCGGCGGCGGCGCTCCGCGCAGGCGCCATCGCCACGATCGAGAAGGAGTGCAGCGCGGCGCTGGCCGACGCCTTTTGCCAGGTGGTGACCCTCTATCGCGGCGGCCAGTACAAGCTCTACCGCTTCCGCCGGTTCACCGATGTGCGCCTCGTCATGGCCCCCGAGAGCCAGATGGCCTTCTTCGGCGGTGACCCCGACAACTTCACGTATCCCCGCTATGACATCGACATGTCGTTCGTGCGGGCCTATGTAGACGGCAAGCCCGCCGCCATCGAGCACCACTTCGCGTGGAGCAAGGCCGGCGCCAGGGAGGACGACCTCATCTTCGTCATCGGCAACCCCGGCTCCACCGGCCGGCTCAACACGATCTCGCAGCTCAGCTACCTCAAGGAAGTGGCGTATCCGGCGCAACTGGCGACCCTCGACCGCCGCATCGGCGTCATCGAGCAGCTTTCCGCGCTGTCGGATGAGCGCGCCAAGGCGCTCCGCAACCAGTACTTCGGCCTCCAGAATTCCCGGAAGGCAATCGGTGGCTATCAGTCGGGGCTGCTCGATCCCCTCCTCATGGCGCAGAAGCGCGCCTGGGAAGCGGATTTCAGGAAGCGCGTCGCGGCCAATTCCTCGTACCAGCTCAAGTACGGAAGGGCCTGGAGCGAGGTGGCTCTCGTGCAGCAGCAACTGCGTGCCACCGCGGTGCGGCGGCGCTATTACACGTTCCAGGCCGACCAGAGCCGGCTCATTCCCATCGCCGGCATGTTCGTGCGGTATAACGAGGAAGCGGCAAGGCCCGACTCGTCACGGCTCCCCGCCTACAAGGACGCCAACCGGAAGCAGCTCGAGATCGCCATGGTGGCCGGTGCGCCGATCGACACCGTCGCCGAGCGCATGTGGCTCACGGCATGGTTCGGCGCCATCGAGAAGGAGCTGCCTGCCACCGATCCACTCCGGCGCGCCGCGCTCGGTGGTCGGACACCCGCGGCCGCGGCCGACGCCATGCTCGCGTCCACCACCCTCATCAGCCCGGAGCAGCGGGTCGCCCTGTTCACCGCCGGTGCCGCGGGTATCGCCGCGTCGAAGGATCCGTTCATCGTGCTCGCGCGCGTCATCGACCCCCTCGACCGCAGCATGACGAAGCAGGTGCAGGCGCTGGCGAGCCGCGAGAGCGCCGCCACCGAGCTCATCGCGCGGGCGCTGCTCGCCACCTATGGCAACAGCGTAGCCCCCGACGCCACCTTCTCGCTGCGCATCACCCTACGGGCTCTACGACCGGAGCATCGGCTTCGAGTCCGCCGGCGCGTGGACGCTGCCGGAACGCTGGCAGCAGCGAAGGGATTCCATCACCCTCGCCACGCCCTACAACGTGGCGTCCACCAACGACATCATCGGCGGCAATTCAGGCAGTCCGGTCATCAACCGGGATGCCGAGGTGGTGGGCCTGATCTTCGACGGCAACATCGAACAGCTCCCCAACCGCTTCCTCTTCACCGAGTACCAGGCGCGCGCGGTCTACCTCGACTCGCGCGCCATCGTGGAGGCACTGCGCAGCGTATACGACGCAAAGCGGATTGCGGACGAACTGACGGCCACGCCGAACTGACGGAGACGATCGAGAATGCGTCGGCTGTTCACCCCTGCGATCGCGATCGCGGCATTGGTGTTCCCCGGAGCCGTCATTGCGCAGGACTCGGCGCCAGTCCCCCTGCCGCAGATCACGCACGTCGATCCGGGCATCGAGCGGCAGATTGTCGCCATCCGGGACACCGCATGGCGCGCCTACTTCGCCAACGACCAGGCCATCATGGCGCGGCTCTTTCCACCCAATTTCATCGCAATCGGCTGGGGCGGAAGCATCTGGCTTGATCGCGCCGGCACGCTCGCCGATGCGGCCGGCGTCGCGTCCCACGGGGGCCGGCTGGTCGCGCTGGACTTCCCTCACACGGAGATCCAGCTCTTCGGCGACGTTGCCGTCGTGTACAGCCTGTATGTGGTCGAGTTTGAGTACGATGGAATCGTGACGCGCCAGTCGGGCCGGGCAACGGAAGTGTTCCAGCGGCACGAGGGGCACTGGGTGCACCCCTCGTGGCATCTGGACTCGGGCAGGTGAGTCATCGCCCGCGAGCGAAAGGGGCGGCCATGACTGGCCGCCCCTTTCGTTTGCTCATGGCTTCACCCGCTACAATCTCATCTCGAAGACTCGATCCAGGTTCGGGGGTGAGCAGCACCGGTGAAGGGCAGCCGTCCGGTGGAGTGTGATGCATCGGCGGATGATCTCAGGAGATCCGCGGAAAGCTCGCCTCCGTCGGTGCCGCCCGGCGCAGCAGCTCGACCCAGGGGGCAATTCCGTCCGCCACCTGCTGCGCCATCGCCAGGTGCAGCCTCGTGAACGCGTCCGCCGCGCCCGTGGTGAGGACGAGTGCTCCGCTGATGTTGCCCCCGGCGCGGAGCGGAAACACCAGTTCGATTTCCGCGCCGGCACCCATCACCCCATGGGGCACCTCGCCGGAAATGACCCGGCTCACCACCGTGTTGCCCACCGGCGTCGACGCAATCTCGCCGAGATGCCGGTGATCCCCGGGCACCAGCAGCACCACGCGGTCCGGCTGCTCGGTCCGCAGCGCCAGGCGCACCCGATGGAACGGCAGCAGCGCGGTAGCTTCGGCCATGTACTCCCGCAAGCCGGTGGAGAAGTCCGGCACCGTCGCCAGGATGGTCGCCATGCGCCGCAATTGCGTCGGGATGGCGTTGGCCGAGCCCAGCTGTGCCCGGATGATCCTGAGCTGGTGCGACTGCACCAGCGCTTCCACCCGTCCCGCGATCCACGGCGCGAGGCGATTCAGCAGCTCGGCGTCGTGCGCATCATAGACCCCGACCGCGCCACCACCCAGGAGCAAGTACCCCACCAGTCGCTCCGCCACGACGAGGCGGACGCCAAGCGCGGACCGGACCGCACTACCGCGGTCGCACTCGGCCCAGCCCGTCCACCCCGCCTCCACGAGGGCGTCGCTCAGCAGCACGCAGTCCCGCCCGCCGAACGCCGTGGAGGGATCGAGCAGGTCTCGAGGCACGATGAGCGAACTGTCGCTCCAGAGCCCGCCATCTTCGTGCGCGCTCAGCCGGTATACCTGTTCAGGCGACGCGCCCGGGACGAAGATGTCGAGCCGCTCATGTGGAATCAGCCGGTCGAGCGCAGCACTGGTGCCGCGCGCGAACCCCCGCGGCGTGTGAGCCTGTCGCGTCGCCGCGCCCAGCGCGTCGAGGACGCGCGTCTCCGGACTGGGCTCGGCATCCGGCCGTTCGGGGTCGGCCAGGCGGCCAAGGGTCGGGGCGATGCGGCGCGCCACCGCTGCCAGCCGCCGGCGCGTCTCGGCGTCATGCATCCCGGGAGCGAACGACGCGACCAGCAGCAGGCCGACGTCATCGCGCTCGGTGCGGCAGGCGAAGCATGAAACTGAACCGTACCCGGCGTCACGGATCACCGCTTCGAGCAGCGCCAGCTGCGGCGCGCCGATGCGCGGCGCCGGCAGCGGCACCCGGAGCTCATCCTCCGCGAGCGCCGCGGGTCCCACCAGCGCGGAACCGCCTGACACCGGAAAGTGCCAGATCGCGAGCAGGTCGTGGGGGATCTCCACGCCGACCACGTTGCTCAACGCTTCGTACCACGTCGTGAGCACGGTGGTCTCGCGCAGCGATTCCTCCGGACCAGGCACCGGCACCACGAGTTCGCCGAGGTTGATATGCATGCACCCCGCAGGTGCATGACGTATGCCGAGGCGTGCACTCACCGTAAGCTACAGCATGACAACGCCTTAGCCGTTGCGGGGCAATGGCTGGAAACATGTGTCGGGCAGTTCGCTGCCGCGTCTTGCGCATAATACCCCCTCCCCCTATATTCAGATCAGCGTCTCACCGGAGTGAATCACATGACGCCTCTCGCACTCACCATCAGCGGCATGTCCTGCGGTCACTGCGTCAGCGCCGTGCTCCGCGCACTGGAGGACGCGCCCGGCGTAACGGTTCAATCGGTAAGGCTCGGTCGGGCCGACGTGCGGTACGACCCCGCCCTCACCACACCCGAGCGCATTGCCGCCGCCGTAACCGACGCCGGATACGAAACCACCCATGTCGGATAGTCATACGCACACGCATCCCGGACCCGGCGCAAGCGGAACGTCCACCCGCCCACCCGACCATCCGCCCGCGACGGATGCTGCGCAGCAGCGTCTCCGTCTCGAGGTGACCGGCATGACCTGCGCCGCCTGCAGCGCGCGCGTGCAGCGTGTGCTCGAGCGCACTCACGGCGTCAGCGGCGCCAACGTCAACCTCATGACGAAGACTGCCGCCGTCGACTTCGACCCGGAGGTCACGTCGCCCGAGGGGCTGGTGGCTGCTGTCGAGAGCGCCGGGTATGGCGCAATCGTCGACCCGGAGAGTGTGCCGGCCACGCATCACCACGCTCATCACGACCACCCAACTGCGCCGGGACTTGCCGCCGCGTCAGCGCCGGCTACAGGCCGCGTGCACCAGCACTCGGCGGGCGTCGCGCCATGGATTCCCCTGGCCTTTTTCGCCGTGGCGATGGTCGTCTCCATGCTGCTCGATGGAGCGCCGGGCGGATCGGCCCACCGGCTGACGGACCCGCTCATGCACGTCATGCAGCCGTTCACGAGGCTGCTGCAGCGGTGGATTCCCGGCGCCGCCGCCGTCCCCGCTTCCGCCTGGCGCTGGACGCTGCTGGCGCTCACGCTCCCGGTCGTGCTCGTGCACGGCCGCCATTTCTACGTGCGCGCCTGGTCTGCCGCGAAGCATGGCGCCGCTGACATGAACACCCTGATCGCGCTCGGAACCGGGGCCGCGCTCCTGTTCAGCATCGCGACGACCATTGCGGCACCGTGGTTCGAGCGGCAGGACGTGGCGCCCGCGGTCTACTACGAGGCGGTAATCGGCATCATCGCGCTCATCGTCACCGGACAGTGGCTCGAGGAGCGCGCCAAGGGCCGCGCCTCAGCGGCGCTCGATCGCCTGCTGGCGCTCCGCCCCCATGCGGTGCGCCTCGTCCGTGCCGGCGGTGACGTGGAAGTGCCGATCGCGCAGCTCGCGGCCGGCGACGAGTTCCGTGTGCGTCCCGGCGAGTCCATCGCCGCCGATGGCGTCATCGTCGATGGCCAGGGTGCGGTGGACGAGTCCATGCTCACCGGCGAGCCGGTCCCCGTCGAGCGCGGCGTGGGAGACGAGGTCGTTGGCGGCACCGTCAACCGCACCGGCGCGCTCCGGGTGCGCGTGTCCCGCATCGGTGCCGATTCGGTACTGTCCCGCATTATCCGCCTCGTTCGCGAGGCCCAGGAAACCCGCGCGCCCATTCAGCGGCTTGCCGACCGCCTCGCCGGCATCTTCGTGCCGGTGGTCGTGCTGATCGCTATCGGGGCCGCCATGGCCTGGTATTTCGCCGGGCCCGAGCCCCGCCTGCTCAACGCCCTCGTGGCGGCTGTCACCGTGCTCATCATTGCCTGCCCCTGTGCCATGGGGCTCGCCGTACCCACGGCCGTCATGGTCGGAACCGGCCGTGGCGCCGAGTTGGGCATTCTGGTGCGCGGCGGCGAGGCCATCGAGCGCGGGGAGAAGATCGACCTGGTGCTGTTCGACAAGACCGGCACGGTCACCGAGGGCCGCCCCCGTGTTACGGCCGTCGCCATGGCCGCCGGCTCGCCGGTGGATCGCGATGCGCTCGTCACGTTCGCGGCGGCGGTCGAGCAGGCCAGCGAGCACCCCCTCGCCGACGCGGTGCTCACCGCGGTGCCTGCGGGCGGCACCCTGCCCCAGGTGGCCGCTCTCGAGATCGCCGTGGGCCGCGGCATCGCCGGCACGGTCAACGGCCGCCGCATCGCCATCGGCAACGCCGATTTCATGCACTCGATCGGCGTGATCACCACCGAGCTGGACGCGGTGGCATCGGGGCACGCGGCCCTGGCTGCCACGCCGGTGTTCGTTGCGGTCGATGGCGCACTCGGCGGCATGCTCGCCATCGCCGATCCGGTGCGCGCCACCAGCGCCGCGGCGATCCGGGCGCTGCGCGCGCGCGGGCTGCAGACCGTCCTCATTACCGGCGACCGCCGCGATACCGCCGACGCCGTCGCCCGTCAGGTCGGAATCACCGCGGTGGAAGCGCAGGTGTCCCCCGATCGCAAGCTCGATGTGGTGCGGAAGTACCAGGAACAG
>JAGGAG010000096.1 GCA_017889745.1 Gemmatimonadota bacterium | reverse complement strand
TCCCGCTCGAGCGCATTCTCCTGGGTACCGTCCACCGACCACCAGATCCCCTCGTCACGCACGAGGTCGGCGCGCTTTCCGATCTCGATCGTCCCCTGCTCGTCGCTCACGCCCAGCCACGCCGCCGGCATCACCGTCGCCGTGCGCAGCGCCTGATAGGCAGTGAGACCCGCCGCCACCAGCGCCTGCAGCTCGCGATGCAGCATCCAGCCATACGCCATCAGCCCACCGGGTCCGTCGGAGCCGGCCATCACTTGGCCGCCGGAGTCCACGATCGCCCTGACCATGCGGTTCCGGATCGCGATGTACTGCGCGCGCTGCGCCGCGGTGGGGGGATTCTTCCAGTAGCGGGTGCGCGACCGCTCCCAAGGCCCCTTCATCGCCGGCGGGAGATACGCGTAGTCGGGGCGCGCCTGGATCGCAAACCAGGAGATGAAGAAGGCGTTGGTTGGGGTGACGTACACCCCAGCCCGCGCGGTGGCACCGGCGATGGCCGCGAGCTTCCGCTGGTCCACGTACGCGAGCGAGTTCCAGTTGGCCGCGCGGTATGCTCCCACGTCGCTCACCGACACGCGGCTCGGCGCCGAGTCGGCGAGGATGGATTCCATGTAGTTGTCGAGGTGCTCGATCTGCTGTCCCGCCGCCAGCGCAGCCGCCACGCCCACCCGGGGATCCACGTGTCCAGTCACCCGCATGCCGGTGGCGCGCGACTCGGCCATGATCGCGGCGTAGACCTCGGGCGTGATGTTGGTGGTGAGCTTGATGAAGTCGTAACCGGAGGCCTGCGCCGAGCGGACAGCGGCACGGGCCTGGGTGGGGTTCTGTACCAGCAGTGTGTTTGCGCCCGAGTCGCCGGAGAGCTGCGGCGAGGAGACCCAGAGGCGCGGGCCCGCGACGGTGGCCTCGCGCACCTCGCGCTGGAGATCGAGGTGCTGCGGCCGACCGATCTGCAGTCGCGCCGAGGTCGTTCCCAGCGCCAGGTAGAGGCCGAGCTCGGCCGGTGCCACCGACTCGGACGCGTACTCGTCGGCGAAGAGGTGCGCGTGCATGTCGGTGAGGCCCGGCATGAGGTACATGCCACGCCCGTCAATGCGCCGGGCGTCCGCGGGCACCGGCGTGGTGCCAGCGGGGCCCACCGCGGCAATG
Source organism: Gemmatimonadota bacterium (assembly GCA_017889745.1). Lineage (GTDB taxonomy): Bacteria > Gemmatimonadota > Gemmatimonadetes > Gemmatimonadales > GWC2-71-9 > JAGGAG01. The sequence goes on along the minus strand of JAGGAG010000096.1, from coordinate 9,662 downwards.
CGCCCCTCACGAACGACGACCGTGGCGTTCCTGAGCGGGCGGTCGCTGGTCATGGTGAGCACGGTGACGCTGGTGATGGCGAACGGTTCCGGATCGGGGCCAATGGGCGCCGACAGGACACGCACACCGGTTGCGGCCGCCAGCAGCAGGGCGGGGGACAGGAGCATCGCTGACCTCAGGTGGAAGCGGGGCAGGCCGGCACGGGGCGCGCAGGCTGCGTATTTCACTCCATACGGGAATGATGGCGGGGGAGTGTCGGGCGGGGGCTTCGCTACCCGTCTTTGGGAAGCCCTCCAAAGAGTTCGGGCAGGGAAATGACCAGTGGTGCGTATGCGTCCCGTGGTGACCACGTCAGCTCCGCATCGAGTACCTCCGGCCGTTCGTCCGACGGGCGCCAGCGCTCCACCACCTGTGCATCGATGTCCACGATCCAGTATTCCGGCACGCCAGCCCGCTGATAGAAGCGACGCTTGAGGCCGCGGTCGTACCGGGCCGTCGACGGCGAGAGTGCCTCGACGACGAGCAGCGGCAGAGGCGCGTCCTCCCAGCGCGTGAACGCGATGGAGGGAAGGACGAACAAGTCGGGTTGCGTGAGCTGACCGGGTTCGAGCTCCAGGTCGGCGGGGGACCAGAGGAGCTGGCCCAATTCCGCGGCCCGCACGTATGGCGCCAAGGCGCCAAACAGGGCGGCCAGCACGAACTGGTGCCGTGGTGCCGGGCAGGGGGTCACGATCAGCTCGCCGTCGACCAGTTCGTACCGGTTGCCGTCGGCCGGAAGGTTGAGCACCTGCTCGCGGGTCCAGCGAATCGTATCGGGCATGCCCATAGCGTACGCTCGGCTCGGCGGGAATGGCAAGCGGACATGCCCCAAGCTGGTTCGGCGGGAGGCATTGGACGCCATCATTTCACTGCGAACCGGACCCTCCCGCATGCGGGGTCAAGATCGCCTCGAGTCAGCAACCGAACTGGCGGAGGTGGTGATCGGTGTGCACGTAGGCCCACCGGTGCCATTCGGCTGGCGACATCGGGCCGAAGATGGGGTGTTCGTCCGCCAGCCCGCCCCCGGTCGCAGCGGCCAGTTCCCTGAGTGTGCTCACCGCCCGGTCGCGGTCGGCCGGGAACTCCGCCGCCGAGACCACTCGCGCGGCGGGCTCGGCCCCGCTCTTGATGTTGCGTGGCCAGGGCAGGGGCAGGGAAAGGGCGACCCACTTGAACAGCGGGCTGGATCGTCGCGATGTCACCGTGAACGGCCGACGCTTGAGCACCGCCTCCGACGCGTCGGCGATGTGCACCAGCATCTGATGTGGGCTGATCGTGCCCCAGACCCGCGGCTGGGTCGGGGTCACGGTTTCCAGGCGGCGGGTGAGGGTCGCGAGTTCCCCTGCATCGGCAATAGTTCTCATGCGTTCCCCGGGTTAACCACTCGGTCTCCCTGCATTCGAAGCGTCATTCCCGCGGTTGCCTGTACATCATGGCGTGGTCTCAGATGCCGCGCTATACTCGAACGACCCCGACTGACTCTCCTATCCGACTGTCGACTTGAGTGGTGACGTAGTGCATTTCGGCGCAGATGATGCGCGAAATCCAACGCGCCGGCTGGCGGGTGCGCCCCTCGATGACCTGGTGAGGGCCCAGGTCCTGGCGGTTCTCTGCGTGCTGGTGTGGACCGCCGTCGAGGGGCTCGCCGCGCAGGAACTGCGGCACTACTCCACCTACCAGGTAGTGTGGACCCGGTACGCCGTCCACCTCCTCTTCATGCTGCTGGTATGGGGCATGAGGGAGCCCGCCTCGCTGATCGCCACCCGGCGTCCTGCCTTTCAGTTGTCGCGGTCGCTGCTGATGCTGGGCATGCCGGCGTCATGGGCCATCGCCGCAAGCCACGGCGTGGCGGCCAGGACGATCCTGGCCATCTTCTGGCTCGCGCCGCTCATGGTACTGGCGCTCGCGGCAGCCGGACTCGGCGAGCGCCCAAGGTGGATCACGTGGCTGATGGCCGGATGCGGATTCGTCGGTACGTTGCTGGTGCTGCGGCCGAAGGTGCTGCCGGACCCGCTCGGCTTCGCGCTGTCGGTGGGGATGGGCCTGACGTTCAGCCTGTACATCGTCATGACGCGCTCGCTCCGAACCGAGCGAACCCGGGCCAACCTGTTCTATACCGCGCTTGGCGTGTTCGTGATCCTGACACCGCTCATGCCGCTGGTGTGGATCGCGCCATCGCTCCGAGACCTGGTCATCTTCACGGTGATGGGGTTGCTGGGATTGCTGATGCTCTGGCTGCTCGACCGGATGGCAGCCACGGCCCCCGTGTCGCTGACGGCGCCGTTCCTCTACCTGCGGGTGGTGCTCACGGCGGTCATTTCCGCGGGCGGCGGCCACTGGCGCCTGGGCCGCGGCACGCTCGTGGGAATCGGCTGCATCCTGCTGTCGGTAATGGTGGCGTGCATCAGCGACCGCCGTCACGCCGTGGCGGCGGCGCTGTGACGACGCTCCCGCTCAACCCGACTGTCCCTGCAGCACGATCGGCAGGGTCCTGATCCGCTGCCCGGTGAGCGCGAAGATCGCGTTCACCACCGCCGGCGCGATCGGGGGGGTGCCCGGTTCGCCGACTCCTCCCGGCCCCTCCGTGCTCGGCACGATGTGCACTTCCACCACCGGCATCTCGTTCATGCGCAGCATCGGGTAGCTGTCGAAGTTGCCCTGCACGACCGCGCCGTTCTCCAGCGTGATCTTCCCGTAGAGCGCGGCCGTCAGGCCGTACACGACGGCGCTCTCCATTTGCGCCGCGATGATGTCGGGATTGACGACCACCCCGCAGTCCACGGCACAGACCACGCGATGCACCCGGACCTTTCCGTTCTCGATGGATACCTCCGCCACTTCGGCGACATAGCTGCCGAACGACTCCACCACCGCAATGCCACGCGCCCGCCCCTGGGGTAGCGGCGTGCCCCAGCCCGCCTTGGTCGCCGCTAGTTCCAGCACGCCCCGGTGGCGCGGGGCGCTGGCCAGGAGGTTCCGGCGGAACTCGTACGGATCGGCGCCCGCCGCGTGCGCCACCTCGTCCATGAACCCCTCGGCGACGAACGCGTTCTGCGAGTTGCCGACCGACCGCCAGAAGCCGATCGGCACGCCGAGGTCGGCGTTGACCCAGCCGCAGTGGAGGTTGGGGATGGCATAGGCGATGTTCGCCGCGCCTTCCACCGAACTGGCGTCGAGGCCGTTCGGCAGCGGCCCGAAGACCATGGTGAACCGGCTCATGATCGAGGGGCACACGATGGTCTGCGACCAGGCCACCGGCTTGCCGGAGGCATCGAGGCCTGCGGCCAGCTTGCTGTACGACGCCGGACGGAAGTAGTCGTGACGGACATCGTCTTCCCGCGACCAGATGACCTTGACCGGTTCACCGACGGCCTTTGATACCTGCACGGCGTCGATGACGAAGTCGAGCTCGAAGCGGCGGCCGAACCCGCCGCCCAGGAACGTGGTGTGCACGGTGACCGCGCTCTCCGGCAAGCCGGTGAGCTTGGCCGCGATGCCCTGCACGCCGAGTCCGCCGCCGGATTGAAATTGCGTCGGCGCCCAGATGGTGCACTTGTCGGCCTGCACCCACGCGGTGCAGTTCATCGGTTCCATCGTGGCGTGCGCCAGGTACGGCACTTCGTAGGTCGCCTCAACCCGCTTGCTGGCGCGGCGGAGTGCGCCGGCGGGGTCGCCGTCATGGCGTGCCTTGACGCCGGGCTTCGCGGAGAGCGCCTTGAGCTTCGCCGAAAGGTCGGCGCTGCTGACACCGGCCATCGGGCTCTTGCTCCACGACACCTGCAGCGCCTCGCGCCCCTTCATGGCGGCCCAGTATCCGGTGGCCACCACGGCCACGCCACTATCGACCTGCACCACCCGCTTCACGCCGGGCACGGCGAGTGCCGGCTTGTCGTCAAAGCCGGTCACCGAGGAGCCGAGCACCGGTGACCGCGCCACCACGGCGATCAGCACGCCGTCGGTGTGCGCGTCGATACCGAACCCAGCCGTACCGTTCACCTTGCCCTTGAGGTCGAGCCGCTTGACCGGCTTGCCGATGAGCTTGAAGTCCTTCGGGTCCTTGAGCGTGACCTTTTCCGGCACCGGCATCGCGGCAGCCGCCACGGTGAGTTCGCCGTAGCCCAGCTTGCGGCGCTTGCCGGTTTCCAGCACGTAGCCGTTCGCGGTGGAGCAGGCGTCGGGCGCAATACCCCACTTCTGCGCAGCGGCCGCGACGAGCATGGCGCGCGCCTTCGCTCCGGCTTCCCGGAGCGGCATCATCGAGACGCGCACACTGGTGCTGCCGCCGGTGCCCTGCAGCCCGAAGGCGGGGTTGACGTACTGGGGGCCGGCCGGCGCTTCCTCGATCCTGACGGTGGCCCAGTCGCCGTCGAGCTCTTCCATGATCATCTGCGGCAGGGAGGTCAGCACACCCTGGCCCATTTCGGACTTGTCCACCACCACGGTGACCACGCCATCGGTGCCGATCCGAAGCCAGGCGTTGGGCACGAAGGGAGGCCCGGAAACGACCGCTGCCCGCGGCGAGCAGCCCGGGAGGTAGACGGCGAGGGTGAGACCGGCACCAGCGGCGATGCTGGCGCGCATGAAGTCCCGGCGGGTCGGGTTGTCGGCGCTCATGAGGCACCTCCCGCCGCCCGATGTATCGCCTTGCGGATACGCTGGTAGGTGCCGCAGCGGCAGATGTTGCCCGACATGGCGGTGTCGATGTCCGCATCGGTGGGCTTGGGCGTAGTGGCCAGGAGTGCCGCGGCGGCCATGATCTGGCCCGACTGGCAGTAGCCGCACTGGGGAACCTGCTCCTCGATCCAGGCCGCCTGTAGCGGGTGCTCCCCGTCGGGCGAGAGTCCCTCGATGGTGAGGATCTTCTTTCCTTCCACCGCGGAGAGCGGCAACTGGCACGAGCGAGCGGCAACGCCATCGAGATGGACCGTGCAGGCGCCGCACTGGCCGATGCCGCAGCCGAACTTGGTGCCGGTGAGCTGCAAGTCTTCGCGGATGACCCAGAGGAGCGGGGTATCGGGCGCTGCCGATGACTCGACGGGCTTGCCGTTCAGGGTAAACCTGGCCACGTGATCCTCCAGAAGAAGTCGCAGAACTGCCGAAACATGGAGTGGCGGACGTTCAGTCGCCATACCGGCGATGGAACCAGCCCTTTACCAGCTGCGTGAGCAGCATGTACGAGAGCAGCATCCCCGCGAGCAGCAGCCAGTATAGCGGCGGCAGCGCCACAAACCCCAGCACCGATGCTACCGGTGACACGGTGAGCCACAGCCCGATCGCCGGGATCAGCACCGACGCTGCGATCAGCGGCCAGCTCGCCCGGCTCTGCAGGAACGGAATCTTGTTGGTCCGGATGACGTGGATGATGAGCGTCTGCGTGAACAATGACTCCACGAACCACCCGGTGTGGAACAGCGCCGGGTTCGCCCACGCATGAAACACCGCCAGCATGATCCAGAACGTCAGGTAGTCGAAGATCGAGCTGATCGGCCCGATGAACAGGATGAACCGCCGGATGTCGCCGATGGCCCACTTCCTCGGCTGGCTCAGCCACTCGGGGTCCACCCGGTCGCTCGGGATCGCCGTCTGGGAGAAGTCGTACAGCAGGTTGTTGATCAGCACCTGGATCGGCAGCATCGGCACGAACGGCAGGAAGGCGCTCGCCCCCACCACGCTGAACATGTTCCCGAAGCTCGAGCTCGCCGCCATCTTGATGTACTTGATGACGTTGCCGAACACCCGACGGCCCTCCACCACCCCCTTCTCCAGCACCAGCAGGCTCGTCTCCAGCAGGATGATGTCGCTCGACTCCTTCGCGATGTCCACCGCCGAATTGACGGAGATGCCCACGTCCGCGGCCTTGAGCGCCGGTGCATCGTTGATCCCGTCCCCCAGGAACCCCACGACGTGTCCCTTGCCCTGCAGAGCGCGGATGATCCGTTCCTTGTGCGCCGGTGCCAGCTTCGCGAAGATGCTCGTCGTCTCCGCGGCCGCCGCCAGCGCCTCCTCAGTCATTCCCTCGATCGCCGCGCCGAGCAGCACCGGCTCCCCCGGCATCCCCACCTGCTGGCAGATGTACCGGGTGATGATGTCGTTGTCGCCCGTGAGCACCTTCACCGCCACCTGCCGGCGTTCGAGCAGCGTCAGCGCTTCCCCCGCCGTCGCTTTCGGCGGGTCGAGGAACGCCAGGAACCCGAGCAGCGTCAGCCCCGATTCATCCTTCACCGCGTACACCGGCTCGTCCGGCGCGCCGGGCATGTCCTTGTAGGCCAGCGCGATCACCCGGAAGCCCTGGGCGTTGAGCCCATGGACGATCGCCTGGCCCGCCGCGATGTCCTCCGCCTTGAGCGCCGCGATCGTTCCGTCAATGTCCGCCTGGTCACAGAGTCCCAGGACCTCCTCCACCGCGCCCTTGCAGATCAGCGTGTTCGTGCCGCTCAGATCCTCCACGATCACCGACATCCGCCGGCGCACGAAGTCGAAGGGGATCTCGTCGATCTTCCGGTACTTCTCCTTCGCCTCGAGTTTCTCCTCCAGCTCCTCATGGTCGAGGATCGCCTCGTCCATCAGGTTCTTGAGGCCGGTGTGGTGGTAGCTGTTGAGGTAGCCGTAGTGCAGCACCCGCTCGCTGTCGTGGCCTCGCACATCCACGTGCCGCTCCAGTACGATCCTCCCCTCCGTGAGCGTCCCCGTCTTGTCGGTGCACAGCACGTCCATCGCGCCCAGGTTCTGGATCGAGTTGAGCCGCTTGACGATCACCTTCTCCCGCGCCATCGCCAGCGCGCCCTTGGAGAGGTTCACCGTCACGATCATCGGCAGCATCTCCGGCGTGAGCCCCACCGCGACGGCCACCGCGAACAGGAACGCCTCCACCCAGTTGCCCCGGCTCAGTCCGTTGATCAGGAACACCGTCGGTACCATGACCCCGATGAAGCGGATCATCAGCCAGGTGAATCCGTTGACCCCCTTGTCGAAGCTGGTGAGCTCCCGCTCGCCCCCGATGCTCGCCGCGAGCACGCCGAAGAAGGTCCGCCCGCCGGTGTGCACCACCACCGCCGTTCCCGCGCCGCTCTCCACGTTGGAGCCCAGGAAACAGACATTCGGCAATTCGAGCGGCGAGTCGATGGCGGACGGGGCAGGACCCGCGTGCTTCTCCACGGGCATCGCCTCGCCGGTGAGCGCCGACTGGTTGAGGAACAGGTCCTTGCTGGTGAGCAGCCGGACATCCGCCGGGACCATGTCGCCGGCGCCCAAGCGGATCACGTCACCCGGCACCAACCCGCCCAGCGCGATTTCCTGCTCCCGGCCACCGCGCACCACGGTCGCCGTGCTGCTCACCATCGCCTGCAGCCGAGCCGCGGCGTTGTCGGCCCGCATCTCCTGCACGAAGCGCAACACGACCCCCAGCACCACCATCACCAGCACGACCACCGCCGACCGCAGGTCGCCCGTGAGCCAGGAGACCAGGCCCAGGACCAGCAGCAGGATGATGAGGGGATTACGAACGTTGTCGAAGAGGAGCAGCGGCTTCGACCGCCGCCTGGTGCGCGCGATCTGGTTCGGGCCGTACTGGATCAGCCGACCGGCGGCCTCGGCCTCACTCAGCCCCTCCGCGCGCGACTCGAGCCGGGCGAGCGCCGTCGCCTCGTCGCAGCGCGCCCGCTCCAGCAGCGCCGCGGTGACGGCCGCGTGTTTCGCGTCATGAACCTCGTGAGGCTTCCCGGCGTGGCGGGGAGGCGGTGTGGCGGTGGTCATCTCAGGGTTTCGGGTTCATTTCCCGGTGCGCCAGCCAGAGCCCCGGGAGCAGCGGGAGCATCAGGGTGAAGCCCCGGAACAGCAGCACCGCGCCGACTCCGTGCGTCGTCGAGACGCCCACCAGGTGCAGCATGGCGAGCATCGTCGCGTCGAAGGTCCCCAGCCCGCTCGGGATGAGCGTGATCGTGGCGACCAGTGAGGCGAGCACCAGCGCGGCGAACAAGCCCGTGAGGCTCGCCGTCGCACCGAGGGCGGCGAGGCAGACGCCGAGCGTGGCGGCATCGAGCACGAAGATGCCGAACTGGAGTACCGTGGTCTGCAGCAGCAGCGTCTTGTCGTGGAGCGCCTCCTTCGGCGCATCGTGCAGTTCCTGCAGGAATCCCTTGAGTCCCGGAATGCGCATCAGCAGGCTCCGGACCGGGCCCCGCCGCCCCCGCAGGAGCCAGAACAGCGCCACGACCACCGCGCCGATGAGGAAGCTGGCGACAATGGCGAGCGACAGCATCCGGCGGCTCAGGTCGCCGCTGACCGCGAGCAGCACCAGCGCCGTCACCAGGGCGAGTCCGTACGCCAGGTAGAATCCCAGCAGCCCGACGACCACCGCCGAGGCGCTCGCGCCGTTGGGCACGCCGCGCCGCGTAAGGGCGCGCACCACGAGGAGGGTGCCGCTGAGTCCGGCGGAGGGGACCACCTGGTCCATGAACAGTTTGGCGAGCCCGAGCGGGATGAGCTGCCAGAACGAGGTGTGGATGCGCTGCCGCGCCAGGACCCGCTGCCATGCGCCGGCGGCGCAGGCGTACGTGCCTATCTGGAGGACCACCGCGGCCAGGAGCCAGCTGGGATGCGCGTGCTTCAGGAGATCCGCAAAGCGGAGCTCTTCGCCCCGCCGCGCAATCACGATTCCCACGACGACCAGCAGCAGGATGCCGCTCAGCCACGCGAGCCAGAGCCGACGCGCTTTGGGTGCGGCCTTCGCCATGGGATCAGAGGCTCCAGAAAGGCGAAATGCGTCCGAAGGCTACTGGGGCCCCGAAGCCTTCGCGAATCCCGCCAGGCCGATCTCGACCAGCCAGTCTTCCCGGAGGGTGGCAACGGACTCTCCGGCGGCGGCCTCCACCTCCGTGGTCCAGGTGCCAGACTGAATCGCCGGAAACAGTCTCACCGTCGCACGAATGCCGATCCGGTTTACCAGGTACCTGGTGATAGACTGACTGCAGGCGTAGAACGTGGGGGCTACCTCGCCCCGTTCACTGGTGAAGAGTGCTTCGAGCCTCCCCTGACCACCCACCCTCTCCAGGATCTCGGCCCGTCGAGAGCTGGCGGTGAGGCGGGCGGCACAGACACTGTCGACCTTGGCGAGGCCGCCGATGTCGAAGACATCGCCCTCGTGGAAGCCGGTGGCCGCCGCTGTTGCCTGTGCCAGGTAGTCGGGCAGCCCTTCCACGAGCCAGAAGGGGAAGTGAGCCGCGACCAGCTCCCCGGCCGCGCTATCGGCGTACTCGTATGGAGCGAAGGGGACCGGAGGTGACAGCAACTCGTGTGAGGCCTCGTGAAGAGTGGGCGCATCACCCTTGCGTATCCGATTGAGGGAGATGAAGACGGCGTCCCGGCCGCTGGCGTGGGATATGAACTGCCCTGGGCTGAGGTAGAACAGCACTGGCCGGTTCGCGATGCGCTGCCATTCGTAGGGGCCTCCCATGAATGCCTTGAGCCAGCCGACGCTACTGTCCAGTGAATCGCTGAACGCGGCAAGCCATTGGGCATCGAGGGAGTCCGTCGGCGCCCAGACGATGACATTCTCGCCGGTGTGGGCGCGCCCGTGCGCGGTTACAAACGCAATACGGGCGGAGTCGTCCGACCACCAGTCGAGC
>JAGGAG010000095.1 GCA_017889745.1 Gemmatimonadota bacterium | reverse complement strand
ACCACGATCTTGGTGTTGCTCGCCGGAACAAACATGCGATCGGCATTGCGGCCGTAGAGGAGGGTGCCCTTCTCGTCGACGAGCGCGACGCCCCACAGCTGGCGGTTGAACGGCGGCCGGTCGAGACGGGCATCGAGGCGCTTCTGCAGGCTTGTCGACTGAGCCTCAAGGCGGCAGGGCGGCAGGGCGGCCAGGAGAAGCAGGAACAGGCCTCCCCTAGTCATACGCCACTCGCGGGTCGGCTTTCGCATAGAGCAGGTCGGTCACCAGGTTGACGAAGACGAACAAGACACTCAGGAACAGGATGCTGCCCGACACGGCGGGCAGGTCGCGCTTCTCGATGGCGCTCAGGACATAACGCCCAACGCCGGGCCAGGAAAAGATCGTCTCCGTCAGGATCGAGCCGGTAAGGTAGCTGCCGAAGTCGAGTCCGAGCACCGTGATGACCGGGAGCAGCGCATTCCTGAGTCCGTGGTGCAACAGGACCCGTGCCTCGCCCAGGCCCTTGGCGCGGGCGGTCCGGATGAAATCGCTCTGGAGCGCCTCCTGGAGCGCGGTGCGGGTCATGCGCGCAATGACGGCGATGGAGCGCATGCCGAGCGTGGTGGCCGGGAGAATGAGGTAGATGAAGCCCCACGAGCCCGAGGGCGGGAGCCAGCGCAGCTGCACCGCGAACACGAGGATGAGCACCAGGCCCACCCAGTACACCGGGAACGATATGCCGAGGTACGCGCCCAGGGTGAGGAAGCGGTCCACCCATCCGCCGGGGCGCCAGGCGCCGTAGATGCCGACGGCGAGCCCGAGGGTGGTGGCGAAGAGCATGGCGGCGAGCGCCAGGCGCAGCGTGGCGGGGAAGCGGTGGCGCAACTCGGAGACGATGGAGCGGCGGGTGATGTACGACGTGCCGAGATCGCCCTTGAGGATGTTGCCGACATAGTGGCCGAACTGGCGCGGCAGCGACTCGTCCAGGTGGAGCTCACGGCGCAGGCGCACGAGGGTCTCGGGATCGGCGCGCTCGCCCACCATGGCCTGCACCGGGTCGCCGGGGGCGACGTAGAGCAGCAGGAAGGTGACGACCAGCACGCCGAGCAGCGTGGGGACGAGGAGTGCCAGGCGAACGGCGAGGAATCGCTTCATCGGGCGACGTGTGCCTGCTGCCAGCGCTGGCCGTTGAAGATGGCCGGGATGTCCCAGCCCTCGATGCGCGGATTCAGGGCCCAGAGATCGACGGGATGCCAGAGGAAGATCCAGGGCGCCAGCGCGAAGATACGCGCGTCGGTCTCCTGCGCGAGCCGGGCCTTCTCGGCCTCGTCCACCGTGGTACGGAGGCGGACGGTGAGGCTGTCGATGGCGGGGTCGTTCAGGAAGGCGTAGTTGCCGCCGGTGCCGGCGTTCTTCGAGTAGAAGAGCGGATAGGTGAAGTTCTCGGGATCGGGATAGTCGGCATACCAGTCGGTGAGGAAGAGGTCGGCCTCACCCTTCCGCACCGCGGACCGGGCACTCGACGCGTCGCGCTGCACGATCTCGACCTGGACGCCCACCGCGGCGAGGCTCTGCTGCACGGTCTGCGCGATGCGCGCGTACTCGGGCCGCTGCGAGCGCCAGAGCCTGAGGGACAGTCCGCTCGCGTGTCCGGCGGCGGCGAGGAGCCGGCGCGCGCTGTCGGGGTCGTAGGGAAAGGGCGCGCGGGCCGAGTCGTAGCCGGTGATCCCCGGCGGGATGACGCCGTGCGCCTGCAGGCCGCGCCCGGCCATGACCGTCTGCAGCAGCGTGGGCACGTCGATGGCGAGGTTGAGCGCCTGGCGCACACGCACGTCGCTCAAGGGCCCGCGCGTGGTGTTGATCGCGATGTACAGGTCGCGAATGGTAGGGCGCCGCTTGAGCTCGGCGCCGTGCCGCTCCTCCCACCGCCTGGTCTCGCCGAACGGTATTTCCACCACGGTCAGCCCGCCGCGCTCGTACTCGGCCGCCTGGGTGAGCGGCTCGGGGATGATGCGGATCCGCATGCTGTCGGCGAGCGGGACCGATCCCCAGTAATCGGGGTTCTTCGCGAGCACGACGTAGTCGTCGTGCGACCACTCCACGAAGCGCCAGGGCCCGCTGCCGATGGGCGACTGGTCGAACTCCTCGCCGGTGGGCGTGGGCACGATGCCGGTGGCGGGCATCGCCACGAGCTTGGGGAAGATGTTGAGCGGTTCCTCGAGGGTGACGACGACGGTGGAATCATCCGCGACGACGAGTCCGGGGACGCCGGACGCTTCTCCCTTGTTGAAGGCCCGCGCGCCCTTGATGGGGTACAGGGGCCAGGGGCGTCCGCCGAGCGACCTGGGGGAGAGGGCGCGGAGATAGGACGCCTCGACATCGGAGGCGCGGACGGGGCGGCCGTCGTGGAAGCGCGCGTTGGTGCGGAGGTGGAAGGTGTAGCGCGACCCGGAGGGGTCGACTTCCCAGGACCGGGCGAGGCCCGGCACGAGCCGGCCGTCGACGTCGAACTGCGTGAGGTTGTCGAACAGGAGCGCGTCGACTTCTCCGGTGGGGACGTCGGTGGAGAAGGCCGGATCGAGCGAGCGGGGGTCGTACGTGAAGTAATACTCCAGCGTGCGGCCGGGTCCTTCCGGACCGCAGGCCACCAGCCCGATCAGTGCGCCGAGGGCGGCAAGTAGCGGCGACCGGGGAGTTGCGATCGAGGCGCTCCGGAGGGGCGGCGGGATGGGCAGTGTTCGGCAACCGGTCAAAACATTGACACTGCGGCCTAACGCTGCAAAAATACATGGGTTAGCTAACCTCGTCAATCGTCGCTGAAGCTCCGTCGATGGGGCGCGGAGCGGTCACAAGCGACCTGGGAGTGTCGTATTTCTTTGCAGATCGTCAGCTCTCCGCCAGACAGGCGAAGCGCGTGAAGTTCGCGTGGTCCAGACTCCTCGTGGGAGCGCTGGTGGCTGCGGCGTGGCTGGTCCCGGCTCGAGTGGCAGCGCAGGACGGCGAGCGCGCGGTGCTGCAGCTCAAGTTCGAGGGCAACAAGGCGATCGACGGTGCCACGCTGGCGGCATCGATCGCGACGTCCAACTCGAGCTGGTTTGCGCGCACCGGTGCGGTGAAGTGGATCGGGGTGGGGTCGAAGAAGTACGTGAACGAGCGCGAGCTGCAGCGGGACGTGCTGCGCATCGAGGTGCTGTACCGGCGGAGCGGATTTCCGTCGGCGACGGTGGACACGATCATCCGCCGCACGCCGAGGGACATCTACATCACGTTCAAGGTGACCGAGGGCGCGCCGATCGTGCTGGAGCAGCTGACGTTCGTGGGGCTCGACTCGCTGCCGCCCGGCAAGCAGAAAGAGGTGACGCAGGACCTGCCGCTCCGGGTGGGCAAGCCGTTCAACCTGGCGCGGCTGCAGATGAGCATCGACACGGTGACGCTCCGCCTCCGGAACCTCGGCTACCCGACGGTGGACATCTTCCGCGAGTTCGCGTCGGACAGCGCCACGCGCCGGGCGAACGCGACGCTCACGGTGGAGACCGGCCATCACTACCGCTTCGGCTCGGTGAAGGTGGAGGGGACCACGCGGGTGGACACGAGCGTGGTGCGGGCGCTGCTGCTGGTGGAGCAGGGGCGGGCGTACTCCGAGAAGGAGATCACGGCGAGCCAGCTCAACCTGTACCGGTCGGACCTGTTCAGCCTGGCGCAGGTGTCACTCGACACGGTGGCGTTCGACGAAACGGACTCGCTGGTGCCGGTGATCGTGAAGGTGGCGGAGGCGAAGCGGCGGACGGTGAAGGCCAGCGCGGGTTATGCCTCGCAGGACTGCTTCCGCGTCAGTGCGGGCTGGGCGATGCGCAACTTCCTCGGGTCGGGCCGGATCCTCGACATCAGCGCGAGGGCGTCCAAGATCGGCGTGGCGTCGACACCCAGCTTCGTGGACTGGAACCTGGAGAACAGCCTCTGCCCGGGCGTGAAGGAAGCCGGGGTCGTCGAGATCGGGTCGCGCAAGCTGAACTACAACGTAACGGTATCGGTGCGCCGCCCGGCGTTCCTGTCGCCCCAGAACTCGATGACGCTGTCGGGATTCTCGGAGCGACGGAGCCAGTACAGCGTCTACCTGCGCGAGGACATCGGCGCAGGCATCGCGCTGACGCGCGAGTCACCGGTGCGGCGCGACCCGCTCACGCTGGCCTACACGTTCACGTACGGCTCCACGCAGGCCACGGCGGCGGCGTTCTGCTCGTACTTCAGCGTGTGCACGCCCGAAGTGCGGGCCGCGCAGGAACTGCGGAAGCCGCTCGCGATCCTGAGCGCCACGGCGGCGATCCCGCGGGTGAACAACCCGGTGGACCCGACCCGGGGCCACCTCTTCACCGGTGAGGTGGCGTGGAGCTCATCGCTGATCGGGTCGTCGCAGTTCCAGCAGTTCACCCGGTTCGCGATCGAGGGCCGCTGGTACCGCACGGTGTTTCCCGACGTGGTACTGGCATGGCGGGCCCGGGCGGGGCGGGTATTCGGCCGGAGTTCGGACCAGCAGGGCGCGGTCAACTTCGTGCCGGTGGAACAGCGCTTCTACGCCGGCGGACCCAATGACGTACGTGGCTTTCCCTACAACCAGCTCGGCCCGATCGTCTACGTGATCCCGGATGCCGACACCGCGGGCTACCAGACCAACCCGGCGGTGCTGGACAACAACACGGTGCCGTTCGCGACCGGCGGCAACGTGCAGCTGATCGGCAACGTCGAAGTGCGGTTCCCGGCGCCGGTGTGGCAGGGGCGGCTGCGGCTCGCGGCGTTCGTGGACGTGGGCGGGTTGTGGCAGACGAACGACCCGGTGAACAGCGAGAAGCGAGTGGTGGCGACGCCGGGCCTGGGCCTCCGGCTGGTGACACCGGTGGGGCCACTGCGGTTCGACGTGGCGTACAGCTGGGACAAGCTGCAGCGGGGCACGGTCTACGTCGCGAACTCGGTGACCGAGGACCTGACCGAGCTCCGGCCGGTGCCGGGCGGGCCGCCGCTCACCTTCCAGCCGACCAGCCCGGGCGGCTGGCAGCTCAACCTCACGGTGGGGCAGCCGTTCTGATGCGGCACGTCGTGCGGGTCCTCGTGCTGCTGGTGGTGGGCGTGATCGCGTCCCTCGTGGGCGTGGTGGTGTCGCTCACCGTGACGCCGCCGGGGCGCGCCCTGCTGGCGCGGAACGTGTCCCACCAGCTCGAGACGCTGCTGCGGGGGCAAGTGCACGTGGGGAACATCGACGGCTCGTTCCTGCGCGACCTGGTGCTGCGGGACGTCGTGGTGCGGGACACCGCGGGAGTGCTGCTGGTGTCGCTGCCGGTGGTGCGGGTGCGCTACCTCATCCCGAACTTCCTGGCGCGGCGGTTCATCCTCGAGACGCTCGAAGTGGACCACCCGGTGATCAACCTGGTGCGGCACTCGTCGGGGCGGTGGAACTACGAGGAGGTGCTGCGGCTGTCGGAGGGGCCCCCGGGCAAGACGGCGCCCCCGCTGATCGAGTTCCGCAACATGAAGCTGACGGACGGGGCGCTGGCGCTGGCGTATCCGTGGCCCACGGGCACCATGACGGACACGGAGCGCGAACGGCAGCTGCGGGCGGCGCGTGCGATCCCCGGCCACATGGTGGCGGTGACGGGGGAAGGCACCAAGCGGGTCATGACGTTCTCGAACCTGTCGGCGGTGATCAAGCGGCTCCGCATCGGCACGCCGGACCACAAGCCGCTGCTGGTGGTGGTCGACACGCTCAGCACCGACGCCAGCGAGCCGCAGGTGCAGCTCCGACAACTGCAGGGCATCATCCAGCAGCAGGGCGACTCGCTCCGCTTTTCGCTGACCCGTGCCTCGCTGCCGGGCACGCACGCGACGGCGGAGGGCATGGTACTCTGGCCGCGCGACACGATCATGTGGGACTTCCGCGCGGACGCGAGCGCAGTGGACCTGAGAGACCTGCGGTTCATCTCGCCGGATTTCCCGGCGATGACCGGGCACGCGAACGTGGTGGCGCATTCGCTGAGCGGGCGGCGCACGGACTATACGCTCACGAACCTGCGACTGACGGACGGACCGGAGCGGATCGAGGGCAGCCTCGTGGCGGAGGTGGATGCGGTGGACGGACTCGGGGTGCGGCGGCTCAAGCTGCGGCTGAACGAGCTCAACCTGGACAAGGTTCGGCCGTACATCGACTCGCTGCCGTTCATCGGGCTCATCTCGGGCCCGGTGGAGGCCGAGGGCGACCTCAATGACATCGCGGCACGGGGCGACATCGTGTTCATCGACCTCGCGGTGCCGGGGCGGCCGACCACGACCATGTCGTTCGACGGCCGCTTCCAGACCGGCGCGGGCGACCTGGTGTTCGACAAGGTGGCGATCGCGCGGAGCGACATCGACCTGCGCACGGTGCGCAACCTGGCGCCGGCGGTGATCCTCGAGGGCCGGCTCAACGCCGTGGGCTCGCTCGACGGTCCGCTGACCAACGCGACGTTCACGGGCACGGCGCGGCACAAGGATGGCGCACGGCCGGAGAGCATCGTGGACGGGTACCTGCGCCTGGACAGCCGCACCGACTCGATCAAGGTGGCCGCCGACGTCACGCTCGCGCCGCTCAGCTTCGAGGGGATCCGGGCCACCTTCCCCAGCATCCTGTCGGAGGGCACGCTCCGCGGGCGGGTGAAGCTCGACGGCCCGGTGGAGCGGCTGTTCGTGGACGGCGAGGTGCAGGGCGAGATCGGCGTGGTGAAGGGCTCGGGCACGGTGACGATCCTGCCGCCACGCTGGGGCGCCGACAGCCTCAAGCTCGACTTCGCGCACCTCGACCTGCAGGCGCTGACGGGGCGCGAGGGGCGCACGAGCCTGGACGGGCGGATCGAGGCGACGGGCGTCATGGACACGCTGGTGGCGCCGGAGGGCCGGGTGAACCTGGTGCTGGGTCCCGGCGTGTTCCGCGGCGTGCACCTGGACACGCTCACGGTGGGGGCGCAGGTGCGCGACAGCCTCGTCACTATCGACACGGCATGGGCCCGGGGCTCGGGGATGATCCTGGCCGGGGCCGGCACGGTGGGATGGGCGCGGCCGAACCGCGGCAGCATGGATCTCACCCTCGAGGCGGACAGCCTGGTGGAACTCGACTCGCTGGCGCAGGAGCTCACCGGATTCACGCGGGATACACTGCCCGGCTGGCGCTCACTCAACGGGATCCTGCGGGTCAAGGCGCAGGTCGCGGGGAGCCTCGATTCGCTGGAGGCGACGGCGGAGGGTTCGCTGCGCGGGCTCACGTTCAATCATTTCCGGGCGAACGACCTGCAAGTGACGGGAAGCTGGACCGGCGGCGCACGACCGGAGTTCACCATGACGGCGGCGCTCGACTCGATCAGCCGGGAGGAGCGGTTCGTGCGCGACCTGAAGCTGTCGCTGTCGGGGCCGGCGGACTCGCTCGACTGGACGCTGAGCGGCGACGACGGCGGCATCGTGAAGATCGCCGGCACCGGGCGTGCGTGGCGCGATGACAGCCTGCGGGCCGTGGCCATCGATTCGCTCGCGCTGGGGCTGCCGACGCGCGCATGGCGCCTGCTGGACCCGTCGACCATCCTGCTCGCCGACTCGACGGTGCGGGTGTCGCCGCTCCGCATCCAGGGCACCGACGGCTCGGGGTACCTCAGCGTCTCCGGGCTCGTGCCGTGGACCGGGCCGGGCGACCTCGCGGTCGAGGGGCTCGGGCTCTCCCTGCGCGACCTCTACGCGCTGGCGCAGTTCGACACGACGGGCGTGCGCGGATGGCTGGGGTTCCGGGTGCAGATGAGCGGCACACGCTCGGATCCCATGATGGAGGGGACGATCGGGCTCGAGGACCTGCGGCTGGGCGACACACGCGGGCCGATGGCACAGGGCGTCTTCAGCTACGCCGAGCAGCGTCTCGACGGCGGCCTGCTGCTGTACCGCACCGGGAACCCGGTGATGCAGATGCGCTACTCGCTGCCGCTCGACCTGGCGCTGCAACAGGTGAAGGAGCGGCTCATCCCCGGTCCGTTGAGCATCCAGGCCACGGCGGACAGCGTGCCGCTCAGCGTGCTGGAACCGGTGAGCCGGTCGGTGCGCCACGTGACCGGGCTCCTCAGCGCCGACGTGCGGGTGGAGGGCACCTGGGACGAACCGGCCCTCGGCGGGTTCATCCAGGTGGTCGATGGCGCGCTGACGGTTGACGGCCTCAACGTGCCGTTCACGGCGATGAACGGCCGGGCGGAGTTCCGGCGCGACTCGATCCTGCTTCCGACGCTCACCCTGCAGAGCCCGAAGGGCTCAATGACGGTGTCGGGAAACGTGCAGCTCGAGCGGCTCAACCGGCCGGTGCTCAACCTGCTGGCGCGGCTCGACCGGTTCCGCGCCATCGAGCAGCGCGACTTCCTGCTGCTCACCGCGAGCGGCCGGCTCGCCGTGACGGGACCGCTCGACAGCCTCGTGGTGTCGGGCAACGTGACCGCCGACGAGGGGACCCTCTACTTCGCCGACCTGATCAACAAGCGCATCATCAACCT
The DNA here is from genome assembly GCA_017889745.1 of Gemmatimonadota bacterium. Lineage (GTDB taxonomy): Bacteria > Gemmatimonadota > Gemmatimonadetes > Gemmatimonadales > GWC2-71-9 > JAGGAG01. The sequence goes on along the minus strand of JAGGAG010000095.1, from coordinate 1,888 downwards.
CGAGGACCCGGAGAACCTGGCGTTCGTGGACACGACGCTGGTGCGGCGGCGGCGACTTGGCTCGGACCTCACGGCGCGGGTGCTGGAGACGATACGGGTGCGCGACTTCAGCCTGACCGTGGGCGACGACTTCTGGCTCCGGTCGGCGGAAGCCAACATCCAGCTCGACGGCAAGCTGCGGGTGGAGAAGGTGAGGACGACGTACCGGATGGACGGGACGCTGCACGCGGTACGGGGCAACTACCGCCTGAGCCCGATCCCGGGCTTCACCCGCGACTTCGAGGTGGTGCGCGGCGACGTCCGCTATTTCGGCACGCCCGACCTGAATGCCGCGCTCGACATCCAGGCGAAGCACGTGGTGCGAACGACGAAGGGCCAGGAGCTGCCGGTGATCGCGCTGGTGACCGGGACGCTGTTCGACCCGAAGCTCAAGCTGACGAGCACGCAGCGGCCGCCGCTGTCGGACCTCGACATCGTATCGTACCTCGTCACCGGCGCACCGGCGAGCGAGGCGACGGCGCAGGGCGGGGCGCAGGCGGCGCTGGTGGCGAACGCCTACTCCTACGCGCTGAGCGCCGGGGCGAGCGTGCTGGAGCAGACCATCGGCTCGCAGCTCGGCGTGGACATGCTGCAGATCCGTCCCGTGGTGAGCGGCGGCACCCAGGGGCAGAGCCTCACCACCGCGTTCGCGCTCGCCGCGGGATGGCAGCTCGGGCGGAAGGTGTTCCTCACGTTCAACGCCGGCTTCTGCCCGAGCCAGCTGAGCTCGTTCGACTACCGGAACTTCGGCGCGGGCATCGAGTGGCGCGTGTCGCCGGAATGGAAGATCCAGGGCGTGGTGGAGCCGCTGCTGCGGCTCTGCGGGGTCTCGGCGGTCGGCCAGAACGTATCGAGCTCGCTCCGGTACCAGGTGGGCGCCGATGTACTCTGGCAGCGGGAATTCTGATGACGCGTGCCCTGCTGATCACCAACCCGGCCGCCGCCCGCACCGACCCGATCGCGGTCGAGCTGGTGATGGCGACGCTGCGCGGCGCGGGATGGGACGCGGAGGTGCTCGCGACCGGCGGGCCGGGAGACGCGGGCCGTCTCGCGGCCTACGCGGTACAGGAGAAGATGGACGTGTGCGCGGTGTTCGGCGGCGACGGCACGACCATGCAGGCGGCCGCGGCCCTGGTGGGCAGCGACGTGACGCTTGGCCTCATTCCCGGCGGTACGGGCAACCTGCTCGCCGGCAACCTCCGGATCCCGCTCAGCCCGGCGCGCGCGGCCAAGGTGCTGGTGACCGGCGTGCCGCGGCGCATCGATCTCGGCCGGCTCGATCGCGAAACCGGCTCGGACTACTTCGCCGTGGCGTGCGGCGCGGGCTACGACGCGCTGATCATGACGCGCACGAGGTCGGAGCACAAGCGGCGCTGGGGGATGCTGGCGTACGTGGCCACGACGCTCCAGTTCATCGGCGAGATCCGGAGCCAGCAGCACCAGATCACGGTGGACGGGGTGGAGTACGATGCGCACGCGTCGATGGTGCTGGTGGCCAACTGCGGCGAGGTGTTCCCGCCGCTGATCAAGATGCGCACCGGCATCGAGCCGGACGATGGATTGCTCGACGTGGTGGTGCTGCGCGCCAACGGCCTGGGCGAAAGCGTGCGCGCGGTGTGGGACCTGCTGCGGGAGGGTCACGGGGGCGATGCCTTCGTCGGCTATGCCCGCGGGCGGGTGATCCGGGTGGAAACGCATCCCGTGCAGCCGGTGCAGCTCGACGGCGATGCCGGTGGCTCCACCCCGTTTACGGCAACGTGTGTCCCGGGTGCGATCAGCATCATGACCCCGGCGCCGCCGGCGCAGGAGTCACGGGCAAGGAAGTTCAACCTTACGGACCGGAGTGGCA